>JAITAK010000021.1 GCA_031284165.1 Puniceicoccales bacterium
TTTTACTGATCTTTTTGTACGTTATTTTGTCCATATCTTTTCCTCTAATGATTAATTCTTTTCTGGGATTGATTTCGTGATCGCGATCGTTTTCACGTTTATCTTTCTTTGTAAAAAAAGAAATATGAACAACTTATAAATAAGCAAGCATTTATTGTGAATTGTTAATGCGAAATATTAAAAAAAATATCCGCTTCTAATGTAAAAATACTATTCCATCCAATATTAGCGCAAGCGCACTAAAATGCGTTCCAATTCAATCGTTAAAGTCGAAATAAATCGACAAAAAATTGGAGAACGATGACCGCTCTCCATGAATCGATTTCTCCGTTATCGTCAATCCGTACCTAGCGATAGGTCTTGACGATACCTTCTACTAACTTGGTCCAACCATCGACAAGAACGAAAAGCATCATCTTGAACGGAAGCGATATGGTCATGGGCGATACCATCATCATCCCCATGGCTAGCAAAATATTCGAAACAATCATATCAATGGCAATGAACGGAAGATAGAGCAAAAACCCAATCTGAAAAGCATCGGTCAGTTCGGAAACGACAAACGCCGGAATTAAAACTAATAGGTGCTGCTCTTTTAAATCCTTTTGCATTTGCTGTGGCCAAATCTGTTGTGCCGTCTTCAGAAAAAATGCCCGCCCTCGCGATTTCGTATGGCACTCCAAAAAATGCTTTAAAGGCGTAAAAGTCTGACTCAATTTGGGTTCTAAAGAAGCAATATTATTCATGTCATAGTCGATGGAACGCGCAATATTAAACGTGTCCTGTAACACAGGATACATGATGTAAATCGTCAACATGATCGCCATACCATTTAAAACCATATTCGGCGGCACTTGTTGTACACCTAAAGCATTGCGAATGAGACTTAATACACTGGCAATCTTCACAAAAGATGAAACTAAAAGTAATAAAAATGGTGCCATAGTCAGTGCGACGAGAAGCACGACAATGGTTGTAGGATCTAAAGTTACGCCGTTCATTTGTCGTAAAATTCAATGATACGCACTCCAATTCGACCCTCGACATCCAATAATTCACCGATACCGATCGGGATATCATTAGCGAAAATCGTTACAGGAGCATCTATGGGATTGGCACATTCAAAGGTGTAACCTTCCTTAATTTTTTCCAGTTCTCCAAAGGTAATCCTTTGGCGTCCCGTTTCAAAAGTTAAAACGATAGGCATTTTTTCAACAGGAACAGCAGAATGGACTTCCGTTGCCTTAGGGAGCGCCACTTGACGATCAAACGAAGCAATAGGCGGTCGTCGATAATCGACTCTAGGAGGAGACAGTGGCGGTACATGTTGAGCCGTAGGTGTACCTGCTTGCGGTGCGCTTTCGTTGGTATGGACGTTATCGATTAATTGCTCTGCGAAGTGAGGATCAGGGTCATTTTTTCCGACTTTGACCTCTGCTGCTTTAGCATCTTCCTGTTTTTGATCGGAGCCTCGCGTCGCCACCGCAGCGGCTGTTGCGGCAGCTACTGCTGTTGCAGCCGCAGCGGCAGCGGCTGCCGCTGCGATTTGACCACTGTTGCTACTTTCATGGGTAGGAAGTGCGGTGCTACCTGTTCCTTTGTTAGCATCGCCGGCCTCACCTACAATTCCTGCATTATCCGTTTCTTTGACATCACTGGCTTCTTTGCTTTCATTGCCATCGCCATCCTCATTATCGATGGCAGAAACGGTAGCTTCATCGCCATCGTTGCCTTCAGAAGCGTCGTTTTCGCCATCGCCATCCTCATTCTCATCATCGACAGCAGAAACGGTAGCTTCATCGCCGTCGTTGCCTTCAGAAGCGTCGTTTTCGCCATCGCCATCCTCATCATCATCGTCGACGGCAGAAGCGGTAGCTTCATCGCCATCGTTGCCTTCAGAAGCGTCGTTTTCGCCATCGCCGTCCTCATCCCCATCATCGACAGCAGAAGCGGTAGCTTCATCGCCATCGCTGCCTTCGCCTTCAGAGGCGTCGTCTTTGCCATCGCCATCCTCCTCATCATCATCGACGGCAGAAGCGGTAGCTTCATCGCCATCGTTGCCTTCAGAAGCGTCGTCTTCGCCGTCGCCATCCTCATCCTCATCGTCGACGGCAGAAGCGGTAGCTTCATCGCCATCGCTGCCTTCGCCTTCAGAGGCGTCGTCTTCGCCGTCGCCATCCTCATCCTCATCGTCGACAGCAGAAGCGGTAGCTTCGTCACCATCGCTGCCTTCAGAAGCGTCGTCTTCGCCGTCGCCATCCTCATCCTCATCGTCAACGGCAGAAGCGGTAGCTTCATCGCCATCGCTGCCTTCAGAGGCGTCGTCTTCGCCGTCGCCATCCTCCGAGCGATCTTCCCATGCATTGTTGTCGCTCTCTCCATCAAAGGCTTCTGATGTCTCACCATCTACGACCTCTCCGTTTCCTTGTTCAGTGTCTCTTAATGATTCTTCATTCATAACATTTCTATCATTTCCCAAAGTATTTCCCCGATCTCCGTGGGATATTCCTGAATTCGTTTCTAAATTCTGATTGCCGCGATTTCCTTGCCCTTCTCGGGGCAACGCTACAGAAGGCTGTACCGCGTTCTCAGAAGTAATAGTATCCCGATGATGCGAAGCCCCTCCTCCTATCGTCGTCTTCATTTTGGCAAGCTCTGCATCGAGTTTGGAGGTGTCAATTTTTTCATCGCCATCGACCATCGATAGGGCAGGCGATGTCCCACTAAAAGCGCTGCCTTCACTCCCTGATGCCGCTGAGAAACCACCAAACATTGCCCCGCTATTCCAGTTCATCGCTGCTTTATCGCCGCCCTCCAAGAATTCAGAACGACTTTCCTCTTTCTCACTTTTCTGAGGAATGCCTTCTTTCTTAGGCGCTCCCTGGTTTCGGTTTCGAAAAGCGTTCCTGAGATCGTTCACGCTTAATTCGATGACGCCTTCACTTTCGCTGTCGTCCCCCTCATCATTATTAACAATTTTCCTATCTCCATCCATAACCCAAAATAATAAAAAGTTCCCTCTTAGACGATCATTCCTTCCTCAACAGCACTTCCATCAAATCATCCTGTTTTTCTTAATCGATATCGCTTATCCTTGAATTTGTTGAACCACAACGCCGGAAGGTATCAAATTGCCACGCACTCTTACATCTCCAAAATCAAGGATAGCCATTTTTTGCGCCTTGGCAAGTTCATGCTGATCTAAAAATATGACGTCTTCTTCACATAAAGCTTCATAGTCATCCCAAGAAAATCGCGTCGATCCAAGAGAAAAGTGGTACGGAAACTCCAAGTTCCTAAAATGATGTACGACGGGCGTGCGTTGAATTTTTTTCGCTAACATCGCTAAAACCTCTTTAGGCGCAACCAAGGTTCCCGCTGTGATGCGATTTTGTTCCCCGGTAATCGTGAAGTCGATGCCATTGACAGTCTCAGAAACGACGACGGGTTCTAGGGCATCGATAGTGATCGCCGTCTTCAAGATTGCGGAATAATGCTCTTGGAGCGCTTCCGTTGCCCCTTGAAAAACTAATAGGCGAATCTCTTCGGGGACGGAAAAAAAATCGATGGCTGCAAATTTATCGGAAAAAACCGCTAGCGGTGGTAATTGTTCCAACAAAAGACGGCAGGGATAGTGGCCAAGAGTCAGTCGAATCTCTATCGAAAATCGCATTTTACACCTGCACGTCGTTACATGAAATTGACGTCGATCACATTGAAAAGTAAAGCACACTTCGCGACCGTAAAAAACATTATCAATGAAAATATCGTTTTTAGATACTTTTGGTAATACGAATTCTCGTCCCATTATTTACTTTCATTAATAAGTTTTTTTAAAAATACCACTCTTTTCTTAATTTTCGCGAAAAAAATATTCATCCCTCTTCAAAGAATTGAGAAAATTCCCGTTTTTCAGCATCCTTCGTTTTGAATCGATATTTGCATTGTAAAAAATCGCAAAACGCCGCAACTAAAGATTAAGCCTATCGGCAACTTTTTTCACCCGGCATTTTACGACGAAATGCACCTCAAAAATATAGGGCAAAGCCGCAATTTATAATCTTTGTCTCATGAATATAAATCACCATCAATAAAATTAACTATAATAGTCAATTGC
This sequence comes from Puniceicoccales bacterium, assembly GCA_031284165.1. Classification (GTDB taxonomy): domain Bacteria; phylum Verrucomicrobiota; class Verrucomicrobiia; order Opitutales; family LL51; genus LL51. The sequence continues at coordinate 4,118 of JAITAK010000021.1, forward strand.
GCTGCCCGATGGCAGCTAATAGCGCTAGAAATTCCGGATTTTGAATATCGTAGGGCTTTCCTCCCTTAATCCGAGAAAAATTGATGCATGCTAACTTATATCCATTCTCCTCGTCATCACCGATTACTCCCGATTGTCCTTCCTCTGCACATTTAATCGCCAACGCTACTGATTCCCGAATCAACTTGAGGTCTACGGCATTCGCTTTCGCCGAACGAGCAAAATAGCCACTCTTTTGTATAAGTCGCTTCTCAGCACCGATTTTTTCGCTAAATTCATCGGCAAACCATTGGCCCGGATTAATGGCATCCAACTTGATGTGTCCAAAAGCATCGCGTGCGATTTCTTTATGTTCTGCTTCCATGACCTTGACGATACTTTCAACTCCCGCTCCTTCACTCACAAATAAATTGACGTTGTCGTCAGTGTCCATGATCCGCCGCAAGCGCTCCGCTTCGCTATCAATATCTAATTCTAGCTCCGGAATGTAAATCCCATGAATGTCTAACGATTCTCGCCTTAATCCAAGTTCCGATAAGCATTGCTTCTCTTCTAAACGGCGCCGATAAGCCAATGCCGTCGCCACGGTTAACCACCCACAGTGGCGCCCCATAATTTCATGGACAATGAGCATTCGCGGATTGGCCGTCGATTCTAAAACGACGTTCTCAAAAAACCTTGCCCCTTCATCTGCAGCAGTCGTTGCTCCTAAACTCTGTCCAATCGGATAAATATCGTTATCAATGGTCTTTGGTAATCCAATCACACTCAATTTGTAATCGTTCTGCTCTAGAAATTTTGCGAGGTCTGCTGCCGCGGTATTCGTATCATCTCCTCCAATAGTGTGTAGCACCTGAATTCCATCTCGCATTAGTTGCTCTGCAGCAATCTCCTGCGGATTCTCTCCTTCCATAACATAGCCGCGTCGTACACAGTCCCGTACATTAGTTAACTTCACGCGACTATTCCCTAACGGACTTCCTCCATATTCGAAAAGCGCTGCCACATTTTGCCGTATCGCCTGTGTGACCACTACTTTCTCCCCGAGTAATAGTCCTTTATACCCTCCACGATAACCAATAATCTCTGTTTTGGGTGAAACTTTACTGTAAGTCTCAATAAAAGCACCTACCGCTGCCGATAAACAAGGTGCTAATCCCCCGGCTGTTAAAATCCCCACTCTCTTGATTTGCATAACCACCTCTTAATTTCACTATTTCAAAGAAGAACCTTCAAAAGTAAAGATCTATTTATTTTGGGCGCTCTGTTCAAGGTCTCAGCAGAAATTGGTTTTGCGGCGAGATAGATCCTTTTACAACAAAAGCATTGTCAATATGCTGAAAATTTGAAGGTAGATGGATCAGTGAGGACGGCTTTTTCAAAACTCATCATTTTTGCATTTTCAGGTTACATTTTGACGCGATCAGGGTGGGCTACCATAGATCCAAATCATTCGAAGACGAAACAAGTGAATACAGGAGACGTACAGATGGAGGCAGAGCATCTAACTTTATCACAAGGAATAGCCCACGCCTCGGGAAACGTCTGCGTTACCGGTGAAAATTTTTACGCAAAATGCGCGGACGCTGAATGCAACATCGCAGAGAGATCCATAGAAGCCCATGACGTCGAGATGGGAATCGATCAGGTATGTATCTCAGCCCAAAGGGTCGATTTTTCCGAGACACAGATCGGCATTGAAGATGCCTATATTAGGGCTAATTTAGGCCTCAAGGGAGCTATTCCCAATTTAAGAACGAAAAAGATCACCTATGATCGATTAAAAAAGCGTGGGGTTGCGCGAAACACAAAGCTTTCCATTGGGAAAATTCCTCTCATAAACGTGCCCTGTTTTTCAGTTGGAGCATGGATCCGTTTTATGGATATGCGTCTAGATGCAGGATACACGTCGAAACTAGGCGCTTATCTACAAAGCGAAATTCGCTACCATGCGGCTGACGATTTATATTTAGGGATGCAATGTGATGCCTATTCGAAGCGCGGGATACTCCTCGGTCCTATGGTCAAGATCGACGGAGAAAGCGAAGCCGTAGCATCGCATTTGGAATTAAAGACGGGATACATTTCAGATAGAGGCGATCACAAGAAGGATGCACGCACAATAGACGGCGTGCACATACAACCCATCAAGAAGTGTCGTTGGTTTATTGATTTACAGCAAAACCACCATTTAGGGCAAAGGATAGATTTTCTCTCTGATTGTTTATGGGCGAGTGACAGGTATGTTGAAGAAGACTTCAAACATTCTTACGGAAATGACGACATTCGGGACTCCTTCGGAGAACTAGATTATCGCGGTGAAAATTATTTACTGACGCTATTTACGCGCGTCAAGATGAATCGCTATCAAGATTTTGTGCAACAACGACCTTCCCTGCGTTTCGAATTGTTTCCCAAAGAGATCGGGGATACAGATATATACTATTTTGGGTTCATTGATTTCACGCGTTTAAAAGCGAAGCGTCCCTTAGGTAGAAATTTAGCGTTGCGGGAAAATATCGATCTCAATCGCATGGACAGTTATATCGGTTTACATCGTCCAACGACATTGAGTCTTGGGGTACATATGACACCACATCTTGGAGGGAGATGGACTCATTATTTTGGTAAACGCGATCGATTTTTAGGGGAATTAGGCTTTGATTTCGATGCAAATTTCCATGCACTTTATTCCCAAGCCATTCCATGGTTAAGGGCGAAAGCATGGAAGCATGTTTTACGGCCAATCATAAAATATCGCTATATCTCGCAGAGTCATCGACACATAGAGCATGCGATAGATCTTAAAGAGAAGCACCATTTTTTACCTTGCATCGATCTTTCGGAAATGCGTTACGTTGACGATCTGGTGGGGCAAAGCGTCATACGTTTAGGAATTGAGAATGATTTTTTCATCAAAAATGAGCGAGATAAGATTCGTCGCATAGGCTCCATAGATTTTTACCAGGATTTTCGCTTCAAGCGGTACGATGAACATCGCCAAGGAGCGCAACAACGAGAGGAACGGCTTTCCGACTTTTATATATTTTCCGAATTCAATCCCCGCCGCTGGCTAAATTTACGTCTCGATTCCCGCTTCAATTGGAAGAATTTCGGAATGCGAGCAATAAATGCTGAAGCTAATTTTATTAGTGGAGATCTATGGCAGTGCGGCTTTTGTGTGAAATTTACAAATCACCACATTCATCAATGGGGTATTCATTTTTGCCTACAACTCAATACGCTTTCGAAACTCGATTTATCGACGCAAATTGACGCCAAAAGCGGTAAATTTTTGGCCATGGAAGTAGGATGGAATACCTGTTGGAATAATGTTTGGGACATAAGGTTATTTTTCAAAGTTAAGAATCGTTCCCGTCGAGAGAGTCGTTTTCAACCAGGATTTGCAATTAATTTAATGCAATGGTAATGAAGTTACAGGAAAAATCGCTAAAATAAAGATCACCGAGATGACACTAACCCATTTCTGGTAAGTCATCTCGGTAAAGATATAAAATAAAAAATACAAATTTATTTCTAGTTTAACTCAATAATTTCACCGTCTGTTCCAGTTTGGCTTTCATATCTGCTCTTTCATCTTCATCTTCGATGTTATTAAGCTGTTCTGGCTCTAATTGCCACTCCGCCCAATCCAATGGCGTATATCCTTCCTTATCTTTTGCATCTTTCTTAACATCTGACGTTTCTAACAATATCTTTGCTACATTTACAGCGCCATTTTTGGCAGCATGATGTAACGGTGTCAGTCCTTGTTCATCCTGCGCACCTCTATCAACATTTGGCGTTTCTAACAATATCTTTGTTACATTTACAGAGTCATTTATTGCAGCATAATGTAACGGCGTCAGTCCTTGATTATCCTGTGCATTTTTATCTCTATCGAGGAAAGCAGGGATGGAAGAATTTCCTAATTTCAATTGTAGGTTCAGTAATGCCTTTATTGCTTCCGCGTTATCATCCCGTGCAACATAATGGAGTAATGTGGCACCACTGTCATCTTTCCATCGACTGGCTATAGGATGATCTTTTTCTTCCACAACACAACCATAATTATACGCATCACAACCTTTTTGATTACAACCAAGTAAAATACTACAGGATGCTAGCTTCTGATCTGTTGTTTTTTTGTTCAGGACTAATCTAAAAGTTTTAACGCGCGACTTTGGATCTATTGTCATTATAAGGTCAAGCAACTTAGATACCACGTTCATGTGGCCATTTTCTGCGGCTAAATGTATCATTGTCTCACCTTGTCTATTTTTTAGGCCTATAAATCTTTTTCGATTTTCATCCTGGCTATAGAAATGTTCTATAACATTCCAGTGACCATGGGCTGCGGCATCATGTAAAGGTGTATTGCCATCGTTATCAAATTGTCGAAATAGTAATAGCGAAGGGTCTTGGAAATTTAGCTCGCGCTGAAATGCATTAAAGAGAACTTTAATGAGGGCCATAATATTTCTATTTTCTGATGCCATGGCACAGTGCAAAATTGTCTTACCTTCCTTATTTTTTTGCATTAATTTTTCAATTTTAGATTCTCGAGATTGATTCCAAAAAAAACCAAAGAAGCGCTCCAAGAGAAATTCCATAGCCCCTACATAACCTCCTCTTGCCATGTGATGAAATATTGTATCTCCATTGACATCACCATAAGTTAGAAAAAGCTCTTTTTCGACATTTTTTTTATGCCACCATAGCTCTGTTAGACAACTCCGAAAGTCGTACAAACTAGTTTTATTCTGTGCAGCTAAATGAATAGGTATCTCAAAATTATTATTTGCAGAACATGCGTGCCATTTCTCCTCTTTATCAAGAAGCTCCTTTAGGCCAGCATTGCCTATGATAGAAGAACTCATAAAATGATGTAATGCTGTATTGCCATCTTCATCGGTTATGTCTAACTTAATATCTTCTCTCGACAATAGTTGTAATATTAATGCCTCTTTTGCTCTGTAGTAGATTGTAACAAGCTTATCTTTTATGATTTTATCTATGGACCGAACATCTTTGGTCTCCAGATGAAAGTCACATCGGTCGTCAGCCTTTGCTCTTCCTATCGCATAGTCAATCACTTGCTTTGTATTCACCTGTTGTATCTTTACTTTGTCTTCTTCTTTTACTATTTTAATTATCGCATCCTTTAATGTTGCGCAAATCGCCTTAAAAATGATTTCGCCATCATTCTTACTTACTGCTTCATTTATCGCATTTCGAATGGCACCGCAATCAACAATCTTATCGAAGGCGAAACCGAGAGAGTCGAGAGAGCATTCAAAATATTTCTCTAGAGTTACGTTAAGCACGCTCTCTAGCGCATTTTTAATCGTCATCTCAATGATATTGCGCCCCATTTCGCCTGTTGGGTTATTAATAACCTCATTATCCTCTAGAAGCCAAAACAAAGGTGGCTTTTTTGCGGCATCTACTATATTGAGGTTTACATCGCTTCGCTTAAGCAGTGCCGTTGCAGTCTCATAGGCTGCATTGGGGATAGGAAGTTTAGGGTTAAACCAATACATATCATTAATTGCTTCATAGAACGCCCAGTGCAACAGAGTATATCGAGTAGACTTGTACCCATCGCGTATATTAGGATTTGCACCTTCTTTTAGGCATTCCAAAGCCTGTCGAAAGAGTTCATCCGTAAAATGCCCTCCTTTTGAGGCAGCATTCAATAATTTTCTCAGATTTTTGGTTGCCTGAGCATCATAAACAACATCCTTATGCTCATTTTCAACATGAGTAGCACCAGCCCAAAGATAGGTGTTGACCATCATTGTTGACAAACTTCCATAAAGAAAACTTCCTGTAACGATTGTCTTAATTATATTTTTATTTATTACCATATTTATTACCTTTTTTAGTTAAAATATACTTAAAAGTTAAACGTTTTTTTTCGATTGTCAAGTATTTTCATAAATTAAGTTTAAGCGTTAAAAATTTTGAC
>JAITAK010000022.1 GCA_031284165.1 Puniceicoccales bacterium
GGGATGATGGCTAGAGGATGGCAAAGTGCTACTATTTATCGCATTTTGCCCTTTATTATTATCGGAGCTGGGATGATGGCTAGGGGATGGCAAAGTGCTACTATTTATCGCATTTTGCCCTTTATTATTATCGGAGCTGGAATGATGGCTAGGGGATGGCAAAGTGCTACTAACTATCGCATTTTGCCCTTTATTATTATCGGAGCTGGAATGATGGCTAAGGGATGGCAAAGTGCTACTAACTATCGCATTTTGCCCTTTATTATTATTGGAGCTGGGATGATGGCTAGGGGATGGCAAAGTGCTACTAAAATTCAAGTTCTTTTCCGAGTTCTGCATCGGGTTTTGTTTTTGCTTATTATGCTTATTTTCGGTGATACAGTTAACCTGTTCTTGCAAGGCCCTCATCTGTCCTTGCAAAGTGTTCAATTGCGTATATATTTCTCGTTCTAAGTCTTCAGCCGCTTGTTTGAGGTTATCAATTTCGTTGTCACTGCCAACTTGATTACGACTCTCAAGATTAAGAAATGGGAATTTTCGTTCTCGTTTAAGCGAGGTAGGAACTTTTGGGGTAACGTTATGTTCTGTGATGACGTCCGCGTATACAAATGGTTGCTTAGCGGGTAATTGTTGTTTTGAGATAGTCTGACGAAGGTCTGAGGGGGGAGCAGCCTGCTCATGGGACTTCCCTAGCTTCTTTAACCTCATTCTAGCCAATATTTGCTTAAATTCCTCTATTTTCTCAGGGCTTAGTTTTATTATACGCTTCTCACCTGCAAGGAGACTTTGGCTTCCAATTTCCATGCCTAAGGCCATGGCTAACAACAAATTTATGTTGCAAAACTTTATTATTCGATTCTTGTTCATAACGTCTATTAGCAAATAACAGAATTGATCGCGTGTCAATAATAAAATTTTATTTTTTTAATTTTTATTTGTCTCGCTTATGATGTGCTTATGGCATTGCTTTTAATTCTCGTTATAAAATTACCTCCCAAGCGTAAAAGGACTTATTGGTTCTTGGAGCGGCGTATTGAAGGAATCTTATACATTGAACACGGATTAGCCGCGTATCGTTTTTTGTGGATGAAAATGAAATTTATCGGAAAATGGCGAAATATACCTCACCTATAAACGCTTTTCATTGCCCATAAAAATAAATTATAAGTACCTATTAATGGACAAAAAAATGCACAGGCTCAAAATAATCTTGAAACCCATGCATTTACACTAAAAAAAATCGATGTCAATTATTCTTCTTCAGTATCACAGACCCTATGCAGACTATGATATGTTGCATATGTTGTAGAGGAGTGCCATCTCCATGTACCCCTCATCCTTATCGTTAGGACACTCAATTGTCACCTCTTGCACAGAAGAAGGCAGTATTATTTCCAAAATGGCTATTGTATGTCGTCGTATATGTCGATGTTTTGGCGGCGGCCGCCGTGGAGGAGGGAGTGGAGTTGCAGGTTCTCGTACGTCACATCATCACCATCAGGACACTCAATTGTCACCGCTTGCACAGGAGAAGGCAGTATCATGTCAAAATGGCCATCCTCTCCCTCGCCACTGTATAGTAGTCTTATAATTCTATTTCTTATAATGCTATTTTCATCCCCACCAGTTTTATTTTGAATCGTCGGATTAATAACGCACAAACGCCTTACCACACCCTCTTCCTCTATATAAATGCATACCTGACAATTACACATCCATGCGACGATTGGAGCAAATTCGAAGACATCAAACATCACGTTACCGCTACGTAATTCCTCTATTTTCTCGGGAGTTAGTTGAGTAGCTTGAGTAGCATTCCACTGCGTCAGCTCAATGTTTTCATTCTTTGCCTTGTCAATTGCATCTGCAACTTCATCAAAAAACTTTGCTATTGCATGAAACGTAATTATTACTTCATTATCGCCGCTAACTGCTCCATTTATTACATTGAGGTTTGCAACAAGAGCATACCAACCGCACCAACCGCAATCTGATGGGCTCTGAAAAACTTTAAATTTCTGATTATGATCATTTGGCGTACTATTGGAACCAGACTGATTGGTAGAGGATTGCGGATTGCAAATAAAAGTCAAGTCATTTTGCGATTTCAACCTCCCCTCTTCTAGCTTTGACAGCCAACTCTTCGTGTTATTTATTTCCGCACATCGCGTTGCAGTTATTTGTATTTTTTTGCTCTCTTCTTTACCTGCAAAGAGACTTTGGCTTCCAATTTCCATGCCTAAGGCCATAGTTAACAACAAATTCACGCTGTAAAACTTTGTTATTTGATTTTTATTCATGATGTCTGTTAACAGACAGCAAAATCGATTGCGTGTCAATAATAAAATTTTTATTTCTTTTATCTTTATTTGTCTTATCCCATAATCGTACTTTAACGCTCTGGATTTGCGATTTTACCGTTTAACCTTCTACTAGAAGACATGGAATGTCCCTTCCCTAAATTATTCCCATCGCCGTTGCAAAATGAAGATGTATTTTTCATGACCTGTGCTTATAATGAGGCTGTCGATGCTTATGAAGAAGATGAAATTCCTATTGGCGCTGTCCTGAGTCATGAAGGACAAATGATTGCGTCGGCACATAATCGCGTTGGAATTTTAAAAAATCCTACGGCTCATGCTGAAATCCTTGCTATTATCCAAGCAGCGCACAAAATCGGCGATTGGCGGCTCAATGAAACAAAACTCTATGTCACTAAAGAACCCTGTCCTATGTGCGCTGGCGCAGCGATTATGTCTCGCATCGGCGAGGTCATCTACGCATTCCGCGACCCTAAAATGGGTTGTCTCGGCGGTGCTATTTCTCTGTTGGAGCTTCCACAAATTAATCACAGACCTAAGATCAAGACGGGTGTTCTCGCTAAAGAATGCTACGATCTCTTACGCCACTTCTTCGAAATTCGACGAAAAAGTATCCATAAAACCTATCCGTATCTCTAAGTCGATAGCAGTGAATCGCGCCTAAAAAACTTCACAGTTCTGTATAAAATGGAGCAAATTAAAAATAAACGCTTTTCAGATGTTGTCCTTAAAGAGGGGCAGCGAAATATCATCATTCCTTTAAAAAATACTTGCAATGGATAGAATTTTTCACGATGATTTAAACGTAGCCCAGGTGGCGGAATGGTAGACGCTGAGGACTTAAAATCCTTTGTCTGAAAAGACGTGCGGGTTCAAGTCCCGCCTTGGGCACCCTTTCTTTCTTCCGCCGTTGGTATTTAGTGATGGCGAAATGTCGCTATCATAGCATAGGGAACGCAATTTGAAACAGATGTTTTATGGGAGTCATGGGTTTTTCATACCAACGGGGAGGCTTCGGTCGGGTTAATTTTCCTTGTAAATAGCGAAAGCCGGTTTGGAACTTTCCAAATAATCTTTTTGAGTCCTCTGTATTTTTTCTGTGACTTGATAAAAATGCCGCCAGAAAGGGTTTAACTGCGATGTAGCCGAGGACTAAAGTCAATGCACCGAGAACACCCTTGACGAAAGTCAGCTCCATTCGTTTTGCATGAATGTTATGTTGATCTTCGCAATGCTCAACAAAGTTATCTTTCCGAAAACGCAAAGTGACTAGGGCTCCGCAAAACTTATGGTAAACGAAGAAGTTGATCTTTCCTGTTTCAAAGACTTTCACAAGCCAGACATTATTTCGTAATTCTCTTTGAATGTTTTTGTCATCATAGTCAATGCCCTCTCGGTTGAATCTAACGCTGTAGTTCATCTTTTCTGTGACTTTACCCTTGCGAACGATAATCAATTTTTCGAATAACTCCCGATAAAAATGCGTTTCTTCATTGAACTCCGAATCTACTTCTAAGTAAACGGTGCCCTCGTTATCGACTAAGAACATGGCGTTCATTTTTGAAAAATTTTTCCAGAAATTTAAAATACCTTCTTCGCCTCTTCCACATTTTTCTCGCCAGATCGCTTTCAAGAAATCCTCTCGATTTCCTATCGGGCAAGGCTTTATGTCAATTGAACCATGATCTCCACGAATCCTATGTGGACCAATCCTAAATTTTTCACGAAAATACCGCGTCAATTGCAATGGATGTTCACAGATCAATAGACTATCCCCGTCAAAATCAAACTCGTCTGTAGCAGTGTTTTCCAATGTTACAAAAGGAAACTTATTCGATAACGCCGAAGTTTTTAACTCATGCCCATTCAACATCGCTGATGAAACATCGTTGGACATCGCATCGGCGTCTAAAAAGGAAAAAATAAGGGCGTTGAGCGACGCTATCCATATTGTCGTTCGCATTAAAGTTAAATAATGCATATTTTCATCCCATTGAGCTTAAACTTAACATTGTAATTCATACGAATTTTCCCGAGTTCATTACTTTATGAATTGCGATAGTCTGGCACTGGATATCGTGGAAATTTTCATATATTCGCCAAGCAAGTTTTGATGCGACTTACACTTTTGGCGCAATATTTTAGGATATAGTAACATATACCTCCCACGAGTGCCATTTTCAAGCAGTTCTTTGTCCTTTGACCTGAGTCTTTGTTTTGTGTAAGTATTGCTTTATTGTCCTTTTTTTTGAAGGAAGGCATAGGTGCATTATTCGCGACAAGTTCGTCCTCTTTAATGGGGTATAGAGAAACTAGGGCGTTGCGAAATTTATGATAGACGAAAAATTTTCCTTTCCCACTCTTAAAAGCCTTACATAATCGGATATTGGTACGCAGTTCCTGTTGGATATTGTCATCATCGCGTACGATGAGTTTTCTTGAGCTACAATGCATATTTTTTATAATTCTACCATTCTGGGCGATCACTAATTGCTCAAATAATTCCGGATAAATGTACTTACCTCCGCCGACCTCCAAATAGATAGCACTTCTCTTTCTATAGATTCCAGATGCATTCTGCCTATTGATTGTAAAATTTTGCCAAAATGCCAAAAGCTCGCGTTCATCCTTCAAGATTCTTTTTTGAAAAATTGCTTGCTGTAATGCAGCACGGTACTCTAAGGACATTTGGCAAGGTTTTATGCCAATTGTAGCATTATCGCCTTCCATAAGATCTTCGCCGATCTTAAATTTTTTTAAAAAGGATTTCGTAAGGCTCGGTGCTTCAAAATCTATAGATGGCTGATCGCTTTCAGCATTAACTAATATAGTCTTCGATACCATCGACCAAGTAAAGACCGAAATTAAACAATGCCTTAAAGCATTCCTCCCCATTTTTTTCATGTTTTCCCGTTGATCCATATTTTTGAATCCTCCTTTAATTTAAAAATTTAATCTCACCCCAGGTACACTTATTGTCCATCTCTCATTGACGCTCAATATCAGAACCAATGCCACGATCCAATAAAGACTAAAAGTTGCATACGACACTCACACTTCGCTTATCGTATAGTCTCAATCGAAAAGTATGCATCGTTGTGAGATCGGCCGTGGACATAAACTAAAAAAAGGATGCATCAAAGAAGCGATATCTAGCGCAAAGATCATCACGTTACCATATGCTAATCTGAGGAGGAACAGACGAAGATGAAGTAGGGATCTGAGGAGGAACGGACGAAGATGAAGTTGGGATCTGAGGAGGAACGGACGAAGATGAAGTGGGGATCCAAGGAGGAACAGGCGAAGATGAAGTAGGGATCTGAGGAGGAGGGGGATTTTTGAGATATAGTGAAGTCAAAACACTGCGTTCCCGGCCCTTATGGTAGATGAAAAATTCTGTTTTCTTATCTATCAAACCTCGGATGATTAGTGAACTCTCATCACACAATTCCTGCTGGATATTGTGATCATCCATGTAAGGGATAAAGAATACCCTGTGCCATGCACAGTTCATATTTGTTATAATGCGACCATTCCTGGTGATGATTAATTTCCGGAATAACTCTGGATATAAGACAACGCTGCCGATATGAATACCTTCATAAACAAACAAATAAACGATATCTTTCCCATTTCTTGTAAAATCTCTAAAAAATTGCAAAAGCTTATCATCATTTTCTGACGTAGCCGCGTCCATGAATTTTTCGTACTCTCTTTGAGAGAGTATTGAGCAAGATTTTGTACAAAGTGAAAAGGGACTGTTCCCCCTAATTTTATATCGACCGACCGCAAACTTGTCACGGAAAGCTTGCGGGAGATAAAGCTCACGGTCGTCATTGATGTCCTTCCGACCGTACCCCTGATGCGTTGCTAATATAAAATTGGACATCATAATTACGATATGGGTTAGGATTGTGCTGCGTCTCCAAGCACTCTGACCTGATTGCTTTGTATTCTTCAATGGATTCATACATTTTCCTTTCGTTAGATTTAGGCTCATATATAGACTTATATGAAATTAAAATTCTTCAATTTATCAACGGTTATTACCAAACATACACAAAGGGAATTTGCACATATTAGCCAACTGAGTGCCTATTTGTTTTACATCTTTGACGCAATTCCCCAAAAGATAGTAACATACACCGCCTATAAATACCACTTTTAAAAAATTCTTCACCGTCTGGTATGGCTTTTTATCTGGCTGGAACGGAATGGGAAATTCACTCTTTTGGAGAAAATATAACCTAACTAAGGCATTACAGGCTTTATGATAGACGAAAAATTTTGCTTTCCCACGCTTAAAAGCTTCGTATAATCGATCATTAGTAAACAATTCTTGCTGGATATTGCTGTCGTCACATATAACGAATTTTCTCGAACCGCAATTCATATTTTTTATAATTTTGCCGTCCTGGACGATAATTAACTTCTCAAATAACTCTGGATAAATGTGTTTGCCACCTCCAACTTCTAAATAAACGGCGCTCCGTTTCTCACGCTCCTCATTAGACCCAAATTTGTGCTGCATTCTGATCGTAAAGTCACGCAAAAAGCCTAACAGACTGTCTTCAGTTTTCGAAGTTATCTTCCTAAAAATCGCTTCCTGGAACGCAGCACATTCTTGCGGAGACATCTCATCTTCGCAAGCATCGATGCCGACCTGAGCGTCGTCGCCATCGATCTTAATTGCGCCGATCTGAAATTTTTTTCGAAAAGATTCCGTGAGATCTGACGCCCCAAAATTTATGGGAGACTGATCATCGTCCGCCTTGACATCTAATGTAGTACCCCATGCCATGGTCCAAATAAAGACCGAAACTAAGCAACGCCCTAAAGCGTTCCCTCCAATTTTTTTCACACTTTCCCGTTGATTCATATTAACTTTCTTTTAATTTAAAAATGTAATTTTCCATTCCATGGTCCTACCAAAGACTATTGCCGAATATTATATAGGGAATCTTAAGTATATTGGCTAGACCAGCACCTATTTGCTTTACGCGCTTAACACATCGACTTAAAACTAAGTAACATAGGCCTCCTAGATATGCGATCACCAGATAACGTTTCGCATTTTCGCGTAAGCCATGACTTTGCGACAATACCTTCTTACTTTCGGCGACGATGAAAGGTGGATGCTCATCGCTTTCAATAAACTCATCGTCTTCGATATAACACAGCGTAACCAAAGCATTGCAAAGCTTGTGATAGATGAAAAATTTTGCTTTCCCAGTTTCGAAATCCTGAATTAATTGGGTATTATTGCGCAATTCCTCTTGGATATTGTGATCATCGCGTATGACAAGTTTTCTCGAGCCACAGTTTATATTTTTTACAATGCTACCTTCTTGAGCGATGATTAACTTCTCGAATAGCTCCGAATAAAGGCGTTTACCTTCGCCGATTTCTAAATAAATGGCGCTTTTTTTCAGATTAGGTTTGTCCTGGGGGGGCGATGTAAATTCTTCCCAAAATTTCAAAAGTTCATTCTCATTTTTCAGGAGGATTCTTTGTAAAATCGCTCGCTGTAAGGCTTGGCGGCCTTCAAAAGACATTTGGCAAGGTTCTATGTAAAGTAGGATATCATCGCCTTGCATTTTATGTGTGCCGATTTGAAATTTTTCATAAAAATGTGGGGTGAGGTTTGATGCCTCAAAATTTATAGGTGCCTGATCATTTTTAGCATCGATACTCAACGTCGACATTAATGTCGCAGCCCAAGAGAGCAAAAATAGACAATGCCTTACAGTATCCCTTCCTATAAATTTCCATTTCATCATTAATTCAGATTCGTATCGGCTTTTTTTTGATCTCAATGAGCAACCTTAAGTGTAGAAGTATGATTTGTTGGAGGACTGAGTACGGATGCGAACTTTTACGTCTTTTATCCATTTGACGCACGGCCTGACGACGTAATGATATGTGCCCATTAGACACGCTGCAATCACATAAGGTTTGAGGCATGAACCTAGGAGACAACCTACAACGCCTCCCAAGCATGCGACCGTCGCATAAGTTTTTAGATTTCCATTGGATTGATGACTTTCCGCAGGCGTTGCCTTATGCTGTTTTATCTGAATCTTAGGTGGAGCACTATTTTGGGTTCCAGAGAATGCGTGCTCTTTGGCCATATCTGCGGCATTGCGTATTGAAACTAAAGCATTACAAGATTTGTGATAGATGAAAAATCCTACTTTCCGAGCTTTGAAATACTTAATTAATTTGGAATTAGTGCGCAATTCCTCTTTGATGTTGCTATCATCGTATGCGCTAAATTGTTTCAGCTCACAGTTCATATTTTTTATAATTTCACCGTTTTCAGCGATAATTAATTTCTCAAATAACTCCGGATAGTATTGTTGCTTTTGGCTGATCTCTAAATAAACGGCACCGTGTTTAAGGTTAGGTACCTTGCGCGTGCTCGATGTAAATCCTGCCCAAAATTTCAAAAACTCATTTTCGTTGTTCATGAGGATTCTTTGCGAAATCGCTTTCTGGAAGGCTTGGCGACATGCATCAGACATCTCACAAGGTTCTATATTATTTTCACCAACTTGAAATTTTCTATAGAAAGCTTCTGGAAGACTAGATGCTTCAAAATTTATAGACTTCTGATCATTTTTGGCATCGATGTTCGATGCCGACATCGACGTCATCGCCAAAACACTGGCTAAAGACAAGCCCCGTTTTACTATCCTATTTTTTATAGTCCTTACGCGATATGCTTTACGAAATATACTGGTTTCTATCTTCATTGATTGGAAACCATTATTTTAAATATAAAGATATTGCAATAAAATTATGTCAATATGGAATCTTTTCTTAGCCACTTTTAAAGTTATTGACTTTATTTAGAAATGAGTTTAAAAACGTAATCCGTCGATAGTGAACTCAAATCCATTGCCATAGTATTCATCTGCGATCCTTGGCTTGAAAAGTAAATATTATACAATTTTCATAAAATCTTTGACAGTCTATTCCTGACGGCTAATCTGAGGACTAATGACAGGGTTTATGAAGATCTTTCGCGCCGGTCTTATGGCAGCATATCCAATTTTCTCCCCTATGGCTCAAAGCAACGGAACTCTTTGTAAGAATTATATACAGAATGTCAATGTTTCGTGCCTGGACAACCTGAACGACCTACAGCAACAGGCCAAAATAGATTGGCAATTTATCGTCGCTGTATCTAAAGAACAACTTGCCCGGGATGATAAATCTACGCTAATCTCAGCAAAATTGCATCACTACATGACTTGTCAACGTTTCGAAAACGCTTTCTTTTATGGGATGACTATAGATGATAAACCCATACTTAAGGATATATTCAGTGAAAAGTACTTCCGAAACTTCATGAGATCCATTTCCCCTAAACTTCAATTCCAAAATATTGAAGATAGTATCACTGTTTTAGATCAATGGTTCCAGAAGGATTACGATTCAAAATATTTCTCTCGTTATCGTATGGCCAATTTACCTAGAGAAGAACTAAAAAATTATTCCTTGCTTTATGATATAGCGTTCCACATTTTTAATATCATTAAGCATTGTCCCGAGGTTCATATCGTTTTATGGAATCGAGTGCTAAAAGTGTTGAAAATCTTAAGGACGATTCTTGGATATGATCTTTATTGGCAGCGCATCGTAGAAATATCAATTTTAGATCTCAATCGGGCCAACAAAAGCGTATATCGAGAGGAAAAAATCACTGCATTGAAAAACGATATACAAGAACTTGTTGATGCCCATGGCTCGGAAACAACTATAAAAATCTTTACAGCGATCGTGAATTTCGCGTTCTTCAAAAAAAATGATGTAATTGTTACAAAAAATCACGGTATAGCGCTACCGATTGCGGTAATTTTGTTCGGCAAAGATGGTGTTCAGTTCTTTGAAAAGGGTGGCGGAAAATTTAGTTCATTATTCAATTTCAGGAGTCCAGAAAAAATTTGCTGGAACGCTATAGCTCGAATATGCATGCAAAACCAGGTCGCAAGAAAATTTCACGACGTATACATCGTATGTAACGTTCTAGCGTTTATGCGTGAGCATATTTTCCAGCACATTGATCCAGAGTCAATTATTGCACAGCAAATTGACAATTTGATTGCCGAATTGTGTACATTCTCGGAAATTTAGTCCTACCGTAGGGCGAAGAGCTCTGTCAAGGAAGAAGCCCGGCGCTTCGCGCCGGGCTTTTAATCTAGATCCCAGGGGCTCTAGCCTCTGGGAAGGATATTATACGGACAAAAAATTTTCGAAGCCTTTAGCCTCTGGCCCTACAATACTGTAGGATCTGCTCCAATCGTGCCCTTTAAGTCACGCAGATAAGCATCGGAACTTATATATTCTAAGCGGCGCTGACAGTCCTCGACGCGCTTGCGAATGTGCATCAAACGAACATAAGTTTTATTGGCTTCATCGCTCATAAACGCTTTCATATGATGTACACAACGGCGAAGGTGATAGACATGAATTTTTTGGCATACCGCAAGGCGTTCTTGATACCAATCGCTTTCTAGAATTGCCTTGCGATCGAACATTTGCCGAAACGCGGGGTCCTCTAATCGCATACCATCATAGTCTCCGTAGGCCATAATGTGGAGCAGCGCCTTAATCGGTAAACAGGCATCATTGATCGCACGATCTTCAAAAAACTGCAGCGCTGTACGGCGATGAGCATCAACAATATTCGCCATACTATCCGCAAAGATCTCCATGCTTTGTTTTTCCGGCTGTAACATTTCTTCGGAAAAGACGGTTTCGGGTGAAGTTAAAATTCGTCCAAAAAAGATGACTACAAATTTCTTATTGATGCGGTATCCTAATCGACTTGCTTGCACAATTTTTCCTTGAAATTCGAAATCGCGGCATTTTTCGAGATAATGATTTTCGATTAAGAATTTAGGGTCTCGTTCTTCCGGTTTCATTCGGCTGAAAATTTCTGGAATAACGTAGGAGATATCATGACCTACTTTAATATAGGGCCCAATCATTCCTGCTGAAGAGATATATCCGTGATATCCACTGACCACGAAACTTAAAAATGCATTATTTAAGTCGATGATCTGGCTCAAGGCGTTAAAGGGAGCCTTTGTCATGACGCCTTCCAATCCGGTACCGGTCATTGAAGGCGATTTTCCTGTCATATTGGAAGCAAATTCCATAAACAGTTCGGGCAGTTCGAAGTAATGGAGGGGATTGTGCACCGATAGAGGCCGAATACCTTCTTCAGGAGCGTTATTACGGCGTCCGGCGATAACCGCATCTACAGCGTAGTAAAGTGGGTCAGCCGCAGGAATAGACTGCGCTAACCGCATTCCTATAGTTGTAATACGCATTAAGCGGCGATCAGTAATATCTTTGCGGTCTTGTAAGTAGCGCATATTGCTACTCAGTGTTCCGTCAGGCATCGTACGCTGATGGGAAGGGCAAACAATATATTGCGGTGCGTGTTCATCTTGTAAAAACTGCTCTAGATATTTCTGCATCGGCAGTGTATAGCGCGAAAATTTGATGCTGTCATCGACGATCTGTTGTACATCCCTTTTCGTTAGCGGCTGATAATTACAAACAAAAGCATTGGGGAGTGTCATTTCATACTCCGCATCGTGATCGTAACCTGGATCAATGGCATCGTCGGGCCGTTGATAGAGTCGATACTCACAATTCTCCACGAATTTTACCGAATCGTAGGGTTTTTTCAAATTTTTTAGGCGGGCAACAGGGACGGTAACACTGGCCGTAATATCATCTTCCATAGCAATCTTCCGGGAAGCATAAAAATCTTCGCGCAGGGAAAACATATTCCAGGAGTGATCCGAACGCAACCCGATGCGTAAGTAGTGAGCGACAACCTTCTGATTTAAGTATTTTAATTCGTGGCCCGCCATGCCATTGACTAAATCCACAGAAAAATATTGGCGCCAATTTTTCCCCCAATGTTCGCGGTAGTGCAATTTCAAGCTATAGATTAATTCCTTGATATTTGCCGGGACGGTCAATAGCCAAGCATTATAGGCATCGCTTTGCTCTTCACTTTGCTGAAACATCTTGATGACAGAACCTAAAGAACGCTTCCGATCTAAAATGGGAAGACTTTTTTGCTCAGGATTCTTATAGCGATGCTTGAAGTTCATCCATAAAATTTTGTCCACTTCCAAGCAATCGCGTTCAAAATTTTGAACCACGGAACTCCCGGTCACAATATTATCTTCAATCGATTTGGAAATTTCTGATTTCCCTCCTCCGGAAACCGTAGAAGGCTTATGACAGAAAACACCTTCCCCGACTGTCCCGATCAGTCGCCACTGCTGGGATAAGGAATCCTTTTTCAATTCTACCTGGTAACCATTGGGCAGAATATAAGTCCAATCAGGGATGATTCGTAATTGGGATACCTGTTTCCCATCGCCCCATGTGATGCGCTGATCGAGTTTTGAGAAATGTGCGTTTTCAGGAACGTAAATCACATCGCGAAATATCTTATCAACGGCATAACCTTCAGGTTTAAAGTCGACCTGAGTTTCATAGTGATCTCGAATAAAGGAGAATTTTTGGGTAGGTTTTTCGAAATAATCCATTTGAAAATCATCGCCCAAATCGTAGCGCGGATTGGCTAAAGCCCCTCCAGAATGCTCCTCTTCACAGAGGCCAAACAGATTAGCAGCGTAACTCATCTGTGTTTTGATTTCCTTTTTGCCGTACCCATTGTAACTGTCGGCAATGATGGAAATAATGACCCCTTGCTTATCACGGGCCATAATCTTAAAGGGTTGGCCCTGATGATACAATTCGTCCTCTTTTTCCCAGCACATCCCTTCTCGTCTTTGTCGATCCGTAGCTTCGGCGACGGAAGGAAGTCCCAGTGCCTTCTTGGTGAGCCGTGTCAAATGAGGGGCGACAATAATGCAACCTGTATGGCCTGTCCAAGTTTCCGGATCCATCGCTGGATCGTTTTCCGGCGCCATCGGCGATCCAGCATTGCCAAAAATGCTCTCCACCATGTCTAGGAAATTGACCAGGGAACCCGGTACAAAAAATCGAATTTCCATGCGCTTTTCGCAGCAGTAATCGGCCACCAAAGGACATATAATGGGTTTTAAATACCCTGAAACAAAGGTATAGGCCTTTTTACGCTCCATGGAGGTAAAGGGGAGTTCTAAAATATTTTTGGGCGGATGACAGGCCTGAAAAAGCATGCGCGCAAAGGCAAGTTTTGGAACCTCAATCTTATCCGTAGGTACGGGTAGACTGCCTTCGACAATATGGAAAACGCCCTTTGTCGTTCGCTTATCAATTTTGGGATTGTGCAAGATGCCTTGATAAATGCGATAGCTATCGATGTATTCGGAATGGAATTCGTCCCCGTGCTGGGGTAGAGAAAGCACGCGCGCTATACCATGGCGATCGGTAATGAAAGTACGGCGCGGAATCCATTGATGTTTCTCGTTATTGGGCAGGTTGGCAAAATAGCACTCGCAAAAATCGATAATCCGTTGATCGGCAGGACAGTTATAATCGAGGAATCGGTGGCGAAAATCGCTAGTAGAAGCGAAGATAGGCTCTACAATTTTGGTCATAGGGGCATCTTTTTGACATCCACCTAAGCCTAACGATAGCAGACGCAGATGAACATACCCCTGTAAAGCTTCGTCACTTAAAATATGATTTTCACCGCCACTGCGGTATCCTAATGTATCTTCTATTTTCATAATTTCCTGAAGTAATTATATGCAACGCATCTACAAATTCAATATTTTTACGATTTATTTTCATGCGACGGCATTGGAGTATTATTTTTGCGCCGGCAAAATGCTTAGGAATAGGAACGACGATGAAATAATATGCTTTGCGGTTCCTTGCTTAAGGATTAGGACACCGCTCAGTAAAAAACCTTATCCAAAAATAATCCATGAGGAGGGGCAGTCGTGATTTTTTCCCGACGAATACCTTTTTGAAAGCAATCTAAGACATAATTTCCATCGATTTTTCCCAATCCGACTTCCAATAATGTCGCTGTTAAGGTACGGACCATTTTATAGAGATAGCCATTGCCTTCTGTGGCTAATATTACATCGCAGCCGTCTTGTAAAAACGTCAATTGGTATAAAGTTTTCCGAGGATGAGTGTCTTTGTGATCTCCTCCGAATGCGCCAAATGCCGAAAAATCATGTTCCCCAAGCAAGCAATGGGCCAAAGCATTCATTTGCGGAAGATCGATGGTCCGATGACCAATCGACCATTTGTAGCGCTTCTCAAACGGGGAAGCATGACCTAAATAAATCTGATAGGTATAGCGCTTTTTCTTTACGGAAAATCGCGCATGGAAGTAGTTGTCGACCTCGTGGATTTCTGTAATTTGGATCCCTGATGGCAACCCTGAGTGCAACGCGCGACGCAATTTTTCAGTATCATGATGCCATTCCCCATCGAAATGAAAGACTTGCCCCCGCGCATGAACACCGCAGTCTGTACGCCCGCTACCATGAATGCGTACCTTCTTCCCGAAAATAACCGCCAAACGCCCTTCAATATAATCCTGAAGGGTATTACCGTGAGGCTGGCTTTGCCAACCTTGAAAATCTGTTCCATCGTATTGACACTCACAGCGCCAGCGCATTGCCGATCATTATTTTGCGCAACCCCAGCGCCGAGTGAAAGGATAGAGAATGAAAACCGCTTTCCCAATGACCTCTCGATCAGGAACAAATCCCCAACCTCGACTATCGTAGCTGTTCGGAGAATTGTCGCCCATCGCGAAATAGCAGTGTTCAGGGACCTCAGTGGTATAGCCTTCCTCCAGAGATCCGTCGCTGACGTATCCTGGATATTGGTTCACCTGCTTGCGATTAAATTCGAAGGCCTCCGCGCCTTCAATGGGACGACCATTGCGATATAAAGTCGTCCCTTGAACTTGAAGTATATCGCCAGCCATGCCTACCAAGCGTTTGATATAATATTTATCGTCGTAATTGAGGCGCTCTATGTTCCGCGTTCGAAAGACGAAGGCA
>JAITAK010000065.1 GCA_031284165.1 Puniceicoccales bacterium
AGGATCTTCTATTTCCAACCTTTGATAAGGTATGGCTTCTAAAAAAAGGTGATCTTATTTCTACCAATTTAACTTCAATGGGTCAAGGGCAATTCGGCATCGTCTATGATGGATTGGCCAACCTAAATGATACAACACTCCCCTTGGCCCTTAAGTATCATAACCAACCAGAAGCTCTGGAAGATGAGCTAAATAACTCTAACGCTTTGATAGAAGCCGTAAGCCAAAAACTAAAACAGGGGAATTCCCCCTACGGTCTATTGTCAGGCATGGGTGTTATCGTCACAGCTTCTGGAGTCACAGCTTCTGGAGTCACAACTTCTGGAGTCACATCAAAATTATTAATTTTTGAGAGGATACCCGGTAAAAACCTCCAGGAAACGGTTTCCAATGGCAAGGCACCTTACAACCAATCCGGCTTCCCTAATGATCCCCAAAAAGCACTTATCTGTGCTGCGAGCTTATTCATGGGCCTCGCCGCTTTACACAGCAATGGCTTCGTTCACTTCGATATAAAACCGCCAAATATCATGCAATTTGTCGATCCTGATGATGCTTCGTCATATTTCTGTCGCATTATCGATTTAGGTGCAATGAAAAAGAGTGGAGAGAAAACTTGGATTTATCCTTATTGTATTGCACCGGAATATGCATCGCAAGTCAGAACCACTTCTGCAGAAAATAGTAAACTTGAAAAGCTCCAGCAGGAGTGTTACGACATTTCCCTTCAGATGCGCAACACCAAAAACACCAAAAATAGTAAAAAGATCAAAAAATTTAAACAGACATTAAAAAAAATCGAAAAGTCATGTGAGCAATGCAACAGCCTTATGAGCGCCGAATCGTGTTTTGGAAAAATAGGTCCGCAGTATGATATTTATCTATCGGCAGTTGTTTTTCCTATATTGCTGTTCGGGAATGAGGGACTAAAGTTTGCAAGTGACTTATATAAATTCACTAATCCGCAAGAAATTAACGCCTATCTCAAAATCGCACAACAGAAAGATTTTAACGCTCAAGAATATTTTTATGAAGAATTTGCCAAGCTTAATCAGTCCATGGAATCATGCACCAAAAGTGAAGGCGAAAAAGGTAGATGTTACCCGCAATGCGTCCTCACAAAATTAGCAGAATTACAAAGCAAAATGTCGGCATTGAATCCTCAAAATCGACCTTCTGCGGTCGACATGGCTGAAGTGCTTCAAGATTTAGGACTTACGCATTGGCCTCGTGCTCAATCCACTGCTCAATCCACTGCTATGGGCAACATTGATCCCCATTCCCAAATATCTACTTTCACTTCTACCGATGAATCCGTCTTGATGAAACAAAATTTTACTAAAAAAGGGAAAAATTTCTTGCAATGTGTAGACTAAATCTCACTTTCCTAAAAATTGTTTTTTAAAGCTAATTAAGTCCCGTTCGTCTAGCCTGGTCAGGACACAGGATTTTCATTCCTGCAACATGGGTTCGAATCCCATACGGGACGCCATGACGTCGATTTTAAACTCCTTGGTTGTCGTGTTTATCGAACGCAAAGGGCGCATTTGGCGTGATCCTATTTTTCCATAAAAATTGATAATAATGACTTTGACTTTTGAAAAAAAATCTTAACAGTATTTGATAATGGGATTAAAAGTTGCGTTTGTAGTTTGCTGTATACTATCTTTTGGCCAAAATTTATTTGGGAAAATTAGTGCGGCGTTAGCTCAAAGAAGGTTGAAATCAAATCTTCAAATCGTGAATCTTTCAACAAAAGATTTTAGTATACAATTTTACTTGAAAGATAAAATTTTCGATTTTCAAAAAGAAGGAAATAATTTCTGTGTTAAAAGGTATAGCTATCTCAATTTTACTAAGTGCAGCCAGCGTAATGTCAATGAAAATTGGGCTTCAAATCTGATCGAACGAATGTTCGATTTGGGTGTGCCTCATAATTTCTTCCTGGACGAGAAATTTTCATATTGCTCCGAAAAATATTTCGGCGACGATGATGAAAAGGATAGCGAAATCTCAGAGCAAATAACCGAAAGAACGTCGAGCTCCGAAGAAAAAGACGAGATTTCAGAACAGGCGTCTTCAGAACAGGCGTCTGAAGGAGGATCGGACATTAAAGGAAAGAACAAGGTAGTCAATCGGGCATTCCAAGCACCAACTTCCCCAAAAGGCAAAAAAAATAGTAAACCCCAAGACCGGTACTTCGATATTTCGCCTTCGACGACAAGTTGGAACTTTTTGCCAAGTACGAATTCACAAGTTCCAAAAAGATCTGGTAAAAATTCTACACCTGTTTCTGAGAGGGAAGAGTTTGAGATTTCGCAAATATCTGATATAGACACACCATCTCATCATCAAGGAAGTACCACTACATCACCCTTTACATTTAAAACGCACTTCCCTTCCCCTACGTTGTCACCCTATGAAGATGCCAATGATAATATAACTATATTGGTTGACTTGACTCCGCAAGTTCCATTTTTTCCGCTTTCTGGAGGGCAGACTAATAGCCCAGGCCTAGCGGTTCCTTTACCCGCAAATGGGGAAGCCCAAAATCAAAACAATCCTTTTCAAAGCGGGGGAACCCCTCGCACTGGGGAAGTCACTGAAATCGGTAATGATTCAGCGCTTCCCAGTCCTTTACCTGTCAATTGGGAATCTTCAGAAAACTTTGACGAAACCCAAAATCAGAACAATCCTTTTCAAAGCGGGGGAATCCCTCGCACTAGGGACCTCACTGAAATCGGTAATGATCCAGCGGTTCCAAGTCCTTTACCTGTCAATTGGGAATCTTTAGAAAATTTTGACGAAACCCAAAATCAGAACAATCCTTTTCAAAACGGGGGAATCCCTCGCACTAGGGACCTCACCGAAATCGGTAATGATCCAGAGGTTCCAAGTCCTTTACCTGTCAATTGGGAATCGGTTCCAAGTTCTTTATTTGTTAATTGGGAATCTTCAAAAAACTTCGACGAACCCCAAAATCAGAATGCCTTTGAGGAAGGACCGACGCCCTCCAAAACAAAAGAAAACGAAACAACAGAGCATTTATTTACAAGTCGTGCTCATCTTAAAGAAAAAGAATCGACATCGTCAAAATTTGATGTACCCCCCGCGGCGGCAGTGCAATCAATCGTCAATTGGGAACTTTCAGACAATGTCAGAGAGTTCCGTGTTCGTGATGTATTGCAAGAATCGCAAGCATCCGTTGTAAAATTACCTGAGAAGAGCTCAAAAGATGAACATAAAAATATTACACCGCCAGGATCCGAATCTGTCTCGGAAGATTCGGAGAATTGGACAGAAACGTACCTAAAAAGTATAGAAGGAAAAGATACAACTACAGACAACCGTTATAAAGGAATATTTAGCAGTTTGCTTGCGGGAGCGATCGGCGGAAGTATAACTAATATACTGCTTCACTATTTATGGTTGAATAATGGGTAGCGAGCAAGCAATCACTGGCAACAAAAATTTATTTTATGTTTTAAAAACATAAGCATTGACAGTTGATAGTCAACCAAGAAACTTTCTTTTAAATTGCCCTTATCGTCTAGCGGCTAGGACGCCGGATTCTCATTCCGGAAACCGGGGTTCAATTCCCCGTAGGGGTGCCATCGCATTACGAAGGCGCTGTCGCACTATGAAGGTGCCATTGTATTGTGGGGTGCATCGTTATCATATGATGGAGGCATCATCGTATCCTAGGGATGCCATTGCATGATGGGGCGCCATTTTAATCAGTATCTATGGTGTCGTAGGGATGGTTAAACTATGACCGTGGTTATAGCTTCAATTTTTTTTCCAGCCATCGGCGATGAGGCCCAGAAAGTGTTGCGTTTTCCAATTCACAGAAGGGTAAAAGCACCAATTCTCTATTCTTTTGTAGCCATAAATCGAGATCTCCTATTCTTTCCTTAGGTTCCAAAATCACTTCATTGATTCGTTCACGGCTAATAGAACGATTGATCCCGGCGATGACTTCCATGGAAATTTCTTCGGGCATATCTTCTACAAGAGGAAGCTCCAAGATATGGCACAAGCGTTTCCCAGAGGCCTTTTTTAACAGAATTCGCTGATTACTTTCCACAAAAATGCGTTGAATTGTCCTTTGAATATAAATCTTTTTCTGAAATTGCGGAATATGAGCGACATCGAGCTTGGTTTGAAAACTACAACAGTGGCCCTCAATGGGACAACAAAAACAGCACGGATTCTTCGGTTTACAAATCACAGCTCCGAGTTCCATCACGGCTTCGTTATAAGCCGAACTTTTTTTCAAAGGAATATATAAATGGGCTATGTTTTTAATATAGTTCACGGCTTGGTCTTTATTTTCGAAAATTTGTTGTACGCCGTTGATGCGACAGAGTACTCGGATTACATTGCCATCAATAGCCGCAACCCGCTGATTTTGAGCGATTGCAGCCAATGCATGGGCTGTATAATCGCCAATGCCGGGAAGCATTTGCCAGTCTTGAGGTGCTTTAGGAAAAGCAAAGCGTTCCGGATCGGTTAAGTTTATTTGCTGTTCGACGATTTTTTGAGCCGTTCTATGTAAATTTTTTGCCCGAGCGTAATAACCGAGGCCTTCCCAAGCCTTTAAGACCTGCGCTTCGGAAGCTTTAGCCAGGATATCGATGGAGGGAAAGCGCTCAATCCATCGGTTAAAGTAGGGAATAACCGTAGCAACTTGCGTTTGTTGGAGCATGAATTCGGAGACGAGGCGACGGTATACGGAAGTGTGTATGCGCCAAGGTAAAACGCGCTGATTTTTAGCGAACCAATCGACCATCAAGCGGCCGATTTTTTGTTCTGTTTTATTGCTGGGGTACCGTGGCATAAGATTTCAATGGCTAAAATTTGCGTTTTATGAAAGGATCAATGCGAAAAGATGCTTTAATTTTGCGTATAGCAATGCGCTGTGTCCACAGATCCAATGGTTCAGATTCCAAAAATATAAGCGTTTTTTCTGGAAAATGGACACAACATTCGCTGATCAGCCAAGCGATGGCGAGCTTAACGTAGCGGTGTTCATGATGGACTTTAGATACGATCGAAAAAATGGCGTCGATATGCTCATCATCGATAAATTTGAATAGCATGACTATAGCAAAGCGAAGAAAATATGGACGATGATCGCACAGAAATGGCTGTAAAAAATTCCAAACTACGACCTTATCTTCGGATTTAAATTTTAAGGCCCTACAAAAAGTATCACATATCCCCCAATGATTAATTTTACAGACGAAATTTTTAATCCAATGTAGGCGTTGTTTTATATCAATAGTAACATATCCAATGACAAGACCTTGAAGTATCACTTCTTCAAGAGAGTCATCTGCAGCATCCTTAAGATAATCTTCTCCGTTGGTTTTCGCAATGCATTGGGCCATTTTCTTCAGGTGAGGCAAGCGTACGCCCAAGATATTAGAGACACCGGGAAACAATTTTTGTATAAATTGTCGATAATTAGGATCAACGAGTGCATACAATTGTCCGCGGATCTTCTGTTGCATGGAATCTTTATTTAACGGTGAGACAATAAATTAAAGATAAGAAATTCAACTGAAAATGGGTACCTGACCGGGGACTCGAACCCCGAACCAATTGATTAAGAGTCAACTGCTCTACCGATTGAGCTAGTCAGGCAAAACATAAAATTTTATACGATATAGAACACCACTTTAAAACTTTCCATGATTGCGTTCTTTGTGAGCATTGTCTTGTAAAATTTCAGACGAAAATCAATACAAATAATATTTTTTTGTTTCATTGTGAAATTTAATGGCAGCATTTTTCCATTTCTCATTGAAATAATCAATATCAATTAATTCACCATTGAACAATTTGTCGATCATCTCTTCGTCGCCCATATGTTTTCTAAATTGTTCCTTTTGCAATTTTGTTAGGCGATCCCACTTCATTCTTCGCAATGCATCTTGTTGTTTTAGAGTTAATGCTTCAAAATTTCGCTGATGATTTCCTGTACGGATCAAGGTTACTTTAGAAGACGAAGTGTTTGTTGAAACTGAAGTGCTTTGAGGACTTTGCGTGGAGGAGAACATCTTTTCAAAATCTTCCCAATCTCGTTTGGAAACCCATTCTTGTGCCTGAGCAATGAATATTAAACTGAGCAACGCAGGTGTGGTTTTGCTTATATCATCCACCGATAACTCCAAGTAATCTTGCCCATTGCAATTTATAGGCGTTAAGGTGCAACCTTTAGTATCAGGACATTCCTTCTTTACTTTGTTAAGAACTTCAGTAACGGGGAGTACCGTCGAAATATATTGAAAAAAGCGTTGCGACTGAGGTAGCTTAACCATGGTTAAAAAGCCAATAGATCCGTTATTGACAAGTGTAGCCAACGAAATGATGGCATAATCGAAAATAGAAGCAACATCTTGAATATGAGGAGATAAAGCAATAGAAGAATCGTTGTCATAGAGACCGAGTTGCGTCAATGTTTTTTGGCGGTGCCATCCACGCATTTTGATGACAGTCAATTTTCCTTTTTCTAAGTTCCGTGCGCTACAAAAAGCACTGTGATAGCAATCTTTAGCACCGCATTGGCATTGCATTTCAAAATCTTTTTTCCGCATCTTAACATAACGCGCTTTTTCCGCAATCGTCATTCCATGGAAAAGCGGTTCACCCTCAATCATCCCTAAAAAACTCAGGTAATTTTTATGTATTAGTGGACCTCCGATATAATTTCCTAAGGGATTAGGGCGATCGAGAATCATGACCTCAATTCCTTTATTGAAGCATGCGCTCATCATATGAAGCATGGAAGCACTGTAAGTGTAATAACGTATACCGATGTCTTGTAAATCGATGACGACTACATCTAAACCTTCAAGCCATGAGAGATCAGGGCTACGCCGATTAGGTGTATGGGTATGATAAACCTCAATGCCTCGTTTTTTCAACTGTTCCTCATCGAAGATCTTTTCCCCTTTATCTGAAAAAGGTATTGCCACTGCCACTTGCGGGTGCTTTTCATTTATCGAGAGTGCATCATCGAAAGTGAGCCGATTTCCTATTTCATGTTCTGGGAAAAAAACGGCTTTCAATTGAAATTCATTACGTTCTAGAAAAATATTTAAAGTAGGTCTACCTTGACAATTGCGTGCGCCACTATTTGTTAAAATACCCACATTTTTTTTTGTTAAATCCAAGAATTTGTTGCTTTCGAGGACATCAATCCCCAACATGAATTTCTCTCTGAAATGAGCAGGAGCGGTTAAGCTAAATAATAAAATTAAACTGAATAGAATAAGATTTCCGAAGAAAATTTTACAAAAAAATATTTTAGAATTATTCATATAAATAAAACGACTTCACTTTTTCTATAAATTGTAATGCAGAAGCCTCCCATTTACTCTGAAAATAAAATGGATCGATGCGCTCTACACGAAAAAGTTTATCTACAAGCTCACTGTCCCCTAATTGCGCACCCACAAAGCCACAATTTTCATCACTGTAGAAATAAAAGCGAGAATGTTTTTGAGATAAACTCAGAAGCGCTAAACCGAACATTGCAGGAGAAACTTTGCGAATATCCTTGACCTCAAGTTTAAGAATACTCTTATTTTTTCTGCTTGTACTTAACGAATAACCTGTCGGATGCCCTGGACATACTTCATAAACATACTGAATAAAATGCCCTGGAGTCAAGAATTTTGATGAAATTTTATGAAATGGCAAATTTTTTATCCAATCAGCTTCTACTTTAAAAAAATTGCAGTTATCAAAGCCATGATTTGAAGACGCAAATAATCCAAATACACACAATGCAAATTCATAAGTAGATCGTAAATTAGGAATCATAGGTGAAGTCTGAATCCAAGCTAAACCTGTATGTTGCCATAACATATTTCGTTTCCATCCTTTCATAGGAACAACCGTTAACTTTCCTTTATTGAGGATTTCCTTAGACAACGTTAAACCTGAATGAATCACCCCTGTTTCTATTTGCTGATGAACGATAATGTCTTTATCCGATGATTTAATCCATTGAGCAAGTTCGCCAATGGTCAAACCATGAAACAATGGTAGGCCTTCAATAGGCCCCCAAACGGAAGTATTTTTCGCTTCCATAATGGGTCCTCCTACATATTTTCCACCCAACGGATTAGGGCGATCAAGGACGATAACTTCAATATTTTCCTCAAAACAGGCAGCCATCATATAGACCATGAAAGCCCAATAATTATAATAACGAATGCCAATCCCTTGCAAATCAATAACAACAGCATCTAATCCTCTTAGCCATTCAGGTTTAGGTTTTGAATTAGAGGCATAAACAGAATATATAGGAATTCCATCCACTTCATCATTATAAAAAGTCTCCAAAAACATGTACTTTCCACTGAGACCATGTACAGGTGCAAAAATCGCTTTTAGTTCAACACCCGGAGTATTTTTCAAAATTTCCCAAGTCCGCTTTCCAGATTGACTTACTCCCGCTTGATTTGTCAATATTCCAATTTTCTTGCCTTGAATGAGATCAAAATTGCGCTCTTGCAACACATCAATCCCCAATTTCACCGTTGGAGATCGTTCCTGTATCAACACATCTTTATGAAGAAAGAATTTAAAAACCAAGATACTAATAGTAAGTAAGATGATAATACCTCCAAAACTCAATGACTTTATCGCCTTCATATTATCTATTTATCAACTATACTCCCACTTATATCTCTCCATTTAAGAAGAACCTTAAACTAACAAATTCTAATCTTTAGGAAAGAGTGCAAAAAACAATTTAACCTGTCAAGTCTAATGTGAGAAGAAAATCCCATAACAGGTTAGAACATCGGATGACGCTTTGCGAGATCTGGAGCGAAGAAGTGAAACCATAAACGGGATTTTCAAGGTCTTATTGGTGTCGATTGATATCGTAATTTGTTGAGGAATAATTTATTTCATTGGCAAATGAAAATAAATTGTTTGCTTCACGTGACAGAAAAGATAAAAAGATCGAGGTAACAGAATGATTGGAAAATTTTTGAGATTGTTTTCGGGCCGCCACTATAAAAAGTTCCTTAAAAAATGTCGACCTAAAATCCGTGCCATATATTCTTTTGAAGATATTTATCGGGCTCTGGATGAAAGTCAATTATGCGATAAAACTATGGAATTTATGGAGCGTTACCAAAAAGGCGAATCCCTAGATCAATTGCTTCCTGAAGCTTTTGCCCTCGTTAAGGAAGGAGCGCGTCGTCTCTGTGGTCATACGATTGAGGTTTGTGGTCACCATATCCAATGGAATATGATTCACTACGATGTACAGCTCATTGGCGGCATTGCTCTCCATGAAAATCGCATTGCAGAGATGGCAACGGGTGAAGGAAAAACTTTAGTCGCCACCCTGCCTCTTTACCTCAACGCGCTTACAGGACGCAATTGCCAACTGGCGACCGTTAATGATTATCTCGCTCGACGCGATTCCGAATGGATGGGTTATCTCTACAACTTATTAGGGTTATCGGTGGGCTGTATCCAAAGCGGTATGGATTCCGAAGAGCGTCACGAACAGTACAACTGTAACATTACTTACGGCACTTCTTCTGAATTTGGTTTTGACTACCTCCGCGATAACGGCTTAGCCTCTTCTTTGGAAGAACAAGTTCAAAAAGATCACTACTATTGTATCGTCGATGAAATCGATTCCATTTTAATCGATGAAGCGCGAACGCCATTGATTATTTCTGGACCTAGCACAGAAGATACGGAAGCACCTTATATGGAGATTAAACCGCACGTTGCCAAAATCGTTAACCTGCAACAAGCAATGTGCAATAAACTGATCGATGAAGCAAAAATCTTGCTCGCTGAGAACGCTAAAAGTGAGGAAGCGTATAAAAAATTATGGAAGGTGAAACAGGGAATGCCTAAAAACCGCCAACTGATGCGCCTCTTGGAGCATAGTACTTATGCAAAACAATTAGATAAATTTGATCTGGAAATCGGCGCAGATGTTAATCGCGAACTGCGTACGGAACTTAAAGAGGAACTTTATTTTGCTATCGACGAGAAGGGCCATCAAGTGGATCTATCCGAAATGGGTCGCTATGCCCTCTATCCCGAAGATCCCGATGCTTTTGTCCTACCGGATTTACCTGCAATTTATTCTGCAATCGATGGCAATCACAGCATGGAAGCCGATGAAAAATTAAGACAAAAACAAGCCGCAGAAGCTGTATTTATCGCTAAAAGCGAAAAGATGCACTGCTTAAATCAGCTCCTTCGTGCCTATAGCTTGTACAATCGCGATGAGGATTACGTCATTCAGGAAGGAAAAGTGATTATCGTGGATGAAAATACAGGACGGGCAATGCCAGGACGCCGCTGGAGCGAAGGATTGCACCAAGCCATTGAGGCTAAGGAAGGGGTAAAAGTCGAGAAGGAATCAAAAACCTATGCCACAATTACAATTCAGAACTATTTCCGTATGTATGAAAAATTAGCGGGTATGACGGGAACGGCAGAAACGGAAGCCCAAGAATTTTTCGATATTTATAAGCTCAACGTTATGGCCATTCCCACCAATTGTCCTTGCCGCCGTATCGATCATAACGACGTCATCTATAAAACCCGACGAGAAAAATATGCGGCTGTCTTGGAAACCATTAAAGAAGCACATCAGCGACAACAACCCGTACTCGTGGGAACCGCTTCTGTTGAAGCATCAGAGTTATTGAGTCGAATGCTTCGCCTCGAAAAGATTAAGCATACCGTGCTCAATGCCAAATTTCATGAAAAAGAAGCGGAAATCGTTGCTAATGCAGGACAGCGCAGCGCCGTAACGATTTCAACGAATATGGCCGGACGTGGTACGGATATCCGTCTCGAAGAAGGGGTTAGCGAACTCGGCGGCCTATTCGTTATCGGTACAGAACGACATGAATCGCGGCGCGTCGATCGCCAATTACGGGGGCGGTGTGCGCGTCAAGGGGATCCGGGAGTTTCTCGCTTTTTTGTTTCCCTGGAAGACAATCTCATGCGCCTCTTTGCCGGATCAGGTCCCATGGCAGCACTTTTGGATCGCAATTTTCAAGAAGGGGATGTTTTGGAACATCCATTGCTTAATCGGTCCATAGAATCGGCACAAAAGAAAGTGGAAGCCTATAACTATTCCGTGCGCCGTCGCCTATTGCAATACGATGACGTACTCAACAAACAGCGGGAAATTATCTATAACATGCGTAATCGAGTCCTTGCGGCGGAAAATATCCGTGAACTCCTTTTTTCCTTGATTGAAGAAGAAGTGACATCTCAGCTCGCTCAGTGTCTATCCTTAAAAAAAGATCACTTTAATGACAGTTCTGTTCTTGAATCGGCCATTAATACCTTTAATATTTATTTTCCTATTGCCTTGAAGCGGGATGAAGTGGAAAATCTCGTCAGCCTTCAGAACGCCACAAATTTTGTCATGGAAAAAATTAGATCGGCCTACGCCGTCAAATTGGAAGTGGAGGGTTCAGATTTATTAAGTCATATGGAACAGTATATCATGCTTAATGCTATCGATCGTTATTGGCAAGATCACCTTACCGAAATGGAAGAACTGCGCCGCAGCGTAGGTCTACGCGGCTACGGACAAAAAGATCCCCTAAGCGAATATAAACATGAGGCCTTTAATTTCTTTGAGATCTTAGTTGCGCAAATTCGTCGCGAAGTCTGTTCTAAAATATTTCGCATCGCTTCCAGCAATCGTTCTTTGAATTTCATGCTCAATCGCCTCTTAAGCCATGACGAAGCTTCAGCGGTCATGAAGAGCCTAAAAACCGAAGAAAATAACGAGAATATCATAAATTTATCATTTGATCAAAGCGATGAGTAGTACCTATGATCATTGTTCATTTTGTGGAAAACATCAGGCGATAGTGCGGAAGTTAATCGCCGGGCCCAATGGTGTTTCTATTTGTGACCGCTGTATAGAAGTTTGTATCGCCGCGCTGAATCAGGAAATCAAAGGATTTTCAAAGAAAATCTATAGCGAAAATAAGAGCGAAGATACCATTTTAGCCAAGGACGAAACTGAATCTTTTGCTTTCAAACCTACGATTCCTTCAGAAATGAAGAAATTTTTGGACGAATACGTTATTGGTCAAGAACATGCCAAAAGAGCGCTATCCGTTGCCATATATAATCACTATAAGCGTCTGGTATTTTCGGGAATGATTACCCATAGCCATTCCTCATGGCCACACCATAATTTTGTCGATGATGTGGAGATTGAAAAAAGTAACATCCTTCTGATCGGACCTACGGGAAGTGGTAAGACGCTTCTCGCCAAAACATTGGCTCGCGCATTAGATGTTCCATTTGCCATTGCCGATGCAACGACTTTAACCGAAGCGGGCTACGTCGGTGAAGATGTGGAAAACATTATCCTCCGTCTGTTGCAAAACGCCGACTATGATGTCAGGAAAACAGAATGCGGCATTATTTATGTAGATGAAATCGATAAAATTGGGCGTAAAACAGAAAATGTTTCCATTAGCCGCGATGTTTCCGGCGAAGGCGTACAGCAAGCTTTGCTCAAAATCTTAGAGGGCACAGTGTGTAACGTCCCACCTAAAGGGGGTCGTAAACACCCCGAAGAAGAATACATAAAAGTCAATACGGAGAATATTTTGTTTATTTGTGGAGGCGCCTTTGCCGATTTAGATAAGATCGTTAAAGATCGCATTGGAAAAAAGACTTTAGGATTCAAT
Source organism: Puniceicoccales bacterium (assembly GCA_031284165.1). Lineage (GTDB taxonomy): Bacteria > Verrucomicrobiota > Verrucomicrobiia > Opitutales > LL51 > LL51. Next base: position 12,729 of record JAITAK010000065.1, read on the forward strand.
ACTGAGTTGAAAAGTAAAGTACATGAAAAGGATAATATTTTACGTCAAGTACAGCCAGAGGATTTAATCCATTTTGGTCTAATTCCAGAGTTTATTGGTCGCTTACCCGTCATTACTGTTCTCGACGAACTCGAAGAGGGCGATTTGATTCACGTGCTGACCAACACTAAAAATGCCTTAATCAAACAGTACCAAAAGCTATTCCAATGGGATGGCGTGGAACTGAAAGTGACGGTGGAGGCGGTAAAGGCAATTGCAAAGATCGCATTGGAACAAAAAACAGGTGCCCGTGCATTGCGCTTGATTATGGAAAAAATTTTGACCGATACGATGTACGCATTGCCGGATCAAAAAGATGGGGAACTGATCATCATTGATGAGCATAGTGTCCAAAAAATTAAAGAATTATCGACTAAAACTTAGAGCGAAAATTCTTACAGTCATCGTTATCGTGGGAATTGGAGAAATCGCAGGCATCGTACGAGAATCCCCATCTATAGATTGGAGGATACAAATTGATGCCATAAAGCAATTAGCCTCCAAGGGTTATTGTATTGACGCTGAGGAGACGGGAAAATTTTTACTAGATCACATGGAGGGAGAGCGAACTCCGCTCTTGGAATTATTAGGAGAGATTTGCATTCAAGAAAAACGCTATCGACAAGCTGCCGATTATTACTTGCAGGCCCAAAAAGAGGCAGCTCAAGAAACCGAAGCTAATCGCTATCTCGTCATTGCGGCAGATGCTTATTATCGCAATGGAGATTACGATTTAGCCGCAGCGATCTATTGGGAACGCCATCGACGCGAAGCAGATGACGAAAT
>JAITAK010000047.1 GCA_031284165.1 Puniceicoccales bacterium
CCACGAATTTTTGCGTTTATTTGGGTTTGATGTCGCAGGGATAAATTACGAAGAAGATATAGAGGTCCTATGAATTCCGAAGAATTAAGGCAAAGCTTTTTAGACTTTTTTGAAGAGAAGGGTCATCATATTGTTCCCTCGGCTTCCTTACAGACGGAGTCTCCGAATTTACTTTTCACCAACGCGGGAATGAATCCGTTTGTGCCCATATTCTTAGGAGAACGGGCGATTCAGTTTGCTCGGGTTGCGGATACGCAGAAATGCATTCGCGCTGGGGGGAAACATAACGATTTGGAAGATGTGGGGTTCGATACCTATCACCATACCTTTTTTGAGATGTTGGGTAACTGGTCTTTTGGGGATTATTTTAAGGCAGAAGCGATAGCCTTCGCCTGGGAGCTACTGACGAAAATTTGGCATTTTCCTAAGGAACGCCTCTACGTCACAATCTACGCCCCTGGAAAGCATGACCCGTCTCAAGAGGATGAAGAGGCCTATACCCTTTGGAAGCGCATCTTCGTCGAAGAAGGTTTAAACCCCGATATCCACATTTTAAAATTTGGCAAGCGTGAGAATTTCTGGATGATGGGCGATACGGGGCCCTGTGGTCCTTGTAGTGAAATTCACATAGATTTAACAGAAAAAGGCGATACACAGGGGCGCTTAGTCAATAGCGATTCACCTCGATGTATGGAGATTTGGAATCTCGTTTTTATGCAATTTAATGCCCAGGCCGACGGAACCTTTGTCCCGCTCAAAGCGAAACATGTCGATACGGGTATGGGTCTGGAACGTATTGCAGGGATCGTGGCGGTGACCAAAAATTTTTCCGATTTTTCGCAGAAGCCGTCGAATTACGACAGCGATTTATTTTCATCGATTTTCAACGAAATCCGCCATTTATCAGGAAAAACTTACGAGGGAACGGTAGCTACATGTCGGAAATCGATGGAAGATCAGGAAAGAGTAGACTTTGCATTTAGAGTCGTTGGCGATCATGTACGGGCTTTAACCTTTGCCATAGGCGATGGTATCTTACCGGGAAATGAAGGACGGCATTATGTTTTACGACGCATTTTAAGGCGAGCTGTAGCCTTCGGAAAACGCTTAGCGCTTCCGCCAGGCAGTCTTGCTCGTTTAGGCGGAGCTGTCGTAGGACAAATGGCGGATTTATTTCCGGAATTGAAGCGGCGTCGTGAAGTCATCTTCAAAACCATGAATTCGGAAGAGGCAATGTTTTCGAAGACCTTAGATCGAGGAATGCTACTTTTAGAGAATATTTGTTCAAAAAAAGGCATTATCAGTGGACACGATGCCTTTACACTTTATGATACTTACGGATTTCCCTTCGATTTGACGCAATTCGTCGGCAAAGAGAAAGGCCTTTCTATTGATGAAGAGGGATTTCAGAAGGAATTGGCAATACAACAAGCACGGGCGCGTAATGCCCAAAAAAAATCGCAAATCACAATTGCAAGTGAAAAGTATGATGCCGCAACGGAATTTGTAGGTTATCATCAATTTAGGGATGTCCGCGCCAAAATTTTGCGGGTAGTTCGCGACGGCTCTAAGTGTTACATTGTGACCGATAGGACGCCATTTTATGCAGAAAAAGGCGGTGAAGTTGGGGACAGCGGTACGATGATTTGTCGCGGAGCGCAAGTCAATATTGAGCATACCCTCTATGACCCCTGGGGAAATATACTACATCAAATCGCTCGCGATGGAGATGGGATCGAAGGAGAAATGGTGGTTTTAAGTATCGATGTCGACCGAAGGAGGGAAATTCAGCGCCACCACAGTGCAACGCATATCCTCCATGAAGCTTTGAGGACAATCATTGGAGATCACGTGAAACAATGCGGTTCTTATGTCAGTGAGCGTGGCCTACGCTTCGACTTCAATCACTTCACTGCTTTAACCCGAGAAGCATGGGCGGCTATCGAGGACTTCGTCAATGACGCCATCTTGGAAAATTTGCAGATTACGGCCCAAGAAATGCCTCTTAAAGAAGTTCCACCTCGCTGTATCGCGCATTTTAGCGAAAAGTATGGCGAACGCGTCCGCGTTTTATCGATAGGCCATCTATCGATGGAACTTTGTGGGGGTTGTCATGCGGCCTCCACTGGCGAACTAGGATATTTTAAAATACTCAGCGAAAGCGCCATTGCAGCGGGTGTTCGACGCATTGAAGCCGTGGTTGGAAAATCGGCGAGAAAGCATATACGCCATTGGGAAGACGTCATCGATGAATTGGAACGGCGGTTTTCCGTAAAAAGCGATAAAATTCTGACCAAGGTCGAACAATTACAGTATTCAAAAAATTGCGTTGAGCGACGTTTCCACCTAATTCTAGAGAAGAACAATCGGAGAATTCTCGATGAAATTTGCCGTAATGCGATTTATGAAGGCGAGCTAAAAAAAGTACGAGGTATTTTTGAGATCGACAGTCCCAACGATTTGCGGTCCTTGACGACGTTTGCTATAACGGAAAGGGCTTGTGATGAAGTCGTCTTAGGAGGGAATTTAGGTGAAGGAGCCGTCATTGCCATTGCTTATTCACCGGCTGCGATTCGCAGTGATGGTCATGCAGCGCTCCGGGCTAAACAAATAGCGGAGCGATTGAGCGGCAAAGGCGGTGGTAGTCCTAGCTTTGGGATGGTTAATGTTATGAAAAAGTTGGAATTGAGCGATCTCGAGTTAGGTAGCGATTGTTGAATCCCTTTCGCTCGACGATAAGACATAGCAACGCAATATGCGCTTTCTTTGGAAAAGAGGGTTCTTAGTTGCATCGCCTAAATTTTTCTTTTTTAGTTGAACTGTGATTGTACCTCCAGAACGCATACTCATGGTCGACGATTTAATCCGCCGCGTTGAAGCATTGATTAAATTCGTCAATGTCGATGGGAAAAGGCAGATCATCGCAAACCTTGAAGCAGAAATGGCCGCATCCCATTTTTGGAATAATGCCAATCGCGCTAAAAATGTAATGCAGCAAATCAGCCATCTCAGAGACCTTATTGAACCCGTTATTAATTTAAGGGTGAAAATTTTTGATCTCCATGCTTTAATGGACATGCTTAGGGAAGAGTATGAAGACAATTCGCTATTGGCTGACTTTGAAAGAGAAGCGGAAAATCTCTTACGAAGGCTCGACAAGCTTGAGATAGCTTCGTTCTTATCCGGTAAGCATGATCATTGTAATGCCATTTTAAGTATTCATGCGGGAGCAGGGGGAACAGAATCTTGTGATTGGGCGGATATGTTGTTTCGGATGTATTTGCGTTGGGCGGAGCGCCACGGCTTCATTACGGAGATACAAGATATGCAACCTGGAGAAGAAGCGGGTATTAGCCGTGCGACGCTCCGAATCATTGGCCCCAACGTTTATGGCTACGCTAAGGCGGAGCGCGGAGTGCATCGCTTGGTGCGCATCAGTCCATTTGATGCCAATAAGCGACGACACACGTCGTTCTGTTCTGTAGATGTCATTGCAGAGATCGATGATGACAATGGTACCATTGAGATTCGCGACGATGAAATTCGCATCGACACTTATCGTTCAAGCGGTAAGGGAGGTCAGCATGTCAATAAGACAGAATCGGCAATTCGGATCACACATTTAGCGACAGGGATGGTCGTGACGTGTCAGAATGAACGTTCACAATACAAAAATAAGGACCTTGCTTTGAAGACGTTGCGTTCGCGTTTATACGAAAAAATGGAGGACGAAAAGCGAAGCGAAATGGAAAAATTTTACGGCGAAAAAGGAGAAATGGGTTGGGGGAATCAAATTCGCAGTTATGTTTTCCAGCCCTATCAAATGGTTAAAGATCTCAGAACAGGCACGGAGAGCAATAATACCCAAGCCGTGATGGATGGTGACATTGACCTTTTTATTCACTCTTGGTTACGTGCCGGGTGCCCAAAATCGCGAAGGCAAAATTTAGGGCAAGCTTAAGGCAAAACACTAAGGAGAGCCCTAAAATATAGACCTAGATTATAGACCATTATGGCGATAATCTCGATAAGCGTAGCCTCGCCTCAGATGATTGACGCTCGCCCTTGGAAAATTGAGGCAAAACTTTAAGGAAATTCCGGTATATCGAATTCCCTACGCTGAAGGTACTAACGAGTTCCCGAGGATAGTATGTGTTCCTTAGGCGTTCATTTCTTCAATGGCACTGAAAATCCCATTAGCGAGCTGACAAACATTCTGTGAAAAACCAGAACCCAGGAAATGATCTATAGTTTGTCCAATCATATTTGTTAATCCTGAGACAATTTTCTGTTTTGTTGCCGGAGTGATTTTGTTGAGGGTTTGACAACCACAACATCCCGCGGAGTCCTCTACGTTATAGCTTCCTTCATTACGACTTAAAAGCGCGAACATCATCTGCTTTAGTGCTTGAGCCATTTGCAGCAAAAAGTCATTGAGGAAATCTTCCAAAAGCTGTATGATATGTTGTTGTTGTTCAACATCGCCTATAGGAACTAACGCCGATATCCACAGGATAATTTCGTCCATAATATTTCGTTTAATTTTATTGATAATTCCGTCTTCACCTCCGACGGCTTCGGATACGTATCCGTAGACCGACACCGATTTGCAAATGGGTCGTTGATCACGCGTGACGTAAGCAAATGTATTCTGATCCAAAAGCGCCAAACTGAATAGCTGCTCCAAGGAACAATCATCAATCCCTCCATTACTGGCTACTTTTTCCTTAAAGGCTTTCGTCGTTAATTTGATGAACGAAGGCAGCGCATACGAAAAGTGTTTCTTTAATAGAGCCATCACGACCTTGGTTAAGGCAATTTTTTCCTCGACCATATGATCTTCGATGCTAAAAGACAACCCTTGATGCGGATTTTCGTCGCTTGAACTTTGGCTTTTAGAGTAATGAACGAAACTATCGCTTGCTGGATGTAGGTTCTTGCGCAATAAATCTTTTTGAGTGCTTACCCGGGAAGATATGACTTTAGTTTTTCGATCACTCCAAGGGAGGATACTCGCAAAAACATGATTGGAACTTAATCCATGGACACATAATATTCCGAACATTAGTGTTTTATTTCTTTTTTTCATAGAATGGGATTATATGATGTTTTTTTATATATTCAATACAAAAATGTTTTCGATTGTCGGCACTTCGTACTTATAGTTCAATGCCTAGGTCATAAAGATATTTTATGGGGAAAAAAGCCATGCGTGAAAGCATGGCTCTTTTAGTGTCATAGGTATACAGGATTAAGTTCCTTTTAGACTAGAAATCAGAAAGGGTTAATCCACGAAGATTCATGAGGGATTGTCGGATCAAGAGATCTCTTCTCGGAGGGCGTTAAAGATTCCATTAGCAAAATGAAGAGCGTTATCCGAAAAATCTTGACCTAAAACCTTGTTAACGACGCTTCCCATGATTCCTCCTAGGCTTGAGATAACGTGTTGCTTCGTTTCTGGTGTAATTTTACTGCAACTCCCCCCGCAGCAGCCTGCAGAATCGCCTATGAATTCATTTTTATTTTTTAGAAGTTCGAACAGAACTTTGGTAACCGTTTGGGCCGTGGAATGCAAAGTTTTATCGAGAAATTTTTTCAATTTTCGCGTAACATTTTCGAGAAAAATCTCTGGCTGATAGAACGGAACTTCGAGCAGATCAGGGGAGATCAGTGCATCAATCCATGGGATGGTTTCCTCCAAGATGTTGTGCTTAATATCGTCTATAATGCCATTTTCGCCACGAACGGCGTTATCAGCGTATTTATAAATCGTCCACAGTCGATAGACCGGCCTTTGATTTTGAACGATGAGTTGGAACGTGTTTGGATCGACAAAAGACAGATTGAAGAATTCTTCGTAAAAGCAATTGTCGTCGATACTTTCGCTATTTTCGCAGTAACGAAAACCTTCCAGCGTCAATTTGACGAAAGCCTGAAGTTTATTATGGAAGTGTTTTTTTATCAAGTGAGGAATCAGATCTGCCAGGGCTTCTTCTTTTTGAATGAGAGTCGAATCGCTGTTATCCAACTGAAAGTTGGAAGCACTGAAGACCCCTCGAAGCCTATCGCCTTGAGGCCCGTAATCGCAAGATAAGAGTTGCTCAACGTTGTTGTCGGTATTACGTCCGTCGTCGATCCAATCAGATTCGTCAACGGCGTAGTCTAACTTGTACTTTTCATGATGTCTGTGAGGTTTGTGATGTTTGTGAGATCTGTGAGGTTTGTGAGGGTTTTCAATCGGAATTGGGGACTTATGATCAAAGCGCTGCGTACTTCCATGGAGTACAGCGAAGATATCTAAAGGCACCAATGTTCCACACAATACTCCCGTAAGGAGCCGAATTTTGTTTTTTGTTTTCATTGCGTCATCAATTATATGACGTTTTGGAGAAATTTTGTAATTTATTTTTTTACAAACGTTATAATTAAGGCAATGAAACCCTTCAGACTTATAATTAAAAAAAGAAGTAAATAAATATTTACAAAGAACGTTACTCTGATACAACTTCCATTTTCCGTACTTCGTAGCGCATCGAAAGGATGCTTAATCGCACTTTTCAACGATTGGCGATGTAATGCGTACCGCTTAAAGGCGATTTCATCTTTAGCGTTGGGGTGAGGTGAAACCGCAGCGCGAATCAAAATTCGGTCCTATGGAAAAGGAAATTTTGGCATATTTTGCGCTGGACCTCTCGCCAATCAACAGAGCAAGGAAAATGTTTCTCTCACGATGGGAATTGTAAACGATCATAGGAACGATCGTTGCGACACAGCCACTAATTGCCATATAAATCTTTATCGAAAGTATTGATCGTGTAGTTGATGAGAAAAAGAACGCCAAAGACCGCGAGGAAAGATAAACAGAAGAACGCGCTCTGAAAAGTAATGATTAAAGAAAGGAGCATTATTCCTGAGGGAATGATGAGCCCTTCTCCGTTTTGTCGCCAAAACAGAGCGAGTTTGTGGAAGTTTAAAAAATTTCGAGCATTACCCTCATGGGCATAGAGGAAAATAGTAAAAATTATGGAAGGCACGCTCAAAAAAGTGATAAAATAAGCAAGCAAGGTGAAATTGCAATAGATGATTGAAACGGCCAGCAGGGTAAAACAAGCTGTGAATATGCTCACAGGGATCCAATGTTCCTGCAAATTTTTCCAGTGCATCACCGTAATTGCGGGTAACTTAGCCCTGCGATTTTCAATGCTATCGCAGAGAAACATATAGAGAAATAGGAAAAAAAAAGCGTTCACGAGGGGAATAGGGAATAGGAAGGAACACATAATGATTTTCCATATAAAATTTTTATCACTTCTCAAATTTCTAAAGTCCTGATACGTAATTTCTTTTTGACTTTCCATGGGAGATTTATTGTAATTTTTTTTGATGAATAATCAACATTTTTTATGCTTTTAACGACCTAATATTTTTTATTTTTGAGAAGAGAATCGCAGAAAGCGCTAATCATGAAGACCCGTCCCTTGAGTCCGTTGAAAGAAACTAAAACGCGAGTTTTATGATTGCGACAAAGGGCATCGATACTTAATATTGCACCAGTCGATGTTATGGATACCTTTCAGGCATTTTCTTCAAACTTAGGGGACATTTTTTGGGTCATTTTTTTCTTTGGAGGATCGATTTTTGTACATGAATTGGGACATTTTTTAGCTGCGAAGCGAAGAAAATTATGGGTATCGCGTTTTTCCATTGGATTTGGTCCACGAATATTTTCCAAAACCATCGGAAAAACAGAATTTTGCATTTCACTTTTCCCACTAGGGGGTTACGTTGTGCTCCCCCAGCTTGCGAGAATCAAGGAATTGGAAGAGTCACATGCCGTCCCAACGGATATACCATCGATTTCCTGGGTCGATAAAATCATCACAGCCGTTATGGGGGCGATTTTCAATATACTTTTTGCCTTTATTCTGGCGGTGATACTTTGGAAAATAGGAATGAAACAACCGCAAAGCGTCATGAGTAATACTATTGGAAACGTCAGATCTGAAATCAGTTTACCTCATCAGGAAAAAGTCATTAGTCCAGCCCAGGAAGCGGGATTAAAAATAGGAGACCAAATCATTGCCATCGATGATCGAGAAACTCATAATTTTACTGATATTACCTACAGTATTGCCCTGGGCGAGAAGCGCGATGCACAAGGACCGCTATCGAAAATTACCGTTCTACGCGAAGGTCAACGCCATGATTTTATAGTCCGCCCCGTTTTAGTCAAACAGAACCGGCGTTCTGGGGAATTACTGCGTATTATTGGCATTGAGCCTTTCCAAGAATTGTGCGTGGCCAACATCTACAAAAAGACACCCGCGGAACGCGCAGGATTGCAAGTTGGAGATAAATTACTAGCGATGAATGGAGAGAAGATATTTTCTTACACACAGTTTAATGAGATTTTGGAACGCAACCATGAATTTCAATTGACGATTGAACGCCAAAAAAAAGTCATGACCTTCCCGTTGTATAGGAAAAAATTGGCGACCATCCGCCCGTTTTTAAGAATTACGACGGACCATGGAACCTTCGAAGCGTTGCCGATCTTTACGCGTCATGACGCCATTGTCGATCCTTATAGGGATGAATGTGTTTTGAAATTATTATCTCTAGCGCCAGAGTTACAAAAAAAATTCCCCCAATGGCGGGTCGGTGACTTGATCACGCATATTCAACGCCAACCTGTTCATAATGTAGCCGAGAGTTCCTTTATGTTTCAAAATGCTACCGATGATCAGGTAACGCTCACACTTCAGCATCGCGATTACAGACTGTCGGTTAAAAGAGCGGAGCTTCTTCCTGCTGAGCAACATTGCAGCATTGGCGTTGCACTTTGCGGCACCCAAGTTTTGGTCCATAAAAATCCCTTCTCGCAAATTCAACAAAGCGCTTATTGGACTTTGTTGACTTTAAAGAGCCTTTTATCGCCGGAATCAAACGTTTGTTTTAAAAATCTTATGGGTCCTCCTGGGATTCTTGATGCATTACATACCGTCGCTAGTTATGATTTGCGCCTTCTTTTATGGAAAGTGATGACGCTTAACGTTAATCTTGCGATTTTCAATCTATTGCCCATTCCCATTTTTGATGGTGGAACCATCGCCCTGGTGTTATTAGAGAAACTATTCCGTCGAAAGGTCGCGAACTATGTTTTGATCACATTACAACTCAGCTGTATGCTTCTATTTTTAGGACTCGCACTTTACGTGAGTTTTTTCGATATTAGCCGCATTTTAGAGCGCTGTGACGACGAAAAAAATGATCAAAAACAACAGCAACTCGTCATCGATGAACAATTGCTTTGGAACGGATTACTTTAATTTAGGACCTTGGGACCTTCTGCCCCAAACTTTTCATCTGAGGCTTTCGCCTCAGAGTCCGCAAGAAGTTATCGACGCCTTGATCTCTTTTAAGGGCAAAATTGTGTGCGTGTTTCGCACGCCATTCCGTTGTGGAACGCTCAGTTCCTGTCGAAACTGAAACGTCCTGCCCCGATAAAAAGGAAAGAAAATAAAAGTAGGGCCATGGAAACGTCGAGTAAGTATGCCTCATCAAAAAAACTTTGCAAGGTGTGCCTATAAGTGAGAACCTTTAAGAAGAAAATAAACAACAAGACACAACAGTTGGTCCGAAAAAAGAACCCAATGAAGAAACATATCCCTGATAAGATTAAAACAAGGGCGGTAATTATTCCCCAAAAGCCAATGGCAGAATGAATGCCGATGTTATTAAAAATCGATCCCAAGGTTTTTAATGTAGCCATTCCTCCAGCGAAATAGCGAATGCCTAAGATAATGAAAAATAATCCCCAAAAAAATCGGATAAGTAATTTCCCGAAATTTTCTTTCTCTAAAAAATAAGCGATAGCTTTCATGTCCAAGGTGTTTACATAAAAGAAACGGACATCGCAACAAAAAATTGTGTATAATACTCTTTACCAAAGCACATCGTTAATGATAATTTATAAGGGTGGTTACAGAGGTAATCTCATATGCGTATTTCCATTAAAGTTATTGCAAATGCCTCAAAATCCGAAATTATTTCTCATCGGGATGGAGCATGGAAAGTCAAAATTCAAGCACCTCCCAAGGACGGAAAAGCCAATAGGGCGTTGATTCAATTACTTGCCCAACATTTTCAGTTACCCAAAAATTGTATTAAAATCATCGCAGGAGAAAAGTCTCCACAGAAAATGATCGAAGTATTTAATTTACCGAATAAAAATACCTTAAATCAATAAGACGATGTCTCTGAGAATTCAAAAATTTTTATCCCAATGCGGTTATTGTTCTCGACGCAAAGCGGAAGCGCTCATCAAGGCGTTTCGCGTTACGGTTAACGATAACCCTGCGGTTCTAGGTCAAACCGTCGATGCGCTCCGCGATAGGATTTGCGTCGACGCGGTACATGTGCATCCTATGCCTCAAAGAGAGACCGTCGTCTTAATGCTCAACAAACCACGGGGCGTTATTTGTACGCATCGAATTCAAGCGGCAACCGAAAAGACCGTGTTTCATTTTATCCCGCATCCTTGGAATCGAGAGCGTTTTTTATACTGCGGTCGCCTCGATAAAGACAGTCAAGGCATGCTCATACTCACCAATGATGGTGATTTTGCTCATCAGTTGACCCATCCAAGCGCCAATATTATAAAGATTTATCGGGTTACGCTCTCAAGACCCATTGCAGAAGAACATAAGGCGCAGATGCTTCGAGGCATTGAAGATCGAGGGGAAGTTTTGAAAGCTGAAAAAATTTTTGAGCTTCCTCAAAATCGCGGCCACCAGGTTTTGGAAATACATCTAAGACAAGGACGTAACCGCGAAATTCGGCGTATGGTTGAAACTGTAGGGGGTTGTCATGTCCATCGTCTAAAACGCATACAAATCGGCCAGTTAAAGCTCAAAAATTTAGCAGTTGGCGCAATTAAATACCTTACTCCAAGCGATAGAGAACGTCTATTTTCCTAAAAAGCAAAAGAATTGAA
>JAITAK010000069.1 GCA_031284165.1 Puniceicoccales bacterium
AATAATAGGTAGAATAGAAGAGAGAATGGTAGTATAAGGGCTGCGCGCCCTTATAATCCCCGCCAGGAGGCTTCAGCCTCCTGGACCTGGATTAAAGGCAGAAGCCTGGCGCTTCGCGCCAGGCTACTGCCTTAACAGGATTTATTAGAATAATAGGTAGAATAGAAGAGAGAATGGTAGTATAAGGGCTACGCGCCCTTATAATCCCCGCCAGGAGGCTTCAGCCTCCTGGACCTGGATATGCCCCGCGGCTTCGCCGCGGGGCGGGATTGATGAATAAGTAGAATAGAAGAAAGTATAGTAATATAAGGGCTACGCGCCCTTATAATCCTCGCCAGGAGGCTCAGCCTCCTGGACCTGGATTGAGAACCCGGCGCTTTCGCGCCGGGCAAAAAATATTTTTCTTAAAAGCTTGTGTTCTCAAAAACATTCCTCTAGAGCATGGGCATAGAAAACAAAAAATATAGTTTCATCGCTACGCCTTCATTGCACGCTTTCGCGCAAATCGTTATTGGCATTTTGCTTGCCAAATTCTGGAATGTAACCCTCTTGAATGTAACTACCCTTATTGCATTGTGTGTCGGCGTTTTATCACATGCAATAGGAAACGTAACATGGCGAAAAATCATTTCCGCTTGGGGATGTATCGGCGCAATGCTACTTTTTACCCTCTGGCGCATGGAAAAACCAGCGATATGCAGTAAAACGCAAATTTGGAAACTTTCCTACGACGTTGAAATTGTAAAAATCGATCGCAAACCAAGTCGCGGGAAAGTTTATGGCTACGGTACGATTAAAAAAGTTCTCGGTGAACAATATAAAACATTGGAAGGCCATAGAATTTACTTTTATCTCAATGGATATAAAGATTATATTCCTTCGCAAATTTTACGCATACGTTCGAGCATACGCATTTTGAAACCTCACCTTTCCGAAACGTTTTTTGCTTATCTAGTCCAAAAAAATATTTTTCTCTACGCTTATTGCGGTGAAATCCTCAAGATCACCAAGGACGCAACGGCAATCCATAAATTTTTCGCTCATATCAATGACTATTTTCATCGTAGAATTGGCGTCTATATACAAAAACATGGAGATCATCCCTGCGACGGTATTCTTTATGGCCTCTTGTTGAGCGAAAAAAATGAATTGTCGAAAAAACAAAAGGATGATTTCCATAACACCGGTACGGCACACCTGTTGGCCGTGAGTGGATTACATATTGGAATGATCGGGTTTGCCCTCGATTTTTTATTACATTGCCTTTTTTTACCAAAAAACTGGCGACGACTTCCTATCCTGGGAATTATATTTTTTTATGTCGGGGCCATCGGTTTTCCTCCTTCAGCCGTTCGAGCCTGGCTGATGATCTCCTGCCATTGGATGGGAAATCTATTTTGTCGTAACGCTCGGGGAACAACTTCACTGCTCAATGCGGCAATTTTTTCTTTAATCGGCGACCCTATGTTACTGTTTGATATTGGGTTTCAACTTTCCTACGGCGTCGTCGCTATGTTATTGTTGCTGGCCAACCCTATGCGAGACTCCATGCTGTGGGGATTAAAATCCTTGGGATTTCGAAAAGTGCTAAGGCGAAAAAATCGAAAAACTAAAAAAGCTTATATGCTCCGCAAAGGAGTAGCATTATTGGCAGTATCGATGGCGGCAACGCTCGCTAGCACACCCCTTACCTTTGAATATTTTAATCAATTTAGCCTAACGGGAATCTTATTAAATCCAATTGTTATCCAAATTGCTTTGCCGAGCGTTGTTTCCGGATTTTTGTTCTTGTTGATAGGATCGTTATCGATCGAAGGGTGGCCTAGTAGTGCCCTGTTCTTAAGTGCTCGCTCTTGTGTGGCGTGGATCAATGGGATTTTATCATGGGCCGAAACGTACGTTCCTTGGCACATCGAGTTCCTCACTAAACCTAAAGGTCTGGGCCTATTGTGCTTTGTCATGGGTCTCATTTTCGCCTTGTGGCTATATATGCTGCATCAAAGGGTTCATCAATGTAAGGCGTTGTAAATGTTGCAGAAATATTACAGAAAACATACCTTCTAAATGCAAAGCTTTTCGAAATGCCTAGCCCTATCAATCATTTATAGATTGCAAAATTCAAATTCGATGATTTTGTGCTGAGACAATGAAGAAGTTAGTGATCGCAGAAAAACCGAGTGTCGCTCAGGATATTGCTGAAGTCATCGGCCAATTCCAGAAGATAGAGAATATCTTCGAGAACGAAGAGTTTGTGATTAGTTCTGCGCAGGGACATATCGTTGAATTGTTTATGCCCGAAGATTTTAATAGCAATTTAAAACGTTGGTCCATAGATATATTGCCGATCATTCCTGAAGAATTTCAGACAAAACCTATCCCAAAAAACAAGCAAAAATTTCTGGAATTAAAAAAATTGATGGGCCGCAAGGATATTAATATCATTATTAACGCCTGCGATGCAGGACGGGAAGGGGAATTGATTTTTACTTATATTTACGAACTCGCTAATTGTAAAAAGGAAGTTCAACGGCTGTGGCTGTCATCGATGACCCAAGAGGCAATCCGCGAAGGATTTCGCCATTTGCGACCCAATAGCGAAATGCGCAATTTGCAATCCGCAGCGCGTTGCCGCGCCGAAGCCGATTGGCTCATCGGGATCAATGGTACGCGAGCTGTCACCGCAAAAATGCAGCACAGCGGCGGAATCGCTACGATCGGACGCGTCCAAACCCCAACCTTGTCGATGCTGCTTAAGCGAGAATATGAAATCCGGCGATTTAAACCAGAGCCCTATGCTAATCTTATAGGGGAATTTTCCATTGCTAACGGCCATTATAAAGGTATCTATCAGCGCCCCGACTTTAAAAAAACTAGCGCTGTCGATCACATCGATCGCCTCTTCGATTTGGATTTAGCAAAGCAACTCGTTGACCAAATGAGCGATAAAACAATCGCAGTCGTTAGAGAAAAGAAAAAGAAGGTGAAACAAAATGCCCCTAAACTTTATGATCTTACTGCCCTGCAACGCGAAGCAAACGGAAGATATAAATTTCCTGCAGGAATGACGCTTAAAATCGCCCAATCCCTTTATGAAAAACATAAATGTATTACTTATCCTCGAACCGATTCTAATGCCCTGCCTGAGGATTATCCAGAAACTTGTAGCCACGTTATGGCCGCATTAGGCGGAGAGTTCGCCGAATTTGCTCAAACCATTTTGAGCCAAAATTGGATCGACGGCACCAATAGGAAAATCTTTGATAATAAACAAATCAGTGACCACTTCGCCATTATCCCAACAACGAAATTTGCCGAAAATTTGAATGAAGAAGAACAGAAAATTTATACAATGATCGTACGCCGTTTCTTAGCGATCTTCTACCCTACAGCGGCAGAATTTGACGTCACGCTGCGCACTTCTCAGGTAGGCGACCACGAATTTTTAACGGAAGGGAGAGTTCTCGTCAAGGCGGGATGGCTTGTCGTTTACGGTAAAACAGCTTCCGAAGCTGGCGATAATCCTATGATTCCAGCCCTTAATGCTGAAAAGGATGGCGATCCAGCACACGCTAAGATCGTAAGTATAGAAAAAGTCGAGGAATTAACGAAACCTGTACCAAGATATACGGAAGCAACCCTGTTATCCATGATGGAAACCGCAGGAGCAATGCTTGAAGACGAAGAACTGGCGCTGGCAATGAAAGAACGAGGCTTGGGAACGCCAGCAACACGGGCGCAAATTATAGAACACCTTATCGATCTGAATTATATGGAACGCCATAAACAAGAGAGTAGACATGAATTAGTCCCTACCCCTAAGGCCGAAGGCCTGTTCGAATACCTCGATGCTATCGATGTTCAGACTTTATCAAGTCCGATGATGACGGGAGAATGGGAATGTAAGTTGCGTAAGATGGAACAAGGCCAATTGGAACGCTCCGCATTTATGAAGGAAATTAAGGAGTTGACTATCGAAATAGTAAATAAGATTAAAAATTTTAACGAGGAAGCCCAATCGGCAAAAATCTCGAATCTAATATCGCCCACCGATGGATTGCCGATGTGGGAGTTTTTGAGAAATTATAAGTCTCAAGACGGGAAAATTACATTGAGCAAGGTCATCTCGGGACGTCGTATGTTCGAAGCAGAACTGGAAACACTGCTCAAAAATCGCATCTCAGCACCTATCGATGGTTTCCGTTCAAAGACGGGGAAAAGTTATACGGCAAAACTGATCCTGGACGAAAATAATGAGATAAAATTTTCATTCCCTAATAGCCGAGATTCCGAGTCCGATGAAGCCCTAACGCTTGAAAAATTAAGGACTTATCCGCTTTTAGCCAAATGTTGCTGCTGTGGTGGAAATGTTTATGGGGCGGAAAACGCTTATATCTGCGAAAATTTTGTCGATGAGAAAAAATGTCCTCTGCGCTTGGGACGACGTATCCTTGAACAACGCATCAATGAAACCCAGGCTAAAAAACTACTTACACAGGGAAAAAGCGATCTATTGGAAAATTTTTGTTCGAGGCGTACGGGGAAAATCTTCGCTGCTTACCTCACTTTGAATAGCGAAGGAAAGATTGGTTTTGAATTCAGCCCTAAGGCCAAGAATTAAACTAAATCATAAAAAATCATAGGTTTCTTGTCGCCTGAACTTCAAGATTGTGCCTGTAGCAGGTAGCGTCGAAAATTTTACATCTTCGAATTCTGGAATCACTTTCTCCATAAATGTCCAAATATGTTCAATGGATTGAAACTCGGCGTCATCTTTCCCTTGTCCCGTATAAATATTCTTAATCATCGCCAACCACTCCCAAAGGGGTTTGGCTTCGGTTTTGCGTATAAGCGAGCGATGAAAGCGCTGAAGCAAAAAATCCTTGTTAATGAAATGTCCGTCCTCTTCGAAATGGGTACAGATCGGTAAAATGACATGGCTGTGCTGCGTTGTCTCGTTGCGATGAGACGAAAAAGTTATGGAATCAACGGCTGCAAAATTTTCTTTAGCGTATCCCAATGATAAAATGTCCTCGCCGAAGACGATGAGCGTTTGAATTTGTCGGTGTGCAACTAAGCTCTCAATCTCTGAGAAATCATCGATCGTCCCTTTTTTAATCACTTGTGTCAGCAGTGCGCCTCGCAAATTTGTATTTTTATCTTTAGAAATTAGCCAATCATCTCCCGATTGGCGATGACGCCTGACGAAAGTCTTTGCCCCTAAAACATCTGCCAGTTGACGCACTAACATCATGCTTTCTAAAGAAAGACTTCCATTGCAGATCATTGCACAGCGATGACCAAATCCAATCTTACTTAATAAAAATAACATTAACTTTCGCTCTTCGACCTTTTGACCGTGAAGGGTCATGACATCCAAGCGATCGCTTTCATTGTGTCGATGGAGATCGCGCACAATATCGGGGATATAGATATTCACATTAGGGTTTTTTCTCGGTTTGATGTAAGCAATTTCATTGTCTTGGACGAAAACGCTTATGTTGTTGCCGACGCTGCTTTCCGTCGAAATACTGTCAAATCTCTGTAATTTCCACGATGGAGGAAATTTTAGGGATTTTTCGTCAAAAATCGCATTGAAAGGGCAGATTTCTATGGCATTCAATAAATACCCTTCCTGATATTCTACTTTCGGATAAAGCTCTAGATGTACCCGATCATCGTTTCTGAGAACATTGTGTAAAAAATCTTCCCCTAATGCTTCGCGACAAAAATGAACACATAACCCACATTGCGTACACTTCTCGCGATCAAGAAAAAATCGCCCCGATAATTGTGCGATTAGCGGTTTTTTTTTCTTTCCATCCTCTATGGCTCGTGTAAAACCAAATCCCGTTTTGTTATAAATCTTCCGCAATTCGCAACGGCCAAATTTCTCGCAAAAATCGCAATCACAGGGATGAGAACGCAATAACAATTGACCGGCAATCTCTCGAATTTTTCCAATCATTTCCGATCGTGTACGGATCTTCATTCCCGCCTTTGGCGGTAATACACAGGTTAATACCGGCATCCAATGACCTTTTACGGACTCATCAAATAATTCGGCAACGCATAGCCCACAATGTCCTGCGGGCGTTAGGTGACCTATATAACACATTTGCGCTATAGGAATATGGTTCTTATTGCAAATCTCCAAAACGTTGGACTCATCGCTGTATCCGATGGCCACCTCATCGATCATGATCGATTGTTCCTCACCCACATTAATTAATTTAGTCAATTGCTCAGCATCGTCAAGCTTAGGCCTATGATTGATCTCTGGTGAAGGTCTAGGGCGTAGGATAGAAACCCAGGTTCCAGCTTCACGGACCCAGATCATATTTTTTCCTTTTCATTAAGGAAAATTTTGTTTCATTACTATCGTAAGCGGGCATGGGAAATAAAGTAAAGTTCTACAATCGCTATACGAAATCTTTGGAAGAAGAGTCGACTCATGGCGAGTTGTTTTTGCGTTTATTATATAACTCCCACCTTGGCCAATTGGCGCTCAATCAGCTTATCAAGCGTAAAATTTTTTCAGAAATCTATGGACGCCTGATGCGTCGTCCTTCATCGAAAAAAAAGATTCGCCCTTTCATCGAGCGCTATAAAATTGATCCCGCAACCTTTTAAAAAAAAATTGATGATTTTATCAGCTTTGACGATTTTTTTTCGCGAAAATTAAGAATAAACGCACGACCAATTGCTGTCGATCATCGAAAAGTCATCTTTCCTTGTGATGGCCGTCATCTGCTCATCGAGGATTTAAAAAAATTGCCTTCTTTTTTCATTAAAGGTCAAAAATTTAACCTCCAGATGTTGCTCCAAAACGATGAATTACAAAAGCGCTTTCAAAATGGCACTGTGGTCATTTCCCGATTATGTCCTATAGATTATCACCGGTTTCATTTTCCATGTAACGCTGTCATCCGTAAAATTTATAAAGTGAATGGCGATTATTTATCGGTCCACCCCATAGCGACGCGAAGTAAAATTTCCATCTTCTTTGAAAATAAACGGATTATTTCTGTCTTACAATCCGATGATGTCGATCAATTGCTGATGATTGAAGTTGGTGCGACTTGTGTGGGGAGCATCGTTCAAACTGCGGAAGTCGGTCGCCTCTATTTTAAAGGTGAAGAGAAAGGTTTTTTTAGTTTTGGGGGCTCAACAGTTATGACAATTTTTCAAGAAAAAAAGGTAAATTTTGCAGAAGATCTCCGACAAAATTCTATGAATGGCGTAGAGACGTTTGCTCTAATGGGTGATGATATGGGAGTGAAAATATGAAACGATTGTATATAGTGAGGAATGCTCATGCGGGAATTGGTGCTATTGACCGAGAACGAGAACTGGATGAGCAGGGGATACGGGAACTTCATTCGATCGGTAAACAAATGATTGCCGCTGGAATGCGTCCCAATGTTATTTTGACCGGTGGGGCGCGTCGTTCCATCGACACTGCAAAACACATTCGGGAGATCTTCGGCCTTCTCGTTAACGTTATCGACATTCGCGAGGAATTGTATAATGCGGATATCCATAAGATTCTCGACATTCTGCAATCCTTACCTGATGAAAAAAATTCAGTGATGCTCGTCGTCCATAATCAAGGCGTTACCGATCTCTTGAGCTCGATTACCAATTCTGAATATAAGGAAATTCCGAATGGAGGTCTTGTCGTTGTCGAGCTACGCCTGCGCCGTTGGAAGGATATAGAATCCAATACGGGTCGCGAACTGCTCTGCCTTCGCCCTCAGCTTACTACGGAAGAGTAAAATCAATGAACGATGCAATGAATCATTGCATACGGTTTAAATTGACAGCGCAACCAAAGGCAAACCTAGCGGCAAGGATAGGGCATTTTCCATTGAATTTAATCAATTTATGAAATCAGCGCTTATAATTTTGTTTCCTGACTTTGAGGAAATCGAAGCGGTGAGTACCATCGATGTGCTCCGCCGCGGAGGAATGCGTGTAGTACTTACGGCGATCAATAGTGAAAGCAATGTCGTTGGAGCGCACGGAATTACCTGTATTGCCGACGACGTTCGTCTTCCCGAAGATTTGTTCGATGCAGTAATTATTCCCGGAGGACCGGGGGTATTACGCCTAAGAAATGATAAAATATTATCAAAATTCATCTTAAAACACTATAATCAGGGGAAATTAATCGCCGCAATTTGTGCGGCACCGCTACTTTTGCATGATCTAGGAATACTCGATAAACACAACTATACATGCCATTTCTCAGTAACTGCTACGTTAAAAAATGCACAGCATAACGAAAGCGTTGTATGTGATAAAAATGTAATTACGGCTTGTGGACCTGCAGCGGGCATAAATTTTGGGCTTGCTATCCTAAAATTTTTCGAAAGCATACAAAACGTTCGCGATATTGCTTATGGAATGATGTGTAATATCTAGAACAGTATAATGTGTTTTTTGTTTTTTTCATAGTTTAAGATAGCGCTTCAGTGTTTAGGTCCTTTAGGGCCGGATTTTTATCTTCACTGGAGCGCTTCTTATACGTATCCTCATTAAAATCGTCCCCGAGGAAAAGGGAATATTTTGGTGTGATCGTCTTCATTAGATCGTATCCAAGAATGGGGGGAATATTTTGATGTGATCGCCCTCATTAGATCGTATCCAAGAATGGGGGGAATATTTTAGCGTGATCGTCCTTATTAGACCGCAGCTAAGAATGGGAGGGGGACATTTTTTTTCCCATAAACCAAAGTTGTGTCATCGAAGCGCTTAAAACGTTTGAGCGGGCTAAGCTTTTTTGAGGTCAGAGAAAAATTCAAGCGAATCATCCGGTCCTGAGGAAACAGTTGATCGATATCAAGGATAAAAAATTTCCATTTCTCAGGTTTGCATTTTTTCCTAGGCGAGCAACGGTTCCATCAAGTTTTGAAAAAACTTATACAATTAAGATTGGCAAACGCACATGTTTTTATACAATACAGTACAATACAGATTATTATGGTGAAGTTTACGTACAAAGGGCTAAATGTATCGATGAAAATGGTGACAGGATCGGTCGATGCCAATGATCGGAAATCTGCAATCATGATGTTAAAGGCACAAGGCATCAACGCAACTTCCTTAACGGAAGGGGGAACAGCAGGCGCAGGTAAGAAAAATACATTTTCCCTCTCCATGGGGACGAATAAGAGTAAAATGGCACTCAATTTTTTGCAAAAATTCCTTCAGCTTCATGCCGGAGGACTTGCCGTAGGCGATGCAATTAAGGTAATGCGCATGCGCCTAAAGAACCCTCAGGAAAAAGTTTTAGCTGAAACGGTTCACAAGGATGTTTGTGAAGGAAAAACTATTGCCGCAGCTATGCGTGGCTTCCCAGATATTTTTAATGAAAATACCGTATGTATGATTGAAGCCGGAGAAAAAACAGGAAATCTCGTTCCGGTGATTCGCAATTTGATCGACTTTCTGGAAACGAAACAGGCGATTAAAAAGAAATTTATTGCGGGAATGGCCTATCCGGCAATGGTCTGTCTAATTGGATTTGTTGTATCGCTCATTTTTTTATTTTTCGTCATGCCGCGTTTACAGAAGATGCTTTCCTCGCTAGGGGGAGAACTGCCGACCATTGCCCAATGTCTAGTCGTCGCCTCGGATTTCGCATTAAACTACTGGTGGGCGATTTTAGGCAGTGTTGTTGTCATCATTATCGGATTTTTTGCCTATAAGAGTACAACGAATGGAAAATTTAATATCGATAAATGGTCGCTAGACATCCCCATTATCGGTCTTATTATTAAAGAAAATTTCTACTGCCAAACAGCTAACCTGTTGTCGACACTCTTAGGAAGTGGCATTAATACAACAGAGTCGATGACGTTAGCAGAAAGTGCCTCAGAAAATCTGTACTTCCGTAAGCGATTTATTGATTCCAAAAAAATGGTTTTGGATGGAGTATCGATGACCATGTCCTTTGAAAAAAATGCAATTTTCCCCGATTTAGGATTGGACTTACTTGCGGTGGGGGAAAATACGGGCGATTTGGCGTCATCCTTTCGGGAGGTATTTAAGATTTACCATACCGCATTGCTTGAACACCTCAATATGTTGACGACAGCAGTAACCGCCATTGCCATGGGTACAGCTTTTGCGATGGTCGGTGTATTGGCATTGAGCGTGATCATGAGTGTCCTTAAGATGACTTCTTCCATGGCCATTTAGGTCCAGTGATTTTATTTTAGGGCTTTTCTTTTCGTCCCAATTCTATCAGGAGTGAGGAATCGTTGGGCTCATTGACCTTTTGGATAGCGCAATGATCGACATTTCACGCAAGCATGTCACTTTACCGTAGCAAAGAGGGTAGAAAAATCACTTCCCCATCCCTCTTATAAAGGAAAGGAAGAGGCCCAGCACAAAGCAAAGTGCTGGGCCTCTTCCTTGAATCTAAGTCTAGGAGACTCCCAGCCTACCCGTGAAATTGCAAAGGTACATCGCCCTTAGGCCATATACACATCTGCTTGCGGCGAAGCTGCGGGATAAATAAAAGCGACTAATTTCTCTTTATGAGTAAATTATCAATGAGCGCCTTTATCTTTTTCAATACCGATTCTGGTTTCGATCGAATTAACTCACCAATGCGTTCCGCAAAGTCTTCTGAAGAATAATTGGCGGTTTCCAAAAGATATAAAATCACCCCCTCCCGATGAATTTGATAGCTCTTACGCTTTTCTTTTCCTCGGGGAGAACGTCCATTTAAGGTATGGCCTAAAATCTTTTGGTTATCGAAGGCATCGCGAATATACTGATCCGTCTTTCCCACAATACTGGCCATTTCTTTTGGTGAAAACCATTCTTGTTTTGGAACCATAAAATTGAAAAATTCTCCATTAATGTTCATAATTTTCATGCTGATTTGTTAAAAAAAATGACTTTATATGTCGGCATTTAAGGTCAATTTGTTGTAGCTCTTCCGCATATTGCCGTAACCGAGCACTGGCTTCTTCATGAGGCAGAAAATCGGCGAGAATATTGTAGAGCTCAATCCGTTCCTGAACGGATTCTTTTTCAAGTTTTGTTAACACATATTCAATTAACTTTTTAGCAGTATTTTCCATTTCCCTATTGACCTTAAAAATTTTAGCCGTACAAACTTATAATTGCCATCAAGGTCCCCTATTTCATACTGACTTTGATGTCAGAGAATTATAAGACAAGTAGAGAATTTCTACTTTTTTATGGAAAAGTCAAAATAATTCTACTATCGATTAAGTTTTTCCATAATGGCGGACAACGGAAGTGAAGGAAAAGATGGGCATGATTTCGGATTGCGATTCCGATTGTTGCTGGGGTATTATGACTTGACGCTCCGCGACGTGAGCGAGGCTACAGGAGCTGCTATCTCTACAGTGGGCACTTGGAAGAATGGGAGAATTCCTGCTTCCCCAAAAATTATCGAAAAGCTCTCGCAACTTTTTAAGGTTAGCCCGGCTTATTTATTACACGGAGGCGTTCAAAGTTCGAAAAATGGCGTCGATCAGCAAATATGTGAGATCAAAGATTCCATAGACTTAAAAGTCGCGATGGAATCCCATGGAAATGCCGCCGGGAAAATTCAACGGCAAAAAATTGAACGTTACATTCAATGTTACCTCGATGAAGCCGAAAAGTTCGAAGGTGGGCTCGAACATGCTTGGTTGCAATTATTGAAAGAATTTCCACTCAACTGGTTTTATAATATGGAAGACTATATAGAACGAAAGCCGCCTTTAACTCAATAATTGTATTGGCCGTTGTTGGCGGTGATGCTGATTTTTTAAATCATTTCCTTATTCGCTGAGTAAGGATTTCCCTTTTAGAATTTCAATAAAATGTCTTGTTGCGCAGCTAATTTGGCAATTTTTTCGATAAATGAGATAGAGAGTGATAGGAATCATATCTGTCAGCGGTACAGCTTGCAGCGTACGACTCTCATGGAACGTCAGAATGCTACTCGGAAGGATCGCCATTGCATTATGGACTTCGATAGCTTGCTTTATAGGTTCTATTTGGTTAAATTCCATGAAATAACGAAAATGCACCTTTTTTTTTCCCGTGGAGCGCTCAAGAATAGAGCGCAAGGGATGATTCTTAACGAAGCCGACGAGCGGAATGGATGCTAAGTCATGGAGCGCAAAGGATTTTGGCTTTCGGTGATGTATGCATTCTGAGTAGATAACGGAAAATCGATCTTCTGCAAAAGGTTCGCAAACAAATTCGTCGCCGTTTGAGGGTAATTCCAGAATGATCAAATCGGATCTTAAGTCCAAATTAGCCATTTGTATCCGAGTATAGTCAACATAATGAATATTGAGATTAGAATTTTTAAAAACCTTAAGATATTCACGAATATAATGAGGAAGAATGTGAATACCGATCCAGTGACTCGTCAAAAGATTAACGCCTTCGGAAATCTTAGCATCGTAGCACTTTAAATTCTCGATCATATCATTGTACTGCGATAAAATCAGTTTGGCATGTTTGTAAAAAATAAGTCCCTCTTCCGTTAAAGAAAATGCCTTTTGTTTCTTTTCGAGTAGGTTGATTTTTAACCGCGCTTCCAACGTTTTCACTTTTTGACTGATCGCGGATTGAGAAATGTTATTTTGTCGAGCAGTTCTCGAAAAGTTTGCGTTGTCAACGAGGTCCGAAAATATTTTTAAGGTTCGAATGTTCATGTGTTTTCTTTTTTTTTATTCTATTGATTTTTACAAAAAATAAAAGTTATTATTTTATTAATGATAATTTTATTTACATATTGCCCAAAAAATTGCCGAAAAAGATTGAACAAATTTCGAATAAAGTTAAATTAGGGATAAAGTTATGGCATTAAATTTCTTATTATTCCCGTTAAAGGTATTATTTTTTCCTTTCAAAATACTTCAGATCCTTTTTTCATTCTTCTTAAGTATACTCCATTATCTCTTTCTAATACTATTTTTAGTGGTACTATTAACCATTGGCGTATTGCTTTCTTTTAACTATTGGTTTCCTAAGGCCGCCCAAACCTATGTGACCCACAAATCGGATTTTAACTTTCACGTCGGCCAATCCCAATGCGCACTGTATCGCGGATTAGTTGATTTTAATAACATTGAAATTCAAAATCCTGAAAAAAAATTCTCCCAAGAAAATTGCATGAGTATCGATCGATTCATGGTGAAAGTCAATTTATTATCCTTCTTGAAATCAGAGACAGTTATCGATGAAGTGTTCATCAATATTGATAAAGTCACCTGCGAGCGTACGGAAGACGGACGGATAAACCTCATGGAACTTAAAACGGCATTTTCTCCTAAAGAAAGCACAGCCTCAACAGAGGCTGTAGAAAGTCGTTCCAAACGAAAGCGCGGTAGTCAGAAATCATCCGCCAAAGCCGGTACTCAAGATGCTTCGGCTGGCGATAGTTTTAAATTTGTTATCAAAAAACTGCACCTTCACGTAGGGAGCTTCGAGCTTTATAATATCACCGCTAAGAAAGAACATAAAACGATTAACGCTAACCTCACTTGGAATTTTGTCGATGTCCATTCCACGAAGGAAATCGGAGATACCATCACCACCCAACTCCAAAACTATGGCCTCTCTATCATCATTCAGAGCCTATGGGGCACGGTCCTCGACCTTCCTGGTATTAAAACAGCTAAACAGGCAGTTCAAAAGGTCGGTCAATTTAGTCAAGATGTGTTGAAAAATACGGCAGAAACGGTCATGGGCCTGTTGCCTTTCACCAAAAAAGATAGCCCTTCACCACAACAAGAAGCATCAGTCACAGCGGCAGCATCTCCAGAAGCGGCATCAGCCCTTAATCCTAAGCCGGAAAATGTTAGTCCTAAGCCAGGAAATGACGAAGCCTATCTTCCTTCACCTTCGCCTTCACCTTCACCACAGCAAGAAACGCGGTCTAAAGCACAACGAAAGGTACGGCATAGAAATCTCCCTAAGGCAGAGCCCTCGGAAACGACTTCAACTTCTGCCACTTCTGCCACTTCTGCCTCTACACCGAATTCAGAAAATAAAGACGCAGCCGATTTGGCATTGCCGATCATTGGCCATTTCAAAAATTTACTTGGCCTATCCGATAAGGGCAATGATTGAGTCGGTCTAAATCTTGCGACTTTTACCGCTGGGATAATTGTGATAGACGCGCTTTAGCGGCGTCATCGATTTGCTCCCAGCGGAAACGCCAAGATAAGAATGCATCACTATCGCATTCACATTCCAAGATATCTTGCAATGGGGTCATCACGGCCCCAGCCTTTCCTTGGCATAAATTGGATAATATATTGCGGATGACATGATGCGGATCCATGTCAGCATCGCATTGCAATTCACGGTACATGGTCATAGGTAAATGATCGTCGAACGGCTTCAACCATTTCAGTAGAGAATCACTGAAATAATTACTCGTATAAGCGATATGCCGCTGTGTGTAATATTGAGGAAATATTTGTGTTGCGCCCTTTTTGTCTGAAAAACAAAACGGTAGAACGACGGCACTCGCTAACTCATAACATCGCATGCTGTACTCCATTTTGGGGCAACTCATATGGATATCGCTCGCAATAATATTTTTCGTTTGAAGGACCTCAAATACGTAGGCGAATAAGTGTTGGTCCCCGGTAGGTACCCATCGACCGTAACAGCGAGGATCCCCTTCCACTTCCACAGGAAATTCACAGCATTGAAACATGGCATGGAAATTTTCCAGCAAAGCGATATCGACTATCTGCAATTCCCGACGCAAACGATTGACCCAAAACTTGTACTGCTCCTCTTTGACGCGATTCCAACGATATTGGGGACCTTGAAATAATTTTTCACTATGGATTCCTTGACCAGAAGGTAAGCCACTAACGGCCGTCATTTTTCCTTCACTGTTGACGAAAAACAGGGATTGATTAGCCCATACCTCGTAGCTGTCGTGAAGGACAAATACGGGAACGGTCAGTATAATGCGAATTCCTAAGGCGTTGGCTTCATCGCGAAGGCGCTTCCAATAGCGCATGAATAAAAATTGCAAAATATTTTTCTTTTGAATTTTTTCTACAAGTTGTTTTTGTGCCACTTCGATGGCCGATCGATCAAATATGCGCAGATGTTCCGGCCATGTATACCAAGGTGTTCCGCCAAATTCTTCCTTCAAACTTTGAAATAGAGAGAATTTATAAAGCCAAAGGCGATGATACTTTTGAAATGCTAAAAAGTCCGTAATTAATGCTTTAGAGGCGCGCTTCTCAAAATTTTCCGCAACATTACATAAAAACTGCCTCCGTAAATCGCAGATCGTTTCCCGATGATCGGCCACTTTTTCAAGAGATTCCTTAAATTGAAGGAGTTCTTCAGCATCTACCAATCCATCATCCCTTAACCAGGCAAAAGAGATGAGCAGCGTATTTCCACCGTAGGACGTTCCTGTATAGAGGCGCTCGTGATGAAGAGTGCGCAGAGAAACAATATGCCATAATTTTTGCCCTGTATCGTGGAGTATCTTCAAAAATTTTAACGCATGGGGTCCAATTTCCCCAATCCCATACCCTCCGGGTAATGACGGAATATCTAATAGAATGCCGCTTTCTCTTTGAAATAATGTACAGCGATCATTGACATAGCGAGATCCAGTCCAATTCACAACGCAAAATCTATAGCTTTTTTATATTTCCACAACGGTTTTATGTTTGATTTCATTAACGAAACGATAATCAAATGAACGAAAAGATTTGACTTTACTTTAACTAGGCTATACTTTCTTAGCGAATGAAAAAGATAATCTCCCAGTGGTTTAGGATGATCATCGTTTGGCCGTTGAATATTCTAGTACTTACCCCAGCGATTGTTCTCTATTGTACAAATTATACCTGGAAACCCAATCGACCCTATTGGGTCATGATAGGAACCGTTTTATTCTGTTTAGGTTTAGTTTTAGAAATTTGGGCCATACATTGCTTTATCCGTACAAAGGCCATTGAGGAGGCATACAGGCGCGCGGAATATATCCGAACAATGCGCAGTAAGGGAGTGCGCGATAAAATTGCTTTTATTTCCGACGCACCAGGTATGGAAGCCGCTAATAAGGCTATAACTGAAAGGTTTTTTAAAAAACTGATTACCGGCGGTCCCTATGTTTATATGAGAAATCCCATAATTACTGCTCTATATATTATGCAAATTGCAGAAAGCCTGCTCCTCAATTCAGAGGTTGCTTTCACATTGTTTGGGGCGTTTTTATTGAGTAACATGATTTATTTTCCGTTCACTGAAGAACGTATTTTAGAAAAGCGTTTTGGAAAACTTTATCAAAAATATAAACGCGAAGTTCCTCGTTGGATACCGCGCTTAACACCTTGGGTGTATTCTAGGGCAAGTTCGTCGAAAATAAGCCCTTGATGGAATCAATAAATGACTCGTTTATTTCTTAAAATAAATGAATTTTAGGGGGTGCCAATCGAGGATATTAGGATCCCATCCTCCAATACTTGGCGATACAAGGTGACAGATAGATTCGTAGTAAAGTGGAATAATGGGCATCTGTTCGATGATCAGCGCCTCAGCTTGAGCTAGAATCTGAGCGCGTTTTACCGGATCTGTTTCCTGAGTCGCCTCCTGCAACATTTCGTTAACAGTCTTATCAAACCATTGGGCGTGATTATTTTCACTTTTTGAATGGAATAGGTTCAAAAAAGTTGTCGCGTCGTTGTAATCGCCAATCCAACCCCCACGGATGATGTCAAATTTGTGTTGACGACGCTCATCCAAAAAAACGTTCCACTCTATGCTTTGCAAATTGATTTCAATATTGAGATTTCTGCGCCACATTTCCTGAACGGCTTCAGCGATAATCCTTAGCGTATCGGTACCGTTAAATGTTAGTGTAGATATGGGGAAATTTTCACCATTAGGATAGCCTGCCTCTGCCAATAACTGACGCGCATAGTCTACATCTTCTTGAAATAATTTCTGGTGCTCATAACCTCTTGTTCCCGGAGGGACGAGGGAATAGGCCCTAAAGCCAGGACCGCGTTTCCGTAAGTTTTCAATGGCTTCTCGTTCAACAGCCAAACTCAGCGCCTTGCGTACTCTCACATCGTTATAGGGGGGCTTTTGGCAATTAAACCAATAAAAAAAACTTCCTAAAGAAGTGATCAATTGAAGTGTACCTTGTTCTTGGTAAAATTTGATCTTATCCATGGGGACATTGTCAGTAATATGAAGCGCCTCCGTGATAAACATATTCTCTTCCGTCGAAGCATCCACTCCGGAAATGAAATGAACACAATCGATAGCTACATTGACCGCATCCCAATAATGCTCATTTTTTTGAAGCACAATCTGACTGCCTGCTTCTGCAGATTTTAAACAATAGGGACCGTTTGAAACAATAGCACCCACTTGTGTCCAACGGTTATCGCGATCGAAAAATCTTCCCATGTGTTCGATGCTTTTGCGATGAACGGGACTCCAAGCCCAATGGGTAAGTAAGGCAGGAAAGTAATCTATAGGGTATTCCAGTGTAAACTTGAGGACCTTCGGCGATAAAGCTTCAATGCCAACTTTATCGAAATTGACTAGATTATTATCGTAGTAGCTCTTGGCATTTTTGAGTACAAAATAAAATTCTACCCACGGCGACGCTAACCCCTCGGAAAGGCCGCGTTTAAGTGTATTGACAAAGTCTTCAGCGACCACGGGATCTCCATTAGACCAAAAAATATGGTCGCGCAAAAAAAATCGATATTCCCTACCATCTTCCGAGACCGTATAGGATTGGGCCATGCCAGGAACAGGTTGCAATGTATGGCCATCGGCAACAAGAAGGCCCTCAAAAAGTCCCGATATCACTTTCTCTTCGGCTAATCCTTGAGCTAATTGAGGATCTAAAGTTGCCGCTTCAACTGCACTGCCGATCTTTAAGACCTTACTTACTTGAGGTTGAGGTAACTCTTTTTCTTCTTGGCGACGACACCCTGCGATAAAAGCAAACGCGAATAGAAAAATTTTAAAGGAACGTTTCATGATACAAACAGTAATTAATGATCCTAAAACGGAAGGAAAGTCAATGATAAAAAATAAACAGAAAAAAAGCCGCAATTAACCTTGGAAATTTAAGCTATAAATTATAAATAATTGAAGCATAACGCCAGGATAACCGTAGGGGCCAAAGCACTGAAAAATAACTTTATAGCCGAAATTTTCTCAGGAAAATATTGCTGCAAAATCGATTGTCCTGCTGGGTTGGGCGCATTGGCGATGAGCGTTAGACCTCCTCCCGTCACCGCACCGGCAACAACAGCATGCTGTAACGTGACATGGGTGAAAATTTCAGGAACCAATGACGCTAAATAAGTGATCGACGCATTATCATTGAATGCCGTTAGTATCGTCGATCCCAAGAATAAATAAGTTTCATTCATCCGTCCCAGTAACGGTTGAATCCACCACTGCTGTAATCCGCCATGGGTAACGAGTCCCGCTAAAAAAAATCCAACCAAAATGGGCGATCTTAAATCGATAGCGCGTTGATATACGGCGGTGATACGCGTGAATCCCAAGAAAAATAAAAATCCTAAAATGAATAAGGCCGGCGTATGAATATTGAAAATAGTCCAAAATAAAAATAGGAGATGTATGACAACAATGCTTCGCGGTATAGGTGCTTCCGATGTATTTTGGGGCGGCACTTTGGCTTTTAATTGGCGAAATTCTTTGAAGAAAATAAGCCAATAAACCCCAGCAGAGATGAGCATCCCTGCCAATGCCCGAAGACCAAAATGGGTCAACATGTAGTGTGTATCCCAATGCCATTTTCCCGCAACCATTAAAATCGGGGGGGCGGCGAAATGGGTTAGCGTCCCTCCCACGGAAACGTTGACCAATAGAAGGCCAAAAGTCGCATACCGAAAGGTCAGCGAAGGCCCTAAGCTATAAATTTGTTGCCCTAAAAGCAGCGCAGCAATCGTCATAGCGGCAGGTTCGGTAATGAAGGAACCTAAAAGCGGCCCGATTGTGATAATCGTTAACCACCAGGCTAAAGGCGTATGACGACCTATAGCGGCAATGTTTTGCATGCAAGATCGCGCGAAAAAAAGTACAGGTCGACTTGCAGCGATCGCCATAATAACTGTAATAAACATGGGCTCAACGTAATTGACCTTGTGAAAGTAGTTAACCAGCGACGACCAATCATAAAAATAAAAAATACCTAATGCTAATGGCAAAAGCCAAATCCCAAAGATGGCTTCTACTTCCCCGAGTATATGGCAAAGCTCCCTTAGTATTTGATGGCTCGCAGTTTCTCGGTGAAAACGCTGCCCTAATCTCTGAAAAAAAGGGGCGAAAAATGTGTGGATGATGGCGAGGAAAAAAATAAGCGTTGCAAAAAGATTGAAAGGGGCAATTTTAATTCTTGTCCATAAAATTTGTAATAAACTCTCGGAAAGATCTAAGTGAGGGTAGGCATCTAAAGGAACGGGAAAAACATCTGTCCCCCATAATTGAGGAACAAGGAGGCTTATAAAAATAAATTCGATCAATTTTTTCACAGTCGATATACAGGAGAAATCAAGGCTTTTAGTCAACGACTTTTTGTAGGACCTCTACTGAAGCCTACAGTTTCCAAAACGTTTAAGTGTTTCAACACAGGCCGGGGTTTTTCATTGCCTAATGAATGTAGAATTGCTTTATGATGTTAATGTTTGGCAAGAAATCTAAGCATTCTAAATCCCTATACATTCTTGAATTCGAAAAACCTTTGAGGGAATTGCAAAAGAATCTAGATGCATTAATTGAGCAATCCCAACATGCTAAGGTCGATATTTCCTGTGAAATCGGAGCCCTAGAACAGAAAATTGCGAGCGAAGAACGCAATATTTTTGCCAACCTCTCGCCATGGCAACGAGTCCTCATCGCACGACATCCTGAGCGCCCTTATGCCTTAGATTACATTCATGCAATTTTCCCGGATTTTCAGGAATTACATGGCGATCGCCTTTTTAGCGATGACCGCGCCATCATTGGGGGCTTGGGAACCGTTAATGAAGAAACGGCATTGGTGATTGGCCAGCAAAAGGGGCGATCTTTAAACGAGAATATCGAATGCAACTTCGGCTGTCCTTATCCTGAAGGTTACCGGAAAGCACTGCGTTTAATGAAACTGGCAGAAAAGTTTTCCCTACCGATCATCACCTTTGTCGATACGGCGGGGGCGTATCCCGGCATTGGTTCCGAAGAACGTCATATCGCTGAAGCGATTGCGGTGAATTTGCGCGTTATGGGCCAGTTAGAAACACCGATTATTTCGATTATTATCGGCGAAGGTGGTTCCGGAGGAGCTCTGGGCATTGCCGTCTCCGATCGCGTACTTAGCCTGGAGAACGCATACTATTCCGTGATTTCCCCTGAAGGCTGTGCAGCAATCCTATGGAAGGATCGCAAATTCGCTCCCCAAGCGGCGGAGGCACTACAACTATCTTCGGAAAATTTACTTAAATTTGGGATCGTTGAAGAAGTTATTCCGGAACCCTTTGGAGGAGCTCATCGTAATCCCAATGCAATTTTTTTATCCACTAAGGATGCCATCTTGCGCCACCTTAAAGTGTTGAAAAAATTATCGCCTAAACAATTACTCGAAAAGCGCTATGCACGCTTTCGAAATATCGGAATCTTCGCCGAATCTTCCCCAAAGCATAACAGCGAAACGAATGGCTGAAAAAAAGCGACCCTCTTCCATCTTGAATCTCAGATGATGTGCGCTTTTTTTTAAATGGTATCTAGAAGTTATAATTTTTTTTGAATGAAGACGGTTGCCTTGCCCCAAAAAAATTCGCCTTCAAATTTTTTAACTATAAGGAAACGCTCTTTTAAAATAGCGTAATTTTTGCTCACAGCAATGATTTCGTTCAGGCTGTAACTAACTGTAATGACCGTCGTTTTAAGCGGCGACTTTCTGAGATTTAGAATCAGCAACTCGATTTGAGCGTCCGTCATTTTAGTGCCATAAAGATAGACAACCGTTGCCCGATGAAGGTCTACGGATAAAAAATCCGCTTTAATAAAACTTACCTTTTCTTTTAGAAACTCATCTTTTTCAACTAACGTTTGGGAAAAATCGACAAAATCGGGAATCTGTTCGATGGCGACAACAGAACATTCTTTAAAATAGGCAAGCCAAAGGGCACAGCGTCCTATTCCACAACCTAATTCAAAAAGACAATCGCCCTTACTAATGTGTGCATATTGTGCGATCTTTTCCATCGTACGCAGTGGAGTTTCTCCGTACTGATAGACATCGGGTTCCAATTTTAATTGGAGATAGCGCTTGCTAATTGAAAACGGCGGATGAAGCCAATACTCACTGAGAATGGCAAAATCTGTTTTGGCAAAGCGATGATTCTTAGGATAAAATCTAATAACGGTATGACAAAAATCTAGGCAACGAAATAGACGTGCCCTTAAAATGACATAGAAAAAATCAGCGAGATCGGCGCATTTCCAATATAAATACGCCGCCCATTTTTTTATGAATCTCTTTAATTTAAAGGCGCGACTTAAGATATATTTTTTTCGCAAAATTTCCATCTTTGATCGAATTCCTGATCTCTTGCGCCAGGCGCATCATAAATGCAACATTATGGATGGTCAAAAGTTGCCCTCCTAACATTTCCTGTGCTTTGAATAGGTAATGAACATAGGCTCGCGAAAAATTTTGGCAACAATAACATGAACAGTCAGTATCAATGGGCTGCATATCCTCGGCAAAACGAGCATTTTTTATATTGACGTGCTCTTTGCCCTCTGCGGTCTCGGGAAGCACTAACGCCCCTCCATGTCGCGCGAGACGACTGGGATGAACACAGTCGAAGGTATCGATCCCTTGCGCAACACCGTTCCAAATGTCCGAAATGCCCCCAATGCCGAGAAGATGGGTGGGACGACCTTGATGAACATACTGACTAATCATGGCCACAACTTCATGCATTTCTTCTTTACTCCCCCCGAGACTTCCGCCAATCGCTTGGCCGAAAAACTCCCGTTCTGCCATGAAATTGCTGCTGCACTTCCGTAAATCCTCATAAACGCCACCTTGAATCACGCCATACAGCGCTTGTCGTCCGTCATTGTTTTCCGCGAATGCTTGGAAGCTACGTACGGCCCATCGATGTGTGCGTTCCATGGCGCGTTCCGTATATTGTCGATCGACGCGATGGGGAGCGCACTCGTCGAGGGCAAGAATGAGATCAGCCCCTAACCCTCGCTGTACCGCTATCGATTGCTCCGGAGTGAGATAGCATCGTTTGCCATCCACATAGGAACGAAATTGCGCTCCTTTTTCATCGATCTTTAACAGAGTCTTGGGAGCACTGCGCTGCCTCGTACCTTTAAGTTCATAGGTAACACCTTCATGACCTAAACTGAAGATCTGGAATCCTCCAGAATCCGTGAGCATAGGACGATCCCAATGGAGCATCTTATGAAGACCTCCATGGCGGGCAACGAGTTCTGGTCCGGGTTGGAGGAACAGATGATAGGTATTAGCTAAGATAATTTCCGCTCCAGCTTCCTTCATTTGTCGGGTGGTTACGGATTTCATCGCACCTCGAGTAGCGCAAAAAAGAAAAGTGGGCGTTTCTAAAATACCATGCGGCGTCGTCAACAAACCACATCGCGCCTTTGTTTTCAAATCCCGATGGGTAACCTCAAATTTAAAATGGGGATACAAAGTGTCTGGCAATTTGACAGGTTAAAGCTTGTTGATGAGGTAATCGGCACAGCTATCTAAAGACTCCAAATGAGGATAATCAGCTTCAGGAACATCTACAGCATAGCGCTTGCGCAATTCCATAACGATATCCAGAAAATCCATAGAGTCTAAATCTAGCTGCTCGCGTAGAGGGACTTCCGCCTTCAAGGCGCTTACATCCGCGTCTGGTGCAATTTCAGCAATAATTTCCCGTATTATTTCTCGAATTTCCTCTTTAGTTTTGACCATGGCCCTAAAATAACTGCTCAGCATCCTTTGAAAAAATTTCCATAGTGTCAAGCAATATATTAGGCCAATCGCATAAACAGTGCAATGACGATCAGGACTGCGCACCCCTTGCTTGGGCGAGGAAGAAGTGTTGACGAGTTTCAGAAACCGCCTCGTCGGATTTTGACGGATACAAAAATCGCCTGCTTTGCAGAATTTATTGGATTTTCATAAAGAGTGTACTATAATTCAGTTGTGGAATATTTACACGCGCATTGGCGTATGCCCTATATTGACCAATCTAAGGATTCGTTGATCCACCATACTTTTCTCGATCTCTTGAACAATCCCGACGAAGAAAAGTCGCTTTTGCTATTAAAAACGCCGTTGAGTTTCGTGGTTTTGAACAAATATCCCTATAATCCAGGCCACTTGCTTGTGTTACCACGACGGGAAATCCAAAGTTTAGGTCAGCTTACTGGAGAGGAACAAGATGATTTTTTCAAGACCATTGTTCGCTGCGAGGGAATATTGCATCACGCGCTCCATCCCGATGGAATAAACATTGGGATCAATTTAGGTGCAAGCGCAGGTGCAGGCATTCCGCAACATTTACATTGCCACCTTGTTCCTCGCTGGAATGGAGATACGAATTTTATGCCCGTGATCGGTGAAACGAAGATACTGCCTATGGCACTGGAACATCTTTGGAAAAAAATGAGAGAATTTGTTTAAATGATGGATAAGCAATATTTAATTGTCGGGAATTGGAAAATGAACAAAACGCCTTCGCAATCGTCGGCGTTTGTCCAAACATTGATCCCAGAGGTAGAAACTGGAAATTTTGTCGAAGGATTATCCTTGGCAATTTGTCCTCCATTCACCGCTTTGGATTGCGTTGCTGAGTTGTTGAAAGATTCAAAGATCGCCTTAGGAGCGCAAAACCTTTGTGCTGCTGTGGAGGGCGCATTTACCGGGGAGATTTCCGCGGCGATGCTCCGAGACTTAAGGGTAAGTTATGTCATCATCGGACATAGTGAACGACGCACTATTTTTCAAGAATCCGATGCGCTGATCCATCAAAAGGTCAAAATCGCCCAAGCTCATGGACTGACCCCTATTTTATGCGTCGGAGAAACGTTGGAAGAACGAGAAGCAGGTCGGGCTCAAGCGGTAGTCCAGCGGCAAATCACATTGGCGCTGGAGTCCATTACGGATCCCCGTTGCGTCATTGCCTACGAACCGGTGTGGGCTATCGGTACAGGAAAAACGGCAACGGTAGACATCGCTCAAGCCATGCATGCATTTATTCGCGGTTTACTGACAGAGCAATTCGGAAAAGACGGCTCGGACATGCATATTTTATATGGAGGATCGATGAAGGTGAATAATGCAGCAGAACTTCTTGCACAGCCGGATATTACAGGAGGTCTCATCGGTGGCGCTTCCCTCATTGCCGAAGATTTTATCGGGATCGCTCAATGTGCCCGATGAATTTCTTTCTTCCATTCCAGCGCCATGGACAAGGTGTGAATCAAAAATAAAGCGGAAAAGAGTTTTAAGGATCTTCTGCAATCTCTTTAGTGCTGAGTGATGATCTTTTCCAAATGTTGGCACAATTGCCTTTCTCGAGGCGAATCGTCTTTTTGAAAAAAGAAAAGCTTTTTCTTGATAATTTTTTGATGAGCCTGTCTTGCCAAAGTCAATAGCGATTTGGCGGTGGGAGCATGGTAGTCAAAAAATTCATCGACCCAATATAAAAGCTCGCTGAGAGCCGCAGCGCTGAGTTCGTCATTTAAAAACGCTTCGAGTCCTAAATGAAATGATGTTTTACCTTTAAAATCCGTCTTATTAAAGAACTGCCTCAATTTTTCCCTATTAGAATCTAAAAAAAAAGGCTGATGATCAATTTTCGATAGGATGCGCTGTACCCGTTCTTCATCACGAGCATTTAATGCCACATGCAATGCCGTCCCCGAAAGGGTAACATAAAAAAGATCTCTATGCTCGCGTTCTAAAAAATCGGCAATTTCTTGCTGATGATTTTCGATGGCCAACATGTAAGGCGTTCGCCCTAAAGCATCACAAGCATTGATATTGCAAAGATCTTTCTTGCGACCTTGATCGTAATTGGAAGATACTAAC
This sequence comes from Puniceicoccales bacterium, assembly GCA_031284165.1. Lineage (GTDB taxonomy): Bacteria > Verrucomicrobiota > Verrucomicrobiia > Opitutales > LL51 > LL51. Next base: position 25,127 of record JAITAK010000069.1, read on the forward strand.
CCAACGACGGAAATTAAATCCCCATTCCTAACGGCAATGTGTAATAAGGAATCATTGGGCCTCAAATACTGCCCATTGACGTCCAATTTCCCTCCAAATGCCCGGTTTAATGTGACCAAGCGCAAAACTTCATCGAACTTGCGATGCTCAACCGCATCAACTAAACTTCGATTCAGCATCTTTTGATCATCACGTTTAAAAGTCCGGACATAAGCTTGCTGTCTCCGTTCCCGAATTTTTTCAAATAAGCCATAGGTCGTCGCCGTTGGTATTAATAGTGATAATAATACCCCTCTCATAAAGATATTTTTTGTGTTTCCGTCCTTCATGAATCGTAGGCCTATTATTGTAAATGTAATTTTAATGTCAATGATGATTTGTAAATTGATTTGCAGTTTTATATGAAAACCAAAAAACGACGATGAGGGTAAATTGAATTTTTTGTTGGTCTTTGGGAAATCAATGGTTTTATAAGGCGGAAAATCTTACCACAATGAATGAACGCGATTACGGAAAAATAGCTCAAGAAATTCGGGCAATGATTTTGAAAACAACTCAATCTAATGGAGGCCATTTAGCTTCCAATTTAGGCGTTGTGGAATTATGCATAGCGCTACACCAGGTCTTTCAGTCACCGAAAGATAAAATCATTTTCGACGTGTCCCATCAGTGCTACGCTCATAAAATCTTAACGGACCGTGGGCATCGCTTTGGAACTTTAAGAAAAACACAGGGCATCTCCGGTTTTACTTCTCCTGCAGAAAGCCCTCACGATGTATTTTTTTGTGGGCATGCAGGAACGGCCTTATCTACAGCTTTAGGTATGGCTACAGCTCGTGATCAGTTGCATCAAGATTACCATATCATCGCGCTCATCGGCGATGCGTCATTGACCAACGGACTGACGCTTGAAGCCTTAAATCATATTGGAAAAAATCGCCTTATTGTCATCCTTAACGATAATGGATATGCTATTTCCAAAAATGTAGGTTCTATCGCTAAATACCTCAATAGTTTAACGCGTCATTGTTTTTATAATCATATCAAGTGCTTCATGAAGAAATATATTACAAGACTTCCTGGCGGAAAGCTTTTAGTCCAACAGTTAAGCCTAGTGAAACAAACACTAAAGTCCTTTCTCCTTCCTTCATCATTTTTTGAACACTATGGGCTAAAATACCTCGGGCCTATTGATGGTCATCATATGAATGAATTGATCGATAATTTGGAATTTTGCAAACAACAGCATCGCCCCATATTACTCCACGTCAAAACCAAAAAGGGCTGCGGTGACTTTCATGCGGAACATCACCCCGATAAAACCCATGGTATTGCACTTGCAACCTCTCCGATCCAAAATTATTCGGCAGTATTTGCTAGAAAAGTTTGCCATTTGGCGAGCGATCATCCCCATATAGTCTGCATTACCGCAGCGATGCTCGACGGAACGGGATTGGCGCTTTTTCATGAAAAATATCCGGAACGCTGTTTCGATGTAGGCATCGCTGAAGGACACGCCATTACCTTTGCCGCTGGCCTATCTAAAGCGGGATTATTACCGATATGTGCCCTCTATTCGACATTTTTACAGCGCGCTTTCGATAATGTTTTCCACGATATTGCGCTGCAAAACCTTCCCATAATCATCGCCATCGACCGCGCAGGGTTGTGTGCTAATGATGGCCCAACGCACCATGGCCTATTCGATTTGGCTTTTCTACGGCCAATCCCCAATCTCACGATCATGCAACCCAAAGATCCAGAAGAATTGGAAGCCATGCTTGAAGCGGCTATTGAATTTCGCAGACCATGTTGTATTCGCTATCCCCGCGAGGTCAGAATGATCCCTACCATGAACACTCATTCTCGTGCTTTGAATGTAGACCACCCATCCACTAAACAGGGATGTAGAGAAAAATCGCTTAAAATTCAGTGGGGAAAATCCGAAATGATTGCCCAAGGAACGGAGATTTGCCTCTTTGCTTTAGGAGAAAAAGTGGCCGTAGCCATCGCCATTGCAAAAAAATTGCCACAATTTTCCTTCACAATCGTCAATGCGCGCTTTGTTAAACCCATCGACAGCGAAGCCTTAACGTACTGTGCACGTCATCACGATGCACTCTACGTCATCGAAGATCACGTAAAAACAGGCGGCCTTGGAAGCGCCGTGATTGAATTTTTGACGGAAAACAAATTGCCCATCAATACTGACGTCTTCGCTTGGCCTGACGAATTTATACCTCATGCTTCCCATAGCGATGACTTGGAAAAAATGTTTCACCTGACCCCAGAGGATATGGCTGAAAAAATACGCAGAGATCGAGAAAAAAGGACTGCGTGTCCTTATAATTTCTGACAAGAAGTTCCTCCATCGCCTAAACCTGAATCCTCGATTTTAAAGCACTCAAAGGATCGACACGCCCCCGACGTGGTCTAAAGCTCCATTTCAGACTTTACACTTATTTTTATTGAGCATTGATGCCAATGAAGAGACTTATCTCCCCAAGAAGGAAATTTTTTAATTGATAAACGTACCTACATGATTGATCTATAGTACAATTGAACGACATCTAGAACTGCGCCCAATAAATGTGAATAACATGGTTAAAAATCAAACAAATCTCGTCAATGCGTTGAATTTCGTGAAATCTGAACTCAAGAAAGAACTGCACGAAGAGGTCTATCAGACGTGGTTTGAATCTATGACCGTCGCCGATGAAGAGGACAGTGATGAAGAACATCACGATCACATTACCCTGCGCGTTCCTAATGATTTTGCGGTGATTTGGATCAACGATAACTATAAAGGGCTCCTAACGCGAAAACTGCAAATGGTTCTGGGAAAATCGTTAAATATTACACTGCAATCGGAGATCAGTGACGAAGATGTTTTTTCAGTAGAAGGAAGTCATTTACCTACGCCTTGTCCTGCTGTGAGTAGCGATGAAGATCGGAAACGAGATAAGGAAAGTGATGAAAACTACGCACTTAACCCTAAAAATACATTTGCCAATTTTATTGTCGGTCCAAAAAATCAAATGGCTCAAGCGGCCTCTATCGCCATTGCCCACAATCCTGGGAAAGCTTATAACCCGCTATTTCTCTATGGCTATACCGGCTTAGGAAAAACGCATCTGATGCATGCCGTCGCCCATCAAATCCTCGAACACAACCGTAAAGCCAAGGTCCTCTATACTTCTACGGAAAAATTTACCAACGAGTTTATCTTCGCCATCCAACACAATCGGATGACACAATTTCGCCAAAAATATCGCAAACTCGATATCTTCCTCCTCGATGATGTGCATTTTTTATCGGGGAAAGAGCGCATTCAGGAGGAGTTCTTTTTCACATTTAACGAATTATTTGAGGCGCAAAAGCAAATTTTCCTCGCCAGCGATCGTCCGGCTGCTGAGATTTCCAAGCTCGAGCATCGCCTGATTTCTCGCTTTCAGTGGGGACTAGTGGTCGATATCCAACCCCCAGATCTCGAAACGCGCATTGCCATACTCGCTAAAAAGGCAGAAGACATAGGTCTTTCCCTAGACCATAGTGTTTTGAGCTACTTAGCGGAACGCATTTCAACCAACGTGCGTCGCTTGGAAGGCGCACTCATGCGCATTACGGAATATGTACGCTTGACCAAATCAAAAATCGATAGTGATGTACTTAAAATACTTATGAGAGATATTTTTCATGATGAAACTACCGCCGGCGCGACCATCGATGTTATACAGCAAAAAGTCGCGGAATTTTACGACTTAAAAACTACCGACATTTTGGGGAAACGCCGCTCCGCTAATATTGCGATGCCTCGCCAAATTGCCATGTATCTCTGCCGTACGCTGACAACCCAGTCGCTTGTGGAAATTGGGCTTGCCTTTGGAGGTCGCGATCATAGTACCGTTATTCACGCTTGTAAGGCTATAGAAAATATGATGGCGCAGGATGCAGTAATTAAGCGGAACGTGGAGCATTTGAAAAAAATACTCCAAAAAATTTGAAAGTTATGAAGCAACGTACCATTTCCAAGGAAGTTTCCATTCAAGGCATTGCCATTCACAGCGGAAAAAAGGTCAAGTTGACTTTTAAACCTGCCCCTGTACATCGCGGTATTGTCTTTCGTCGTGTCGACTTATATGGAAAACCAGAGGTGCTACCTCATGTCCTCCAACTCGGTGATCTGGTGCGCTGTACGACTATTCGTTCCCATGATATCCAGATCCATACCGTTGAACACGTGCTCAGCGCATTAAAAGGAATGCAAATCGATAATATTCTCATTGAAATCGACGGCGATGAACCGCCAATTATGGACGGTTCTGCTAAATTTTTTACGAATCTCCTCTGCGAAGCGGAGCCCATAGAACTCGATGGAGAGCGGAAAATTTTTAAACTCCAATCTCCAATATGCGTTACGGAAAGCAATCGTTCGCTTATCGCACTACCTTACGATGGTTTCAAAATCACCTGCACTTCGGCAGACGATCGCAACATTCATACGCAGCATTTATCCCTCGATATGAACCAGGAAAATTACGTAAGTGCCATCGCACCTGCCCGAACTTTTGCCATCTATGAAGATATTGAACCGCTGCTTCAATATGGGAAAATTCAAGGAGCGAGTTTAGATTCGGCGATTTTACTTAAAGGGAATCAAATTTTATCCAAGGAACCATTGCGGTTTAGCGACGAATTTGTACGCCACAAAATATTAGACATCATTGGTGATATGGCCTTACTGGGTATGGAATTGCACTGTCACATCATTGCGGTTCGTCCTGGGCATGCGTTGAATGCCGCATTGGTACGAAACATTTGGGAACAGTACCAGGAAATCACTTGCCCCGCTCATGTTAAAGCGAAGGCGACCGCCATCCCGCGGATAGCAATCCATCAGGAAACGGATTTCGATATTGTTAAGGTGCTCAATATCTTACCGCACCGCTATCCCTTCATTATGATCGACCGGGTCATCGAGATTACCGATGACGACGCTTTGCGAGCGATTAAAAATGTGACGATTAATGAACCTTATTTTCAAGGTCATTATCCGGGCCATCCGATCATGCCCGGGGTATTACAGATTGAAGCTATGGCTCAGGCCGCGGGGATTTTGATGCTCAAACGCTATCAATATGAGCAGCACCTTGCCTATTTTATGAGTTGCAATCAAGTCAAATTTCGAAAACCTGTAGTCCCGGGGGATCAATTGGAAATTTTAGCGCGCATCACTAAATATCGTGGCGATAAAGTGGGTATTGCCGCAGGGGAGTGCCAAGTCAATGGGCAGGTTGTTTCTTCAGCAGAGCTGATGTTTTCCATTATCAAGGTGACGTAAGGATTGTCTCATAAACGCATGGTCGCGCAATATCTTTATTAAATTACCTAAAAAAGATGATACAAATTCATTCCACTGCAATTGTAGAGCAAGGGGCTGTACTAGCGAGCGATGTAGAAATCGGAGCCTATGCGTATATTGGTGGAGAAGCGATGATTGGTGCCGGAACGACGATTCACCATCACGCCACCGTCGAAGGAAAAACAGCTTTAGGGAAAGGCAATCGAATTTGTGCCTATGCATTTCTTGGAGGACAGACGCAGGATCTCAAATATAAAGGAGAATCCGCGGGCCTAAATATTGGGGACAACAATATTTTTCGCGAATATGTTACGGTTCACTGTGGCACGCGAGAAGGAGGCATGACATCGATTGGCAATGATAACGCTTTTCTTTCCCACGCCCATGTTGCGCATGACTGCACCGTAGGAAATCACGTCATTATGAGTAGTTTATCGGCATTAGCGGGTTACGTCAAGGTTGGTGACTACGTTAATATTGCATGGAATGCTGGGGTTCATCAATTTTGTCGCATTGGGGATTACGCCATGCTTGCGGGAAGTTCGAAAGCGGTAATGGATGTTTTACCCTTCATGCTTGCGGAGGGGCAATCTGCCAAGACTCGATTTTTCAATAAGGTCAATTTAGAGCGCAATCATTTTTCCAAAGAAGAAATTGAGCACGTAAAGGACATCTATAGAATTTTATTTCGTTTCAAAGAAAATCGTTCTCAATCCTTAGCGCGATTGAAGGAGAATCGCCATAAAGCGCCCAAGATTTACGACTGTGTTATTAATGCCATTGAACAATCGGAGCGAGGTTTCTGCTAATCTATTTCAACATTATTTCTTGACTAAAGCGATTTAACGGCTACAAACGGACTCGTCC
>JAITAK010000057.1 GCA_031284165.1 Puniceicoccales bacterium
ATCTCCCGGAAATCTTTTACGATCCCGCGAATTCACCGCTGAACTAAAATAAATCCTGTAGAAAGAGAGGCTAGCGCAGTCTTTTGAATTCGGAATCAATGGAAAAACCTTTATAAAAGATCCAAAAATTCGGCAATAGCACCATATCCGCCGGGTGTATTCAATTGACGAATATTAGGCATGCCTTTAATTAAAGGCATAGCATTCGGAGGACAGGCAGCAGTACCATTTTCCGCGATGAGGTGTTCGATGACAGCGAGGTCATTCACATCGTCACCGATGTAAGCGATTTCGCTGTATTGGAATTGATGTTCCTGGCAAATTTGAGCTAAAATGGCAAGCTTTTGATCTCCGGCATTTCCGTAGACGTTCTGGGGAGGAATATCGCAATACTGGGCAAATTTTTGAGGAATGAGATTATTTTCACCGCTGATAACAAAAACATTCCTTCCAGAATTTCGCCAATTTTTAAGCGCTTGGACATCCACCATTGAGAAGCGTTTCCATTGAGAACCATCTTCGGCATAAATTTTGAATCCATCAGTACACGTACCATCGATGTCGCAAATAAGTGTACGAATTTCCTGTGCTGCAGTCTGTACCCTTTTGGGGCAGCTTAAATCAAAGGTGCGCGCTTCATAAGCGTAGGGCAGAACTTGACTATTGCGATCGGTACAGGTATTTATGAAAGAGCGAATGCAGTGTTGTGGATTTCCTGGGAAAGTATGGGGAGAAACAAGAAAGCTAGGGGATGCTTTGGAGAAATTGTAGGGCGTAAGGTTGCGATCAAAAATAATCATATCGCGTATTGTGCAGTGATGTTCATGACCAAACTGACGGATAAATGAACATCGATGAGGGACTTCTGTGTAACAGAAAGGAATTTGAAGATCGCGGCAACGCCGTTGTACGATTCCATGAAGATCTGAAAATTGGGTAATAAGTGCAGAAGGAATTTTTAAGGTATGGGCTAAAATATTTTTAATAGCGAAGCCGTCATAAATACTGAATGGAATAGCTTGAACTGGCCATGACGAAGTTTTGGCGTCGCAGAGGAAGAGAGCATTGCCGGTGAAATAAGCATCATTAGGCAATGTAAGGATCGCTTGAGGATCCCATAATATACCATCGCCAATAATAACCCATTTCAAATTTTGCGGTAGGAGCATAGGAATGATATTCAAGAGGTTAATAAACTACATGGAAAAGCGTTCACCGAGGTACAATTTACGGCTTTGGGGATCATTGAGCAATACGGACCGATCTCCTTCACAGAGGACTTTTCCGCCATGGATTAGATAAGCGCGGTCGACAATAGAAAGCGTTTCGCGGACATTATGGTCCGTAATGAGGATTCCTATTTTTTTTGCTTTAAGATGGGTAATGAGCATTTGGATATCGGCAACGCTAATGGGATCGACACCGCTAAAGGGTTCGTCGAGAAGTAAGAATTTGGGCTTCATGAGCAACGTACGTGCGATTTCCAAGCGTCGTCGTTCGCCACCGCTTAGCGTATAAGCCTTTTGTTGGGCTAGATTTTGGATATTGAGTTCCTCGAGGGTTGCGAAGATGACAGCATTCATCTTCGACTTTTCGATAGGGAGGTATTCAGCAATAATTTTCAAATTATCAAAGACGGACAATTTTTTAAAGATGGAAGTTTCCTGAGGCAGATAGCTTAAGCCGAGGCGGGCACGTCGGTGCATCGAAAAATTAGTGATGTTTTGTTGATCAAGAACGACGCTTCCGGAATTGAGTCGAATAAGTCCTACGATCATATAAAAGGTCGTCGTTTTCCCAGCGCCGTTAGGACCTAGAATCCCTACGATTTCCCCCGATGAGACGCTTAGCGTAATGTTATCAACAACATTGCGCTCGCCATAATTCTTATACAGGGCGTTCGCGGACAGGGTATGGATCATAGGCCTAGCAAGTTTCTTAATTTTTACCCTTTATATTATCAGCGCTTGTGTTTTTCGTAGGCGACGGTAACCTGTTGGAGAAAAACGTGCTTTTATCTTTAGCGGCACCCTGTGAAGTATCGGTAACACTGACTATCACTGGGTCTTTATCCTTATCCCCCAGAATTTCGACACTTTTGGTCTTATAATTAATGCGGATCTCATGTCCGGAAACGACACCCATTGCATCTTTAACGGTTGCTCTTCCGCTGAGGACGATGGTTGAATCGGCAGTAGTAATTTCAGCGCGGTCCGCGGAACAAGTGCGTTCTCCATATTTCAGATTCATCGGACCTGTAATTGAAATTTGTTTTATAAATTCTAATAAAAATTCCGAACTCGTAGGAAATTTGGGGGAGTTTTCAAAAGTGATCACTTTAGCAATAGCACATTCTGCGGAAAACTCTGGTGAATTTAATTTCACATTTCCTATAAAAGAAAACTCCATTTGATCCCCATTAAAAGAAACCTCGAGTTTATTACTGGTTACGGCCGTTCCCTGACTTTCGCTGCCTTGCTTATGAGGCTCCGCTAAAGGGACAGAGGAAGTTACGGCTGTTCTCTGACTATCGCTGCCTTGCTTATGAAGCTCCGCTAAAGGGACAGAGGAAGTTACGGCTGTTCTCTGACTATCACTACCTTGCTTATGAGGCTCTGATAAAGGGACGGAGGAAGTTACGGCTGTTCTCTGACTATCGCTGCCTTGCTTATGAGGCTCCGCTAAGGAGACGGAGGAAGGCATTGGATCTGGTTTTGGGGTAGACGGAGATTGAGTCTTGGAACGTATTAAATTCTTCGATGCACGGTCTTTAAAGGGCATCTTTAAATTTTTCTCTGCTAAAATCGAAGATGAAAGAGCAAAGAAAAAGAGGAACAAACGCAATTTATTGAAGACTTGGGCGTATTTTTTCAAAAAAAACTTGAACATTTTCATTAAGGGTAAAACTTTTAGAATCTCCCAGAAACTCCCATTTCTGCCCCGTCGCTGAAAATTCCCCATTAGCATTAGTGATAGCGATAAAACCATTACCTGAAGCCTTATTGTCTTGAGGATTAACCGTCGCTTGATCACTGATAACGAAAATTTTAGGGATAGTTTTCTCATCTTTGGAAGACGTTTGCATAGAAATGTCGCTGACATTCAATGCTTTATCGTTACTCAGATCTGCTTGCCGACCATAGATGTCGCAAATTTTCACTCCACACTTGTCGAATAATGGAAGCGAAAAACGGTACACACAGAGGCTTGAACTTTCCGTTAAAGGGAAAAAAAGATAGGATAAAAATATAAATACAGTATGTCTCATAGTCGAGCCTCATAGAAGGGATATAAAATTCTTTTTCAAGTTAAAAAAATACCTTGACTCATAAAAAAATGCTCCCTATACCTTTTCTGCAAACAAACTAAGAGTATTATATGAATATTAAGATGATTTCAGATGATGAATGGAGTGGGCTTTATTATAAGCCACTTATTTTTATCGGATTCCATACCTATGGAACGAAAATCGTTACCCTCGCTGCCGATAACGAAGGTGTATGCGCGTGTTACGTTATTGAAAACACCCATGCCGCACGCCAAAAAGCGTTTATGGAAGTGCGTAAAAG
>JAITAK010000005.1 GCA_031284165.1 Puniceicoccales bacterium
TTTATTCAACTCGAAGCTCCATGGCTGACGGAATAATACATTGCGTATTTCCTCCCACTTTGTTTTAACTGCCTTAGAGAAATCTTCATCGGGTTCTTGGAGGAGATTCTCTGCATTAGGCTGTTTCCCGGTTTTTATCCAATACGCCGTCTCGCCATTAAATATTTTTTTCACACTAGGCAACTCTCCTTCATTATTTCCTTTATTATTTACATCATAACACACATAAACGTTGAGTAATCTATGATACTGTGAGCTATCCCAATCTATTTTTTTCTGTTTAGACTTTGGGTTAGCAGGCCTCTTTCTAATCATTGGAATAGGCTTGGGATCTTCCAATAAAGAAGGACTAAACTCATTTTGTGAACCAGTCCCTAGAGTATACTCTTCCGGTAAAGAAGAACTAAACTCATTTTGTGAACCAGTCCCTAGAGTACACTCTTCCAATAAAAAAGGACTAAACTCATTTTGTGAATCAGTCCCTGAAGTACACTCTTCCAATAAAGAAAATATAGAACTAGCCATGGAGGGGTTACTGAAACTTATCATCCACGGAAGTAACAACAGATTAAGACATAACTTAATGCCATGTTTTCTTACAACTTTACTTTTATTTATATGTGTGTTCATTGTATGTGTTTTATTAAAGATGTTGTGCACAATGACAGAGGAAATCTGAAGTGTCAAGTCGTAAATGATAGAAATAAATGGATAAATTTTGCGAGGCAATGTGCTACACTTTCTGGAGCTGTTTTCGTTAAAGATCAATAGCCGTAGGTTGGCGCCGTTACCTGGGAGGAAATACCAATGGTGACTACCGATGCATCCCTAACGCGCAAGGAGTTTTAAGACATGCGCAACCTCCACACGTAAAAAGCAGGAAATGGCCGTTGTTTATAAAAAATCAAGCCGTTTCGCCTTGCGAAACGGCTCAAGATCTTCCCTTTAATTATCAAAAGCAAATGTTTACTTCGGTGTCTTTTGAGCTCTAAGAATGATCTTGGGAATATTATTTAAGCTACCTTGTTGATTCTCAAATCTACCTTGTTGACCCTTAGATTGACCTTGTTGATTCTCAGAGCAAGGTTGTTGATCTTGACTTTTTTTTGGCTCTTTTTCGTTAGAGCGCTTTATGATGACGAATGTATTGCTAGACGGCGTATCTTGATTAATTTCTTCCAACAACTTTGTATCCATGACAGGATCTGCACAATTATACGCTTGGGCTATCTTTTGACTCAGGCCACTAATCTGCAACGCTTGCACACGATTTTCAGACATATCCCTCGAACCTATAGATATACTATACCATTTTATCATAATATCTCCACATGTGAACTCTTGTGAGAAAGAAGGATCTAAAGATGCAATGCTTTGATTGCATTTAATGTACGTGCTGAATCCAGCGAATCGCTTGGGGCTCATTGATCCCTTAAAACAACACATCAATAATATGTGAAGCTTATCAAGTGGCCATTTTATATCCCCAACCGTAGCATTCTGCAATTTATTTTCTCTTAGCACATTACGAGCAAAACATAATTGGGATAGTATTGTCCGAAGGCTTTTCAAGAACTGCCGCTTTGAGTCATCTATTGTTTCGTCCCATTGATGAGAATTAGAATCAATATAACACTTATCAAACTCGTTTCTCAACTCGCTGTTCCATGGCTGCTGGAAGGCGATGTATATTTCATCAAACTTCGTTCTAACTGACTTAGAGAAGTCTCTGGAATGCTCTGCATCAAGATATTGCCCGGTTCTTATCCAACACGCCGCCCTGTTATTAAATATGTCTGCCCTACTAATCGGCCTTTTATCATAAAATGCGAGTAATTTTTTCCGTTGTAGGTCGGCATCATTCTCCTCGTTTAAATTAATCTTTGTACCAGTCTCATGAGATGTAAATACATCATTAGTTGTACTCTCCACATAAATCATGAATAATCTATTATACTGTGAGTCATCCCACTTTTCTTTTCCTGATTGTGAGTCGCAGAAGTTACCCCGCCCATCATCCTTTCTGTTTAAATCAATCATGACGTTCCGTGAGGACAAACTAGCCATGGAGGGGCTACTGAAACTTATCATCCACGGAAGTAATAACAGATTAAGACATAACTTAGTGCCATGTTCTCTTACAACTTTACTTTTATTTATGTATATATTCACTGTATGTATTTTATTAAAAAAAATAGTGGCATAGAAAACCTGAAATGTCAAGCCATGAATGATAAAATAAACAAATAAAATATATTTTTTCAGTGAGGATGGATAAGAGCTTCATCGAAATAGTTGAAATCCATCCCTCCATTCACCACAATACCCTGTCCATTAATGCCTGTGGATAAATCGCTCAATAGGAATAATGCCGTATTGGCTACCTCTTGTACCGTGATTGCCCGTTTCCTTAGAGTCATTTTTTCGGCATATAGATAATTTTCAACGTAGTGAGGAATGCCTGCCGAAGCACGAGTCTTAAGAGGCCCGGCTTTGACGCAGTTGAAACGCACTTCACTGTCTTGGCTGAATGATTTTGCAAGGAAACGCACTACACTTTCTAGAGCCGCTTTGATTGGAGATAAATAGCCGTAGGTTGGCGCCGTCACCTGGGAAGAAATACCAATGGTGACGACCGATGCATCCCTAACTAGCAGGGGTTTTAAGGCACACGCAACCTCCACAAGTGAAAAACAGGAAATAGTTGTCGCCTGTAGAAAATCTTGCCGCTTCGTCTTGTGAAACGGCTTGGGCCCTTCCTCATAATTGCCAAAAGCAATGGAATGGACGAAACCGTTTAATTGAGGATGATTTTCCCTAATGTTTTGCGCTAGGCGCAGGATATGATCTTCCATCGCTACATCACAGATATAAACTTCCCGACCACATAATAAATCCTTGAGTGATTCTAAACGCCCTTGAGAATGTACGCTAAAAATGACGCACGCCCCCAAATTTTCAAGGCCTTGAGCGATAGCCCAGGCAATACTCCGCCTATTCGCTACCCCCATGACGAGAAAGCATTTTCCTTCAAAATTTAATAGACTATTCCGATGCATAATACAATGTGACCGCGATTCCCCTTTAAACGCTTCAATGTTCCGCGAAAATATTTTCAAAACTGAAAACTGGTTCGAATCCTATTTCGAATCCTATTGGGCCTGTACGTACTCGCGGCGCAAAATGCGATAAAACCTCATGTCTTCGTACTTCCCATTCTTCTTCGCAAACGCTTCTTTCTCGCATTCTAACCGGAAACCGCATTTAGCGATGACGCGCTGGGAGGCATGATTGATATTGAGATGATTGACATCTAGACGATTGACACCCAATTCCGTAAAGACATAATGGATCACACGCTTTGCCGCTTCGGTCATATACCCTTTTCCTCGATATTTCTTCGACAACCAAAAGTGTAACTCCGCGCGATCGTGTTCATGTTCTAGCGTTAATCCAATAACGCCGATGAATTGGTCTTTTCCCGGCAAGGCGACTGCCCAGTAAATCGCATTTCCTCGGGCCATGCCCCAGGAAAGATTTTCGAGATAATCCATGATACGATTCCGCTCAAAAGGCCAAGGCATAAAAGTCAGCATATATACGGTTTCGTAATCCGACAGCGTTTCTATAAAATCCTCCGTATCCTTTTCTTCAATGCTGCGGAGAATAAGGCGCTGCGTTCCCAGATCTGGTGCTAGACTTAAGCCTTGAAATCTCGCGGAATTCGCACCTCGTCGAGATCTTTTTTTCCGGTCCTCGAGCGCTTGCGAAACTTCCTGAGAAAGATTCGGTTCATATTTTCCAACCGATACTTTATAAACCTGTTCATAATCATAGTCCTGATTTTTACTCCGTTTGGAGATCGATGAGAACGAATCATAGATCTTCCAAGCGCCACCACAGGCAATGACAAACAGAAGAACGCTTGCACCGGTTTTTACGTAGCCTATAAATTTTTCACCCATTTTTTTTCGTTTTTAATGTTTCTGCCTTCAATTTTCGATAATTTAAATATGTTGTTGCCATTAAAACCTATCGCCTTTCATAGAGATTATATGCCCGATATATTTTTCAAGCTTTTAAATTTAAAACCTTTATTAAGTCGTTAAGCTGTTAAAGGAAAAAATATGGACTTGGCGACTACTCTTTATCCGACACATCGCATTTTTAAGTTTTGTTCATTTTGTTCAAATTCTTTTCGCAGCAAACTATAGAACTTGACGTCTTCAAATTCGCCAAATCGTTTGATATAAGCTCGCATTACTCCTTCTAATCGAAAGCCGCATTTCTCAATAACGCGCTGAGAACGAATATTGCGGCTCATATGATTGACTTCCAAACGCTCGATATTGATATTTTCAAAGGCGTATGTGATGATCCTTTGCGCCGTCTCTGTTCCATAGCCTTTTCCCCAATAGGCTTTGCCGAGCCAATAATGAAGTTCCGCTTTTTCATGCTCGGGAAATAGAGATAATCCACAGGTCCCTAGAAATTGCTCCTCAAGGTCATAGATTCCCCAAAAAGATCCCGTTCCGGTTTCACACATGTGATTCACATGGCAAAACCACGCTATGGCGTCTTTGAGGGTATAGGGCCATGGAGCATAGGTCAGGAGTAAGATTGTCTCGTAATCATCTAAGAGGTGAACGATCTTTAAAATGTCTTCCTGCTGAAGAGACTTAAAGTGCAATCGCTTCGAAGATAACGTAGGACAAAGGTTTAGACCCTGCGCCGTCACAGTCAACAGAGGTGTCAAAGGTGCGTTCTGATGAGAATCGTTATTGTTATTCATGCGCCAAACATCATCATATTAGGGGTCCCGGGTCCCATCATCGCCATCGATGGCGCATCAGCCAAATCTTCTTCTTTGGATGCGCTCCACTCCGCCAGACGCTTTGTATCCCAATGCTCCATAGCATTGACGAATTTTTCTAGAACGTCGTGAAATAATTCGTAATTCAACATATTCATATCGCAATATTGAGTCAAAATCAAGGTCCCATCGCTAGGATCTAAGGATAAATTTGAACCCGCCGTATCGTTCCAGAAGTAATTACTAACGAGCAATTCGCGATAGTAAACGGTTTGGTCCGCAGGCAAGGAACCGATATAAGCTAAAAGAATAATTTGCTCTTTTTCAGGATTAATGGAACATTTAACGAAAAATTTTTCATCGAAAGCCATGTAACAATCATGATGGTCATCGAGATCTAAATTTTCAATTTTAAGCTTTTCTCCAAATTCATGGATATAAGAGCGAAATGTATCTAAACAGTTTTCCATATGGGCTTCAAATATATCTTTTTTTTTACAAAATACAATGCTTCAGTTGAAATTAAAATCATCGATGATAGGATTGAAAATGATTTCATCGATTAAAATACCCGTTGATCATGCGGTGCGAAATTTAGCGACCATTTTTTGCCATCGATGGTCAGAAAAAGCGCATTTTTCAAGGGATTACGGGTAAAATAATTGGTTTGAAAAATATGTGGAAAATTATTTTTTATGCCTTATGAGCTCCATAAATTGGCTATCCCCAATGAAGCGATGCCTGGCAAGCGTTTTGACTTTCTTTATTAAGATTTGGACTAAGACGTTGCGTATCGAGATTAGCCGGAGCGATTTAGAATTGCTACAGATTTATCGACATTCTGCAAAAATATGTGCGCTTTGGCATAATCGCCTTTTTGTAGCCTCAGAGTTATTTAAGCGTTACTTTCAAGGAACAAAAATGTACGGCCTCATTAGTCCCAGTAAAGATGGGGCTTGGTTAGCGGAAATTTATGGGAATATCGGAATTCATGCCATTCGCGGTTCAGCGAAGCGCGGAGGTCAAGCCGCTTTGGTGTCCATGACTGAAATTCTCAAGAGAGGCCATACGATTACCATTACCCCTGACGGTCCTCGGGGCCCTAAATACGTGGCTAAGGCAGGAATTGCGACCTTGGCCAAAGAAACAAAGGTTCCTGTCATTCTTGGCGGTATTAAAATACAAAATGCGTGGCGCTTTAATTCTTGGGACCGATTTTATCTGCCCAAACCATTTTCACGCATTGACGTTCACCTTCACGTGATTACCCCTGAAACTTATGCTTTCCAAACGACTAAACAACTTCTAAGACACATCGGAAATAAACTTTATAAGATTAATGCCAAGAGGTATCAGCCGTACTGTCCTATCGGTCACTTTAGATCATGATGTATGCCATGATGTATTCCAATCTCATCGAAACTCGGCCATTTGGGCTTGATTTCCAATATGAAGTTGAATCGACGACGCGTAAAACGTTGTACGAATCCGCGATAAGTTGGGTACCGGCATTGGTATTGCTCGAAAGGACTAAAAAAATTGACAAAATCAAAATGCAAATTTAAGGTGGAAATGTTTAATAGCGTCGAAGAGGAGGTAATATATATGTGTGTATTTTTTTGCTCTTTTCTGCTTTACAGCAAGGTCACAGGCGAAATTCTTTCTGAAGAAAAAAATATTTTTCTTCAAATTTGATTTTTTTCGAAAAAAATCACTTGACAATACATAGAGATGCTGCTAATGTTCCCTACATAATTTATTTTAACGGAGAAAAAGGATGGCCAATAAAAAATCATCACTGAAAAGTATAAGACAAACAATAAAGCGGGAGGAGCACAATCGAAATATTAAAAGTCGATTGCGGACCCAGTACAAGAAGGTTAAGGTCCTTGAAAAAGAAAAAGGCAATGAGTTGGGAGAAGTTGCCAGGACTTATATTTCGATGCTGGATAAGGCGGTAAAAGTCGGAGTCATTCATGCCAATAAGGCTTCGCGCCATAAGAGTGTTATGGCTAAATTTGTATTTTAAAGAATTTCCCATCCATATCCCATCCAGCCCTCGGTCGAGAGACCGAGGGCCTTTGGTGGTGTAAAAAGAAGGGATTTCTCAAATTGAAATTTTTTCCGATTTTGAAAATTTATTGCACCTTTTAATGAGCGTGATAAAATTTTCTATTATTTTTCTTGTTCTGAATTTTTTTTTCCCTAAAGTAAACTTCTGAATTTTAAAATCTACATGAAGGCATTGAAAAATCGATTTGTGTCCTCCGTATATTTGTGGGGAAGTTTACTATTTATAGAAGTTTTGGAAGCGAGTCCCGCTCCCAATGTTGCTACCGAAAAGCCTCCGTCGACGGAAAATGTCACCTTTACTAAAACGACAGTAAGTGCGGTTCAAAGTCCGGTTGCCGTTCCCAGCAAAGAAGAACAAAATTTGTACCTCAAGACATTTGGTCATATTACTGCGCGTAATGGGGGGTTGCCATTCTTTGGTCTAGATGCCGCGGAAGTTGAACAGGTTTTGCTAGGAATTAAATCGGCCATTCAAGGAGAAGAACCTTTGATAACGAAACCCGAGGAATTCGAAAAAATGCAGAATTTTTTCATCCAAAAGGAAAGGGAGCAAATTGAAAATACAAAGAAATTATCAGAGGTATTTTTGAAAGCCAAGGATAGTGAAGCAGGAATTAAAAAAATGCCTTCGGGATTGCGCTATAAAATTATTAAAGAAGGCGATGCTGTCCGCGCTTGTGAAGATTGCACCGTTGAAATCGATTATGAAGGAAGATTAATCAATGGTAAGGTTTTCGATAGTACCTATAAGGTGGGCGAAAGGGCTTCGTTTTATTTCGGATGGCAAGTCATTCCGGGGTTTCGCGAAGCGGTTTCTCTGATCGGTAATGGTGGTGAAATCCAAGCATTTATTCCTGCCGAACTCGGTTATGGTGACGAAAATTTTGATACAATTCCCGGAGGTTCTGTCCTTGATTTTACGATTAAGGTGCATAAGATCATTTCTCCAGTAATTAACCCAGACCTGGCCTTAGCGACAAATGCTGACTATGAAATCTTTGCGCTATCCCCGGAAGCATCGCGGGAGGAAGCTAAAAAGGCCTATGAGCGAGAATGCGCCAAACACGATCCCAGCAAAAAAGAAGATGCGGAAAAATTGCAAAACTTGGAACATGCCTATCAGCGAATACTTAATAAAGTTAACAAAAATGAAGCTGACAATGCTAAGAAGTAAGGTCATTTTTCTATGAAGATGAAAAGAGCCCATTAAAAAAATGGGCTCTATGTTATGAGTGTTTTTTGTTTTCTATCTAGGGAAAATCACGAGGTAGAGCATTACTTTCGATAGTGTTTTTTTAAAGTATGCTCTAAAGAACTAACACTATTTTTTTAGAAGAAATTTCTTGATTCAGATACTCAATTCGGAATTCAATATAGACGTTGCTTCTTGTTTTGAGATCCGTCCATTTTCCAACGCGTGGCCCAAATTGCGCGAAGGTAAAGATTTATCAAACGATTTTCCTCCTGAACCGCAGCATGCGCCTGTTCCATAGTGCAAATAGGCTACCAGGGAGATTTTCCCCAGCGGTGTTATTGCATATTGATCGCGATTATTGGAGAAATCAGACATTCCTTCGTAGATTAAGTTATAAAACTCTGGATCGAAAAAGAAAGAAGTGTGAGCTTCAAATTCATCACCACAACAGCAGGAACAACAAAAAATGCGCCTCAAATATTCCCAGCAGTTTTCCCTGCAGAAGCTACTCCGAGGTGCTTCTAGTAAATCTAAAGCCGTATCGATTAATGTTGCAGTATTAAAATAGCCGCCTTGGAAAAAATTAGCCGTTTCTCCAGAAATATGATTTTCGATTTGCTGGAGGATGCGGCATCGTTCTTCATCTAACACAACTTCCTCGGCAAATAAATCTCCTCGACATACCTCGCGAATCCTTTCCCAGTCTAAATCGCGGTTAAAAATAAAATGCATTTCATTAAAGTACTCTTCGGAGATGATCCTCCTTTTTTTGCGATGGCGTTTCAATGCCGTATTGAGTATTTCAAGCATATTGTCCTGCGTAATATACGCGGAATCGCTGTGAATATGGGAAAGCATGGATTTAATTTCTTTCCAATCGATGATTAATTCCGGCATATTTTTGTAGATCCAGTAATTGTCATTAGTAATATCAAATTGATCCTCATCCATATGCTTTTGGAAAAATTGCATTAAGCACATGCGGTTATTGTAGGCAATTTCCGAGCAAATTCCTCGATATAGCACATCATAGGCAGAATCTAAAGCCAAATGCCCTAGAGAAACGTAACCGCCCAAATGGGCCATGGGCACAATATCACGAAAGGCGGAATGATTAATCATTTGATCATGCCCAACGAAATTGGAATAATTGTCGGCAGTTTCTTGATCAGCAGCGATGCACGGTGCCGAAAGAAAATAGGCGAAAAAACGAGGCGTTTCTCTGTTATTGAGGAAACCAGGGATATCCCCGCCAAATCGGTGAATTAAATAGGGAAATGCAACTTGAGCTAGACCTCCACCTTGGCTATGTCCAGTAACGATAAAACGAATTTTGGAACGTTCCGCTTCGGGGACCATCGCTATGATTCTTTCGATACTTTGATTCATAGGGTATATAAAATCTAAGTTTGGCTGTAAGGGCAACGGATTGACGATTTCTCCTTCCTCAACCTGAGTGGCAAGCTGCTCTTGTGAGATGTTACAAGAACGGAATTTTTCCAAGTAACCTCCATGGACCAGGCCTTCTAAGCCGAAATTTTCGCTATCGATAGCTTCAGGGGCCGCATCGTAATTTGTCGCCCAACTGGCTCCCAACATACCGGCTCCTGGTTGAAAATCTTCCCCTTGAGATCCTCGAAAAACGACAGCAATAAGATAGTGGGGACAATAATTCACGTTGGGTCGCATGAGAGCAACAAAGCCCGGAAAATCGATTTCCGCTGAAAAATTGCCTCTGGTCCAACATTCTAGACAACAACTTAATAATTTCCGAAAATAGGAATTTTGTTCGATATGGCCATGGATACCGGTAAAGTTGCGATCGCAATACCAGCGATGTCCATTTTCACTGATTGTAAAACGTGGATCCCCATAAAGTAAGCGCTCCTTGTGGATAAATTGATAGAGCGATTGGCGTTTTGTAACGACATAGCTGCGCTTTATAAGATGCAAAAGATCAGGTTGTATGCTCTGGAACCAAGGTTGAACCTGGAAATAACCTAAAGGATCTTCCGAGACAAGCCTTTCAAATTTGTAGGGCGAGGCCCATACTCCCTGATATAAACTGACGATAAGTAATATAAAATATTTTTTCATAGCTAATTTTTCGTGAGCAGGAGTATAGCAGATTCATTTTCATTTTACAATATATTTATTTTATAATTTTATTTTTTTATTAAAATGACGATCCTGGCCGTAGGGTATGCAGATAACGTTGCTGAAGTCGTTCTTGTCGCTCTCGTTAAAACTCTCGCAAGAAAGATCGGTAATTTCCCTTGAAAACTTCTCGAGAAATTACCGATGAAAATCATAATGAAACAACTAATAAACTCTTTGTAATATTAGAAGATTTTTACGTAATGCAAGAAAATTTCAGTTTTTTCTAAAAATATTATCATGCGAATGCTCATAAAAAAAAAGGTCGATAATTTTCCCCCCAAATTTTCCTCGAAAATTACCGACCTTAATATTACGTTTTACGTAATGTTTATAGCATTAGGAAATTTTCATGGAATACAAGAAAATTTTATAATTTTTCTAAAAATACCCTTCTAGAATTTTCCAAGAAAGATCGGTAATTTTTCAAAAGACCCTAATAGCCTCCTGAAAAATTACCGAACAGATAATATGATTAAAATTTAAAGCTTCCCCCAAGACTAAAATTTTTTTTCGAAATGCAAGAAAATTCTACAACTTTGTTGAAATAAAAGAGCGATGAATTTCGATGGTCGTATTGGTGTGTCCATCCACTTTAATCTCAAAGCGATCGGCCTGGATAGCTTTAATCTCACCGAAAATACCCGCTGTGGTTAAGATTTTATCTCCTGGCTTTAGAGCATTGACCATAGCTTCATGTTTTTTCTGCTTTTTCCTTTGCGGTGCGATAAGGATAAACCACATCCCGAGAAATAAAAATAACATGATCAACATTTCCGTTCCTACCGAACGTCCCACGGTTTGTTCTGTTACTGCTAAAATCATACTGCGGTGAATAAAATTTATCGCCCCCAAAGCGCAAGATTTATATGAAAATAGGGCTGAAAATCGCGATAAAATATTCCAAGCTTTTTCGACCGTCTTGCTTTAACATCCTCACAGTTACAGTACCTTGAATTGATCCTTTGTGATGTTTGAACATCACGACATAAAATTGTGAACAGGTGAACGGAATTCCGCATTAACTCCATCAATCTCCTTTTTTCTATAGAGCGCAAGGATTGTTGTCTCAAAAAACATCGATCAAGGTGAAAGAAGTGAACTTGCAATGTTTTTATTTTTATTTTTATTTCATTCATTGGCCATGGAATTAGTTTCCATTATTGAAAATCACCGCGATTTATGCGATATTATTCGTATACTACACGCCCATGGGGGTCATTGCTACCTCGTTGGGGGGACTGTCCGTGACCATTTTCTCTCTATTCCCAGTCACAATTTCGATTTAGAGGTCTTCAATCTCCCTTCGGCACGCATCATTGAACTGCTTAGAGGATGTTATGAAATCGATATGGTGGGCAAATCTTACGGTATTTTAAAAATACATGGCTTGGATATTGATATCGGTGTCCCACGGAAAGAACAGAAATGCGGTTCATTGCACAGCGATTTTAAAGTACAAGAAGAACCTAATCTCCCTATCGAAGAGGCAATAAAGCGGCGTGATTTTACGATCAATGCCGTGTATTTCGATATCAAAAATCAACGGATTATTGATCCTTTTCTAGGGATTCCTGATCTAAAAAAGCGCATTCTTAGACACACCAGCGAACGCTTCGGTGAGGATCCATTGCGCGTATTGCGAGGAATGCAATTTTGTGCCCGTTTTAACTTAACCGCCGATCCCCAAACCATTGCTTATTGTCAGGGCCTTTCTTGCCAACGCCTCTCCGCGGAACGCATTTACCAGGAATTTGCTAAATTATTTCTTAAAGGCGTCAAACCTTCGGCTGGGCTACAGTTTTTGAAGCATACCGGATGGACTCAATTCTTTCCGGAAATTCATCAGCTGATTGGCGTCCAACAGGACCCTCTACGCCATCCCGAAGGAGATGTTTTTGAACATACTTGCAAGACTTTGGATGTATTGGCCCAGAGCAGGACCGGTATCGAAGAAGATGATCTCACCTTAGGTTTCGCTCTACTTTGCCACGATTTTGGTAAACCCGCCACTACTTTTAAAGATAGTCGAGGCATCCATTCCTATTGGCATGAAATTGTGGGAATCTTGCCTGCCAGAAATTTCATGGAACGCCTACGTGTGCCTAAGAGTATTCTCTTACAGGCGTTGACCCTGGCGCAATATCATCTAGAACCACGCCGCTTTTTCAAGCGGAAGGCATCGGACGCAGACTTACGCCACCTTTCCTATCGCGTACGTCGCTTAGATCTATTGGCGCACTTAGCTTACTGCGATTGCGCTGGTCGTATCAATAATAATGAAAAAATTCGCGATTGGTTCCTCGATAAAGCTAAGGCGCTTCATATCCTGAAAGCTCCTCAAAAAGCGATTATTCAAGGTCGCCATCTTATCGAATTAGGGATGAATCCCAGTAGGGATTTTTCCAAAATTCTCCTTAAAATTTACTTTGCTCAACTTAACGGCGATTTTTCAACGTTTGAGGATGGCTTTGCGTTGACGCGAAAGCTTATCACATCGCCTCAATTTATGGCAGATATGAAAGAAGCGCCGCATTCTACATGATTTAGTTTTACCTTACGGCGGTGTTATGGGATTGCTTTTTCCTTTAATTTCTTAGAAAATCACAATTCCATGTTACCGCCTGTACATGTCATTGATTTTGAAGGAAATCGCGCCTATGGTATCATAGAATACGGTCTAGTAACCTTAGAAAATAGCCAAATTGTCGCTGTCGTTTGCGATTATTGTCGACCTCAATATTCTCCAGCGGTAGCTCAATTTTTTGGACATTTGCGCTTTCCGGAGAATACTGCGTTGACCACCTTTGCGGATTGCCTTTCCCTATTCAAGGAAAGGCGCCAAAGAGGAGTATTCTGTGCCCATAACGCCACCGTTGAAGACCGCCTGCTATGCCAGTACGATTTTTACTGTGAGCCGTGCCCAACGGAAGAAATCGTTGGCGAACCCGATAAAAAGCCTTATCTTTCAGAATTTACGGGGAATACTTCGAATTTAAAAAAATTCCTCGGGCCAACAAAGGATTCCCTGAGATTCGCCTCACCTTCAGGCACAGCGATTAAACCGATATCCTGGGGCCCTTGGATTGATACTCACAAAATTTATAAAAAATATTATCCCATAGCGAAAAGTTATGGGGTTAAAGCGTTGATCCAGCATTTTCGACTGGAAAAGAAATTAGAAAATTTGGCGCATAAGTATGATCGTGGTCAAAAATTATCATTCCATACCGCGCTCTATGACGCTTTAGCCACCACTTTGCTCCTGCAAAATTTCATCGATTTATTTCGAGTGAATGACGTTCAGTTTTTACTTTAAACGACTTCGTTGAACGATGAAATATAACATACCTTACCCTGTCAGAGCCATAGCAAGCTCACCCCATAAATAAATCAAATCCACCTCTTTTCGTTAAGTCGCAAAAGAGCGCACTTTATTAAGTGCGCATATCTAAGATTTATAATGCCGAAAATTAGCGATGATAGGCAAATACCGTTTCTCCATCGGGAGCTTTGGCCATAATTAAAACGTAACCTGCAACAGGTTGCGGTTCTTGGCCTTCTCCATGGATACCCTCCATGGGACTAGGGGCCGTAGTCGCTGCTCCGCCCGGGCTTTTAACGAATATGTAATCATTATTCCACGGATCTTTAGGGGCAGTTTTGGCCTCATTATCCAAAGAAATGACCTTCTCCATGCCCTTCCAATCCGTAGGTAATTTACCGTCATGCGTTACTTTATAAGACTCGATAGCGCCTTTCACGGTTTTCGTGCAGAACAATTTCGCCGTGGCTTTTTGGCCTGCGAGCATATTTCCGCCTAGAGATTTAACTAAAACTCCTGTTAAAATGCCAATTAACGTGATGACAATTAATATCTCAATTAATGTCATAGCGTTCTTCCCATTTTTTTTGATTATATCCATAAATCTATTCCTGATTAACCTTCTTAGGGTTTGTATATCTTATTTTTTTCGAAAAACAAGTTATTTCTGCATTTTATCGCAAAAATTTTGGGGGACAAGCGTGAGCGATTTTTTAGTGAAGTTTTAAGGGCTTAAGTATTTCCATGGGTCTATCCATTAATTTATAGCGATTTTGAGGATGGACTGGGGAAAATTTTGGTCGTTATGCATCTGTACCCCTAAGCGTTTTCGGGAGCATAAGAAAAGATTTTTTGAAAAAAACCTTGAACGACATGAAAATCCTTACAGAAAACCTACGCATGGCAGAACTTGGCAAAATTTTCATCATCTCTGGGCCAGCCGGCGTTGGGAAATCAACGGTATGTCGTCATCTATTAAATCGCTTTTCGGGATGTTTGAAGCGGATCACAACGGTCACGACGCGTGCGCCTAGACCGGGAGAAATCGATGGGATTGACTATTGTTTTATCGATGAGGCTACTTTTTTGAGATACATTGCCGAAGAAAAATTCTTGGAGTACGTCAATGTCTACAAGAAGTATTTCTACGGAACACCTATAGCACCCGTACTTTCCAATGTTCGTCATGGCATCGATTCTCTATTGATCATCGATACACAGGGAATCAACAATATTCGTCAGCGTTTTCATTATTTGGCCTTAACGGATTGTATCGTCACGATTTTTATAGTTCCTGAAAATTTGGGCGTATTGGAAGAGCGGTTGAAAATGCGGGGTTCAGAATCGCCCGAGGATTTAGCACGGCGTTTAGAGGCGGCCAAAAATGAAATAAAATGCGCGAAAAATTATGACTACATCGTGGTTAGCGGTTCTCCAGAAGAGGATCTCGCTTCTTTAGAGGGCATTTATAACTTGGAACAGCGCCCAAAGATATCTAGTTCATCCCTATCCTATTGTGCTTGCGAGGACAGTTAAAGCAGTACTTGAATTATAACCGCCACGGACACATTTTTCATTTTATGGATCGATGTGAAAAATTCCTACTATCTTACGACAATCCTTTTTTGTGATCTTTGTTTCAGGGAATTGTTTCAAGGTAAGGTCTCTGGCCAAGAGAACGTTCCCCTAACAGGACCCTTTATTGTCGCTCCCAATCACCTAAGCCATTTGGATCCCCCAATGATTGGGGCTGTTTTCCGAAAGCGCGAAATGATGTTTCTTGGCAGAAAGACGCTTTTTAAAGCCGGATTTTGGAATACTTTACTGTCTCATATTAATGTCATTCCCGTCGATAAGGAAAATATAGTCAATATTCGCGCCCTGAAAAGGGCATTCGCTGCATTAAGGGATGGTTTGGGGCTTGTGATTTTTCCAGAAGGCACGCGCTCTTTAGACGGCTATTTTGGGACAGCGCAACCCGGAATTGGCTTTTTAGCTTGCAAAACGCAAGTCCCGGTCATTCCGGTACGCATCTTTGGCACCTATGAAATTCTGAAGAAAAACTGTATTATTCCCAATCTGTACTTATCGGCGCAAATTGTCATTGGGAAAGCGCTTCTCCCGGAACAATACGATCATTTCCGCGGAGAAAAAGATCGCTATAATCGCACAGCGGATTACATTTTCGAAGCGATTAAGCATTTGACGCTTCCATAAAATTTGCGGAGTACTTTTCAAAAAAGTTAAAATATCCATTCAATAAACTTCATTGTGCGGCAATAGAGATTTCGTAAGTTTTATTGGCTTGCATTTTTTTTATTTTCAAGAGACTGAAATTCCACAAGTCAACATAGGTAGTTGGAATGAAGACGAACGATTACATGGAATTTTGTATTAAATTTTACGAAAGTTTATATCGTCGTCGCAAAAGCGATTTATTGGTGATACAAATTTTAAGTAATCTTTATGCATCTTCGGGAGATAAGCGGTGTAGCCTAAAAATGGATCGTCGGTATGTCCATCTCGATCCTATGAATCCCATAGCCTACTATAATTTGGCCTGCGATTTATCGATGAGTGGAAAGACAAAGGAAGCCATTGAAGCTTTAGATACGGCGTTCTCCTTAGGGTATAATGATTTGCAATGGCTATATGACGATGTGGATTTAGATCCTATTCGCCATCACTCTAAATTTAAGCATTTGATTGAAAGTCGTTTCCCCGATCTCTCTTTAAGATAAGGCATTATGTTTTCTCATCCCAGCTCGACAGCGGTGAAATCCATACCAATTTCATCGGTGGAAAGAAAAACCTTTCGCCTTGACTGTTTTCGTTTTATCCTGCAAGGCTTCATTGATGTTGAATTTAAGACTTATGTACTCCTGATTGCGATCCGCGTATTTGACATGTCTAATGTCGAAAAGGGAATTTTGGCAGCCGCTTCCTACATCGGTATGGCATCGACGCCTTTTGCGCTGCGATTTTTCACCCAAATTTATCCTCTTTCCAATCATCGAACCGTTGCGCTCCTCCTCTTTTTAGTCAGCACTATGGTAGGGATTGCCCTTTACACTCATCAGGGATTGATTTTTTTAATGGCCATTTTCATGGCTAAGGTCTTATATAAGCAAACCCTTCCTTTTGTTACCGACATTTATCATCAAAACTACCCCAAGGAACGTCGGGGATGGATTATTGGCCAATTATTTATGATTTTAGCGATTTCCGGAATTGTTTTCGCTTATTTTTGCGGCCAACTCCTCGATTGTTCCTTAGATTACTATCGCTGGATTTTATTTTTAGCCATGCTTGCGGCGTTTTGCTGTGGATGTATTTTTTTAAAAATCCCCAACGGACGGGTTTTACCCGCCGATGGAAAGTCATTTTGGCGTTCCAATCTATCGATTTTGTTGAACGACCGTCTATTTACCCTTGTTCTTGGCCTTTGGTCTTTGATGAGCGTTGCATGTCAAATGACTTTTCCTCTGCGCTTAGAGTATCTCGCCAATCAGCGTTATGGTCTTCATCTATCTAACAGCGATATCACGTTGATCCTTGTCACCATTCCCACGATAACGCGCATCGGAAGTTCACTATTTTGGGGAAAATTCTTTGATACGCAGAATCTGGCGATCATGAAAATCGCTATTAATCTCTGTTTTTTATTGAGCATAGTCACATTTTTCTTCACCCAAAACTTCGCGCTTTGGGTTTTATCGACCCTTGCTTTAGGATTAGGCTACAGCGGCAATTTGACGGCTTGGCAGTTGTGGATCACTAAAATTGTTCCTTCACCTGAAAAATTAGGCATTTACGTCAGTCTCGACGTTGCGATTATGGGCTTTCGCGATGCCTTTTCTGTGGCTTTGGGCTATCTCCTTCTTTCCTACGCCGTTCCTTTACCGCGGGTATGTATCATCGCCATAGTATTGATCGGAATTTCCATCATTGGGTTTTGCTTTTTGACGAAACACCCGCGGTTAAATTAGCATTAGTGAAAGTTTTTGCGAAAATATTAGGAATTTATCTAAATAAAATAGGTTTCCTCACTAAGATAATCTTTTTCCCAAAACGATTCTTCGCTGGAATTTTCACTCGGGTTTCGAATGAAACTTTTGCTGAATTGTTGATTTTCTTGATATTTGGGGTGATAAAGATCATTATTTTTGGTTAACGCATTTTGTTGAGTGTTTTCGCTGTTTTGTTCTTCAACTTGTTGCCTAGTGCGTCTGCACAGGCCATTCCAATAATTTTTAATATACAAAGCTGTTCTTCCCGGTAATTGTTCTGCAATTACAGCCCATGTCAGCTTGTCTCTTCCTCGCAATTGAGCAATCCGTTCTTTTTCTTCTGGGGTCAATGGACCTTTATTGACTTTCGGATCGAGATGGTCGCAATAGCGATCCTTGCATTGGCGAGCACTGCGATTTAGGAGGGAAAAGGCTGCTACGGTGCCCCAAAAATCGGAAGGGTTATGTGTTTTCACCACCTTCATTGTAGTTATAAGTTGCTCATCTTCTTGCTTTGTCCAATGTACACGTCGGTGTTTTGTATCTTTTTCAGAGGATGAATTGCTTAAAGCAGCTTCTTTGCGGGGTGGATTGCTTAAAGCGACATAAGGAAGTAGCTCCACAGCGAGAAATGATAGATACTTAACCCAAAATGTAGTTTTAAGAAGAGGATTCATGATTATTAAATTACGGTTTTTTTTATATGTTCGCATAATAAGCATAATAAAATGCAAGAATAGCGATAACACACTGTTGATTAAGAATCAATAAAAAAAATGGATTCACAAAAAAAAAAGTTTGCTTGCACAGAAAATTATTCTATGGCATAATTTTATCTAGGATCCTAGAATAACTACATATGAAATCCAAAATACATGAATCCGAAAATTATATGGATGATCTGGAAAATCCAAAAATTCAGGAAAGCTCCCAAGAAGCGAAAGCACAGGTCGGCGATAAAGAAGCTGAAGCGTCTATGACGCTGCAAAGTGCTTCTCCGAAGAAGGCGTTCGCTGCAGAAGGTCTTTCCCAAGAAGCATCCATCGCTGCAGAAAATATACCTTTAGAAAATATATTGCCAGAAAATACGAGCGATGTGCAGATTCCTTCATCCAACGTCGATGAAAAAGGGCCGAGTTTGCTTCAAAACTTTCCTCAAGAAAATCGCAGCGCCGACTTTGAGCGGGAAATTCAGCGACTTAGGGAACAACTGTTGCAGATACACGCCGATTTTGATAATTTCCGCAAACGTTCGACACGTGACCAAGAAGAAGTGCGTCGGTCGGCTTACGCGGCAATCATTCGAGAAATACTTCCCATTCTCGATAATTTCGAAATTGGTTTGAAGTCGGCTCAAGTGGATACCAATATCCTCTCCGGATTCCAAATGATCTTTTCTCAATTACAGGCTCTCCTCGTGCAGAGGGGTGTGCAAGAACTTGCTCCTACAAACACGCCTTTCGATCCCTTGCAACAGGAAGCTGTAGCCTATATTGATCACAGTGAAATTCCTCAGGAATACGTCGTTGAAACGGTCCGCAAAGGTTATCGATTTAATAATGATTTGTTGCGTCCCGCTTCCGTTGTCGTATCGAAAGGTCAACCACCGGAGGAAAAATAAATGTCTAAAGCAGATTATTATGAACTTTTAGGCGTTCCCAGAAATGCATCTACCGAAGAAATTAAAAAAGCTTATCGGAAAATGGCTATCAAATATCACCCCGATAAAAATCCCGGAGATAAATTGGCTGAGGAAAAATTTAAGCAAGTTTCTGAGGCTTACGATGTTTTGAGCGACGGGCAAAAACGTTCTGCTTACGATCACTATGGTCATGATGCTTTTGATGGGAGAAGTAGCAGTGGAGCTAATACCCATCGCTCAGGACGCCATGGATTTAATGATCCCTTTGATATTTTCAGGGAAGCCTTTGGAGGAAGTGGTAGTATTTTTGGCGATCTTTTTGGAGGGATTTCTCGCCAAAATACTGCGCAACAGGAAGGAGCTGATCTTCGCTATGATCTCGAAATTTCACTGCGAGAGGCTTTCACGGGCGTTGAGAAGATGTTGCACTACGAGCGTCATATCATTTGCCCCAATTGTAATGGAAGCGGTGCCGAGAAAGACTCAAAACCTATAACCTGTCCCACATGCCACGGTAACGGCGTTTTGACAATGTCTCAAGGATTTTTCTCGATGCGGCAAACCTGTCCTGATTGCCAAGGACGGGGCATGAAAGTGACGCATCCCTGTGCGATGTGCCAAGGAGGGGGGGCCGTTATCGACTCGACAAAGGCTAAGATAAAAATTCCTCCTGGCGTCGAACATGGGGTAAAGTTACGCCTAGGCGGTTTTGGAGAAGCAGGAATCTGTGGAGGCAAAAGTGGCGATTTATTTGTAGTTGTTCTCATAAAACCGGATAAGCAATTCGAACGCGAAGGCGATCATCTCCATTGTAATCTTTCTGTACCTTTCACCTTAGCAGCACTGGGCGGAGAAATTAATATAAAGACAATCGATGGGGAGGCAGTTTTACAAATCCCTGCAGGAACGCAGGCGCACGCTGTTTTGCGCATGCGTGGCTATGGTATGCCAAATTTTTCCATAGGGAAGCGCGGTGACCAACTCGTCCATATTGAAATTGAAGTTCCGAAAAAATTGACTGCCGAACAACGGGCAAAACTCGAAGCATTTGCGATTTCGCTCGATGAAAACGATAAATCTTGGTTTTCAAAGATTAGAGATAACTTTAAGTGAAAATTAACGCCATTGCCGAAGTTATAAGGTCAGTTGACGATCAATATTCAATACTTATACTTCGAGGCAAGGGGTGTTTGTTTCCTTACCTAAAAATATATCATAACGTCAAGCTTCAGCATACGAGCTTTTTCCATGACTCCATGGGCGTCTTTTTAGCGGAGTCATTTCGACGGTAACTCGTCAAAGGTTTTTTTTAAAAAATTATTGACACTGTGATACTTATTTCATCGTATAGCTTCCGTTATGATTTTTAGATTAAAGTCTAAGGCTGCCATATTAATGTCAGCTATCATGTATAGCTATGGATTCGCCTCCGAATCTTTCAATCCTGATGATAACCGCGGAGGAACTCCTCAGAATGGTCGAGAAAGTATCCATAGTACTGAAAACTCCTTTGACAACGATACTAACCGCAGAGGAACTCCTCAGAATGGTCGAGAAAGTATCCATAGTACTGAAAACTCCTCTGACAACGTTACCCTGACTGGAGATACCCGTCCTGGACAGATCACTATTACCATAAGAGGACGTGGCAATTCCGTTACTAGCTTTAATGGCAATGTCCAAGGAATTACTATTGTTAACGTCAATATAAGAGGTGTTTCTATCACCAGCGCTAACAATGATGTTATCAATCGTCCTAGTGACAATGCTAACGGTGACAGCGAGCCTTTAGATCAAGATCACAATGAAAACGATTTAACGGAGCAAGGCGATGAAAGCAATTTAACGGAGCAAGACGATGAAAACGATTCAACGGAGCAAGGCGATGAAAACGATTCAACGGAGCAAGGCAATGAAAACGATTTAATGGAGCAGGATCGCAATGAAAGTAATTCTACAGATCGACGTGACGAAAATAGTAATGAGATTGATGACCGTCAACAAAGAAAGGACTTGTTAAAAAATTTGAAACAGAAGATTGAGAGCTTCATAAAACAAATTCAAGAAATTCAGAATCAGGGCGGTAATGCTGAGGCAATAAATCAATTGCTCACCCCAGAGCAATTAAATGCACTTCATCTTATCCCAGAGTTGGAGGAGCGTAATCTTATCCCAGAACTATTCGGGCTTATTACGTCTATCGAAAAGGGTGACGTACAACTCAATGAATTAATAACGTCATTGCAACCTAAGCCCTAACAAGGGAGATTTCCCTTCCCAATAGATATCGAAGTGTCACTTTATCGCTTTGCCGCAACTTCTTCTTGAATTTTAAGAAGCTCTGGGGCAATAAGCTCAAGAAATTTGCGAAATTCGTCATTATTTTCATGGCGTTCGCATATTTCTTTAGCTTGGA
>JAITAK010000009.1 GCA_031284165.1 Puniceicoccales bacterium
GAATTCTCCGATTGGTAAACTAATGCTGAGTCATTCAATTGTAATCGCGCCAAAGCAGCCTTCAATTTCTCGTAATCGGAGGTATCGATCGGATAAATGCCGCTGAAAACCATCGGACGGACCTCCTTATAGCCAGGAAGCATCACCGGTGCAGGACTGGCCAAATGGGTAATGGTATCGCCAATTTTGATTTCAGTCACATTCTTAATATTCGTAACGACGAATCCCACTTGCCCGGCCGCTAATATCCCCGTCGATATCATCTGCGGCGAAAATATGCCTGTGTCTTTGACTTGTAATCGCTGCTCCGTTCCCATCAGCAGAAGTTCATCTCCCGTTTTTATTTCCCCAGAAAATACGCGAATGTGACAGATAACTCCTTGGTAAGCATCAAAAATAGAATCGAAAACGAGACAACGCGTTTGCTCATAATCTGCCCAACGCGGCTCCGGAATGCGTTCAATAACCGCATCTAAAATTTTCTCAATGCCAATCCCCGATTTCGCACTCGCCCAAATTGCTTCTTCCCGCGGTATAGCCAAAACATCTTCCAACTGTGTCAGAACAACCTCTGGCTGGGCACTTTGTAAGTCGATTTTATTCAACACAGGAATGATGACCATCTTTTGTTCAATAGCTAAATGTGCATTGGCCACCGTCTGTGCTTCTATACCTTGAGAGGCGTCGATGAGCAATAGTGCCCCTTCACAGGCGGCAATACTCCGTGAAACCTCGTAGGAAAAATCTACATGGCCTGGCGTATCGATTAAATTAAGTAAAAATTCTTCACCCCGAGGGCGTTTCAATGACATCGATACTGGATGGCACTTGATCGTAATTCCCCGTTCCCGTTCCAGGTCCATTGAATCTAGTAGTTGATCTTGCATTTTTCGCTTCTGGACCGTATTTGTAAACTCCAATAGGCGATCCGACAGTGTCGTTTTACCGTGATCGATATGCGCAATAATACAGAAATTGCGAATCCTACTTAATAAACTCATGGATGTAGCATTGCAAGACCTCCACACCTTGCAATGTTAAAGAAATTACATCCTCCCTCTACAGTACTACCGTAAGGCAAGCATCATCAAAAATGAATTAAAAAATGATTATTTCAGACTTTCAACGGTGCCCGATATAGCGTTAACAACAAAATTGCAGTTATACTCTGGACAATTTTCTGCCTTAAAGCTGACGGAATCGCACAAACCCGAAGGATAAACAGTAAAGTATTCATAATTGGCTTCCTGATTTTTTTGCCACGAAACCGATGGTGTACCGTGATTTTCAATGTAACCTAAACTGAAAGGCTTGGGAACACTTCCCATAATCGGACCCTCGCCCGGGTTTCGGATAATCGCATAACACACTTGATTGCCATCGAAAGTGGCCTTGCCACCAGCATCGGTGACGATAAGTAACGGCGTCGTCGTCAATGCTGATGAAGGAAATTCAGACCAAGTGGCAGGGTGAGCATGGGTTGTTTTTTGCAAGAAGTTCAGGATAGATTTTTGACGATCACTATCGCGCTCATTCTCATCAAAAAAATCACTTGTTTTGATATTGGCACCTTGATCAATAAACTGAATATGGACCTCTGTAGCACTGCGATTAGCGATTTTCCGGGCACTTTTAATCATGCTTTCCAATGCTTCTTTAGGGCCTTGTTTTCGAAGATCTTCTTCTTTAGGAAAAGTTGCTTTCATCATTGCGGCACCAACGACAAACATAAGCATAATCACTACTAATAATTCAACGAGTGTTAACCCATTTTTGGGGTACTGGTAAAACCTAGTTAGTCTATTCACAGCGGAGATCATAGGTTGAAATATATTTTTAGCAAGCCCACTCCGTTAATTTAATTGGATCCCTCTTTTGGCTTAATCATAAGTTATATGTGATCAAAAATCCGGGGTTTTACTTTATGGCTTACCCAAAACTGCAGATATCTCGACCTTTTCAATGAAAGGTAGTACGTAGGTAATACGTACTACCTCATTATACAAAAAAGGAAAAGATGCATTGTTATCTCGCAGCAAAGCCGCGAAACAAGTAAGGCACTCTACTCTGCCTCTAGACGACTCAGATGACCTAGCCGACCTAGCCGACCTAGCCGAAGCTGCCTATAGACAAAGTAACCACCTTACTACTCTTAGCTTGAATATTAATTTCCACTTTGTCAATGGTATTTTTAGATTTAAAAAAGGTTCATCTTGGCAAACGTATCTCATAGACTAATGGATAAATTCGTCAGCACTTTTTAGCCCAATGATAAACATCGATATATTTTTTGGCGGAAGTATTCCAGGAAAAGTCCTGCACCATGGCCCGCAAACGCATCCCTGCAATGGCTCGCGGGCAATCGCGATAAATTTTATAAGCCCAGCAGATGGTATTATAAAGAGAGGACTCCGTCAAATCGTCGAATAAAAATCCCGTTCCCGTCTCATTTTTTTCTGAAAAATTTTCGACCGTGTCCCTTAGACCACCTGTAGCTCGAACAATAGGAATGGTCCCATAACGCATGGAATACATCTGATTTAGCCCACAGGGTTCAAAGCGGCTCGGCATGAGAAAAAAATCTGCGCCCGCTTCAATTAAATGCGATAGCGCCTCATGAAATCCGATATGCACAAAACATCGCCTATCGTATTTTTTCGCAATCTCAATGAAACGCGTTTCTAGACTGCTTTCTCCGTTGCCCAAGAGTACTACTTGGAGGGTTAATTTTTCCAGAAGCCCTGGCAAAATATTTGCAAAAATATCGAGCCCTTTCTGTTCATATAAACGGGCAACGATTCCCAACAGAGGGACGGAATCATCTATGGGAAAATCGCAGCACCGCTGCAATCTTCGTTTACAGAACACTTTCCCTGCCATATTTTTTGTAGAAAATTTCGCCGGAAGAAAGGGATCATGTTGAGGCGACCATAATGTTTCATCGATACCATTGCGAATGCCAATGAGATCGCCAGCTCGAAATTTTAACACAGCATCGAGTCCAAACCCAAAAGTCGGTGTCTGAATTTCCCGAGCATAAGTTTCGCTAACGGTTGTCAATTTCGAAGCAAAATAGAGTCCTGCCTTCAGCATATTGACTTGACCAAAGGCTTCGACGCCATCGGGGCGGAATACGTGTCCTGGAATGCCCAAAAAATCGAGGACAGATTTGCGAGCATAACCCTGATGCTGAAGATTATGGATTGTGAAAACACTGCCGCATTGTCCCATGGATCGTTGTCGTTCGACAGTGTCGAGCATGACTGGGATCAATCCTGTTGTCCAATCGTGACCATGAAAAATATCTGGAACCCAATTGAAGTAGTAGCATACATCGATAGCCACCCGTGAAAGAAAAGCAAAACGTTCATCGTTATCTCTATAATCTCCATAGACATCACTATAAATACCAGTACGATCGAAGTAGCGATGGAACTCAACAAAATAGAAAGACAAATTTTTCGCCCTAATTTCCCAAATCTTGCCATACTCCTTGCCATAACCCATAGAGATCACCAATGGTGAAAGGTGTTCGATACAATGTTCTGGAAGGCGAATCGACGCGTATTTAGGCAGAACGACTTTAACTTCGTGACCTAACTGGGCGATAAATTTTGCTAAGGAAGCGACGCAATCACCCAGCCCTCCTATTTTTGCGAATGGTGATAATTCTGGGGAAACCATACAGATCTTTAGGTGCTCATTCATGCTATAATTTTGTAAAAATATATGGAGCCCATGATTAATGCAAGCCTTTAACATAAATACATTTTCCCTTTAGCGCATAAACGTCGAGCAATTGTTATTTAAGATCTAAGGAACTTCAATAACCTATAATCATAAAAATCTCATAATAATGCATTGACATTAAGGAAAGCAGCTTTTTATTAAGAGACCTAATTTATAATGCCCGATAGCTCAGCGGTAGAGCAGGTGACTGTTAATCACTTGGTCGTAGGTTCGAATCCTACTCGGGCAGCCAAGATTAATTTTGTCTTTAAGATTTCGGGAGTATATCTTATTTTCCCACAGAACGCTTAATAAACGGAGTTATATTATAAAAAACATTCATATTAAATTTTTCCTTTATTGTTATTTTCCTCTTAAGTCATATTAAAAGGAAGGGGATTGTATTTTATGCCGCCACATTTTTAAGGTATCACTAATTGAAGCATGTCGTTTCAAAACTTATATCAAGATTTTCATTTTCAGCCCAATCTTTTTCTTTTTACAATTCTAAAATATTTTCCTGGCATAAAATAGCGATAAAATCGTCTCGAGTTTTACCTTTAGGGATTCCGTTTTCTTGAGATGCACATTCATTCCATGTTTTTTCCACAAGTTCTTTTGGAAATTTCATCTCTTGATTCCGGAGTCGCTGCAATAATCTTTGAGAGATATTTCCTTCCATGAAACCGTCGATTAGCCCTTGAATGTGACCTTTCATTTCACCTTC
>JAITAK010000006.1 GCA_031284165.1 Puniceicoccales bacterium
CGCTACCTGAGGTCATCAATTGAATGTTGGCCAATTGCAGCGGATAGGGATTTTTTTTCGACCCCATCTTTTCGCGATCTGGTGTATCGGAGTTTGATTCATTGGGGGGGATAATATTGTTTAATCCATATTTTTGAACTAAACATGCACTTAGAATTTCCTTGCTGGCGCTTTCTTGACCTCGAGTACATCCATGGCGGATCGCACGAAACAGTGGTTTTGAAGTCGCATTAGATTGTTCTGAATCTAAGGTTTCTATTTTTTCTATTTTAGTTTCCCATAGATTCATCGCATGTTCTGTATTTCGGTTCATAGAAGAAATGCCATATAATTTTTCTGAATCTTTGCTGTCCTTATTGAGGTAGGAAAAGCATTCTATAGAGCGTGCTGGAGTCAAAGAAATTTTGACTTTCGTTGTATGAGCACTGCTAGCTTGGCCGCTTTTTGCGTCATCGTCTTTCCATTGCATTTCGGCACTAAAATCTTTCCATCCTTCAGGACTTTGGTTTAAAGCTTGCGGATAAAACTTCTGAAAGAGTTTTTTCCCTTCCTCCGGTTTTTTACTTGGAGGTTGTTTATTGCATTTTTCACAGAATAGCTTATCCAATTGTTCAGTCGTTTTCTCTTTTAATCCTTGGACATACTTCAAAAAATCATCTTTGGGGATAGAATCTGATGAATCTGTCGGTAGCTTTAAATCCTTAATTTTAAGACATTGCTTGGCCGCTGATATTTTTTCATCGCTGCATTCTAAATGAGTTGCTGCTTTTTCCACAATTGTCGCCATAATTTCCTGAAAATGTTCGAGATTCTTAAGGGAGAAAGTTTCTTTGTTTCTATTTTCCTTAATGTTAGCAAGTTCCTCAGATACTGGCATCATATTATTCCTCCTAAGCCATGCCTCTGCACTTTTTGCGTTATCATATTCTTTTTGAACTTGAACACACCTATCTGGATGCTTATTGAGATAAGCCATTGCTTTTTTATGAGTTTTAAATGTTGTTGTATCACTTTGCTGCATAACTCTATTTTGCAGAGAAACATTCTTTTGCAGAGAAACATTCTCTGTAATGTTTATTTTACCATCCATCTTCGTTATTCTAACAACTCCATTAACAACTCCATTCTTAATCGAAAAATCGCCACCCTCATTTACCATTGAAGATACATCTTTTGGGTAAAAATTATCGAATTTATTAAAATTAGGATTAACATTACTGCTCATAATTAAGTAAAATATAAAATATTTAACAAATTACAATATCTCTTTTTCAAAAATATTAAATTAATATCAATTTTTTAAAATCAACGCGGGCCAAAATCTCGGCCTGAAAGGTAGTTGGAGCGCCGCTGCAAGCACTTTACTATTTTTTTCTGATAAAATAAAAGTAAAGCAGGCGTAGATATTGTAAGGTTGGAATTGTTGCCTAGATGTATATTGCTCATATTGAAATTTTAAAAAAATATATGTAAAAATCAACAAATTTATGCCCTAGCTCTTGCCAATGGAGTTTGAGAAATAAAAGGCGTTTAGTCTTACGGGATTATAAATTCTTGCGAATCCCGACGGATTTCTTCTTATGCATGGGCATGTTACAAGCGGGAATCGTTGGCCTCCCCAATGTGGGAAAAAGTACACTCTTTAATGCGCTGACACGGACCCGCAAAGCGGCAGCGGAAAATTATCCCTTTTGCACTATCGATCCCAATGTCGGTATTGTTGAGGTTCCGGATGAACGTTTGGCCGCGTTGAAACCCATTGCCAAGACGGATAAACTAGTCCCGGCGGCGATTGAGTTTGTCGACATTGCCGGATTAGTTACCGGCGCCCATCGAGGTGAGGGGCTAGGAAATAAATTTTTGGCCCATATTCGTGAGGTTGACATCATTGTCCATGTTGTCCGCTGCTTTGAAGATGGAGACATCATCCATAGTTCTGGAAATGTCGATCCTCTCTGCGATATGGAAGTGATTCATACGGAATTGATTCTAGCCGATTTGCAATCCATTGAAAATCAATATCAGAGAAATATAAAAAAAGCACGAGCTCAAGATAGTGAAGCGGTGAAAGCGGTAACATTACTGCAACGTTTAAGAGATTTTCTCAATCAAGGTCATCCCGCCAGCGCCCTGAGCCTTAATGAAGAGGAAAAAATTTTGCTAAAATCATTTCATCTATTGTCTTCCAAACCTGTCATCTATGCCTGTAATGTCGCAGAAAATGAAATCGCCCGAAATCCTCCCTTTGTCGAACGCGTTCGAGAATACATCGCTGAGCGATGCTATGGTGGGGAATGCTGTACGATTTGTGCCCAATTGGAATCGGATTTAGTCGACTTTTCTTCCGAAGACGCTAAGGCATATCTTACGAATCTCGGCATTGCCGACAGTGGCGCATCTCATCTGATTCGGACGGCCTACAGTTCATTAGGGCTAGCGTCCTATTTCACGGCTGGAGAAATGGAAGTGCATGCCTGGACCTTTAAAATAGGAATGAAAGCTCCTCAATGTGCGGGGATTATTCATGGCGATTTTGAGCGTGGATTTATTAAAGCGGAGGTCGTGAGTTATGAAGATTTGATTAAAGCGGGATCCTTGTTAGCGGCGAAAGAAGCTGGGAAGTATCGCCTAGAAGGTAAGGATTATAAAGTTCAAGATGGCGACGTGATGACCTTTCGCTTTAACTCATAGTATGACTGAAATTTCATGGAACGATGTTATCATCACTTCTCCTGATTTGCTGGTGATTGCTGGAGAACATTCCGGCGATGAACACGGTGCGGCATTAATTAAAAAATTAAAAACTGCAAACCCCTGTTGTCACATCTACGCTATCGGAGGCGATAACTTAAAAAAAACGGGGATTCCATTCCTCTTCGATTTAGTACAATTTTCCGTAGTTGGCCTCGTTGAAGTTCTGCACAACCTCTGTTTTTTTTCAAAATTCTTAAAAATGACCTGTCAGTGGATCGAATACCATCGTCCTAAAGTGGTTTGTTTTATCGATTTTCCGGGATTTAATCTGCGCGTTGCGAAAGCGCTTTACGAACGAGGAGTGAGTCACAAAGCCGGAGGGAATGTGAAATTGTACCATTACATCAGCCCACAGATCTGGGCTTGGAAGGCGAAGCGTCGCTTTACGATTGCAAAATACATTGATGCCCTGGGAACGATTTTCCCGTTCGAAAAAGAGTGCTATCGAGACACCGATCTTGATGTTCAATTTTTAGGCCATCCCTTCTTAGATGAAGATTATATACTGCCCGTAAAATATGATTCTAAAGGTCCCATACTATTGTTACCGGGGAGTCGAAAGGCGGCAGTGAAAAGGATTTTTCCTATAATGCTCAACACACTTCGTCGACTTAAAAATGCCAAAGAAGTGAAGGAATGCGTGGTAATTTATCCCGACGATGCGCTTTTAAAGATCCTCAAAGATATCAGTAAGCGATATAAAGATATACCGTTTGCGTTCATCCCTAAATCTCCATCGGTGATCTCAGCGAGCATGGCTCTAATGAGTTCAGGAACGATGGCCTTAAATTGTGCGCTAGCAGGTATTCCAGGCATAATCATCTATCGCGCCAATATATTAACTTACATTTTAGGGCGCATGCTTATTAAGGTAAAATTTTTGCATATTGCCAACATACTTTTAAATCGGGAATCGGCCCGTGAATTTTTACAGTTTTCTGCGAGACCGGGATCCATTTACCATGCGGTATGCGATTGCCTTCACAATCCCAAGGTTTTGGCGCAAGCTCAGGACGATGCGCGAGCATTGCGCCAGATGCTTTCCAAGCATATACAGAACGATCCTTTATCATGGATACAAAATGATCTTCGTTAAATAGTATTGCGATATATCTACAATCCTATAACGCGCCATGTGTATGGCGCGAAAATTGTTAAGACAATTTCATTGGCGACGCCTTAACGATCAATCAACCCTATAAAGGGCGTTTGATTTTTTACTTCCTAACTTTATTGTTTAAAAAAGCTCTAAGATTGCATCGGCATTCTTCCATGCGGCTGCCACTTTTTCAGGCGTATCGCCCTCGAAATTATTCTTCAATACGGCTAACGCTTCAGGTGTATTGCCTAGAGAATTCTGTATATTACGGTCAGCCCCAGCTTCTTTGAGTAAGTATCTTACTATATTGAAGTTCTGCTGTATTACGGCGCAGTGCAGCGGCGTATTTCCCTCAGCATTTTGCGCATTTACATCAGCATAACGGCTAACGAGGAATTGTACAATATCAAATTTATTCTGCATTACAGCACAATGCAATGGTGTATTTTCCAATCTTATACTATACACATACATATAGAGACACTTCACTATTGCAAGCGCATTAAATGCGTTTTTACGTATAGCGCGGTGTAGCGGTGTATCTCCTGAAGAAT
Organism: Puniceicoccales bacterium; assembly: GCA_031284165.1. Taxonomy (GTDB): domain Bacteria; phylum Verrucomicrobiota; class Verrucomicrobiia; order Opitutales; family LL51; genus LL51. Next base: position 4,408 of record JAITAK010000006.1, read on the forward strand.
CTCGCGCATTTGCATTAGCTCTATGCTCAATGAGGCATTCCACTACATCCACTTTACCTTTTTCAGCGGCAAGGTGCAGCGGCGTATTTCCCTCAGAATTTTGTGCATTTACATTAGCTACATTAGCTTTATGCCTAATGAGGCATTTCACTATATCTACTTTACCTTGCTCAGCGGCATAATGCAGTGGCGTATTTCCCCCAGAACTTTGTGCATTTGCATCAGCTCCATGCTCAATGAGGCATTTCACTATATCCACTTTACCTTTTTTGACTGCAAAGTGCAGCGGTGTATCGCTTGAAAAACCATCTGTTTGATTCACATCAGCCCCATACGCGATGAGGTGTTCCACAGCTGCGAGATTATTACATTTTATGGCGCACCGTAATGGTGTATCGTCGTCGGATATATATGTATTGATAATAGAATTGACACCATATTCATGTTGGAGCAGACATTCTAAGATGTTAGGATTCTCTTCTTGACGTATAGCCCAAGATAACACTGTTTCGCCATATTCATCTAGGGGATAGTCTACATCGACACCTTCTCGGATTAGCGCAAGAACTTGCTTTTCGTTTATAGGATACCCATTAGTTAAGCGAGCAAGCTCCTCGTTCCTCTTCGATTTTTTCTCTTCTTCCAATACCTTATTAGGATAATTTTTCAGAGGAGTTTTAGATTTTAGATACTTTATGATCTCTGATGATTTATTATTCTCTATGGCTAATTCCAAAGGCGTTTTACCATTTTTGCTGTTGGGAACACTTGCATCAACTCCACGTTCAATAAGGAAATTTACTATATTTACGAGGTTGTGCTTTACAGCATAGCATAATGGTGTTTGGCCTGACTCATCTGTTTTATTCATATCGATACCATCGGTACTCATCAAGAATTCCATAACGGGAAACTGCTGAAATTCTAACGCCCAACGTATTGGTGTTTTTCCTAAATCATCCTGCGCATTGATGTCGGCACCTTGTTTCAGCAAATACGCTACAACATCTAACTTACCCATACCCGCCATCCGATGCAATAATGTTTCTCCTTTTTCATTTGAAAGCTTTGCAACATTAGGTGAATTGTGTTTTATCGCCTTGTTCATTTTTTCTAGCTCTTGAACATTAATCCTGTCAAGATTTTTAAAAATTTCTTCTTTATTTTTAATTATTTCTTCTAAGTAGTCGCATATAGTTCGATTTTGCTCTTTTTCAGCCAAATCTAGAGGTGTTTTTTCTTTCTTATTAGTTATGTTAATGTTTGCGCCGTGCTCAACGAGAAACTTTACCATTTCGATATTCCCTACCAATACAGCATAATGCAATGGGGTATTCTTGTACTTATTCTGGGCATTGATATCAGCTCCTTGTCGTATTAACTGCTCCACAATATCACTTATGTCGCCTTCACATAATATAATTTCGTGCAAAATAGTATTGTCTTTATTATTCGTATTGCGAGCTTTAGCATCGACGCCGCCCTTAATCAGAGCTCTTATTACTGAAAGATCTGGCGTATCTCCTCCAAGTTCTACGAAAAGCTTTTCCTCCGGCGTAAGTATGAGCTTGGGGGCTTTATTAGAGTAAGACGAAGACCGATTTCTTCCGGAACCTAAAATTTGACTTTCGGTTACGAAAAAACCGCTCAAGAACAAGCTTTTTGCAATCATTTTTCTTATATAACTTTTTTTATTCATAATATTTTTCCTTTTAAAGTAAATTTTTTCTACTGTTACGAAAAAATTCGTATACAATAGCTATTAAAGTAAAAATGATTCTTAAGGTGTCAAGTAGTTTTTAGATTTTTTAGTAAAATTTAAAAGGCTGAGATTTTTTACCCTAGATCTCGCTAAGAACGATGACTCCTGGATTTATTTTAATGGCAGAATAGATCCAAGAAATTGAACCTCTAAATTATTAAAACGGATTAGAACAGATTAAAGCGATTGAGCAAAGGCAATGAGATTCTTGAAAGGCGTTATTTCTCCTGCCCGAATCAGCGCCAGTGTGCTCGAGGAGCGAAGATAAGGAGAGTCCAATAAAATACTTCGTATTCTCCCATAATAACCGGCTAGGGCGTCGTTTTCTTTATCCCCTACCATGAAACATTCGCTACGCACGAGACTATAACGCTCCACCATTTCATGAATGAATTTCGGTGAAGGTTTGCGGTAATGCTGCGGAGAAGCTACGACTTCTGTAGCAATACAAATCTCCGTAAATTGCGGATTCCCTAAAAGATTTATAAGCCGCCGATTGCAAGAGACTACATCTTCTTGGCAATACATCTTTAGCGCTATTCCGCGTTGATTGGTAAATAGAAACAAAAGAAATTCCTTCTTTATAAATATTTCAACGGCTTGTTTTACGCCTTCAATGAGGCGAATCTTTTGGGGATCGGCCAAATAATGGTCATCTACATTGAGCGTACCATCGCGATCGAGAAAAATGGCCTTCGTTTTTTTATCGACTTTTTCAGATTTTACAAAAGATGATTCGCATGTTGTCATTTTTCTCGAAGTTTCGTTCCGGAATTGAGTCAGTAAAAAATAAATTAACTTCAAGCATAAAAGACATCTTTCATGGTAAAAAGTTTGACCCCAGCAAGCTCGATGAGCTCGAAGCGCTTCTCTATGTTGCTGACATAGGTGTCGAAGCAACGCAAAATATTATCGCAACGGCTAAACGCGATTGTTATGAAAAAGATTCTAAAACGGACTTAAAATCATTAAAGGTCGTTTGTAAAGATATACTGCTTGACATCCTCAAGGGCGCCGAATGTTCTCTGCCATCCTTACTCTCAACGCCCAAAAATGCTTCGGATCCGGAAAATCCTCCTATTATACTTAAAAATGCTGTCCGTCATGTTTCTTGTCCTTATGACGGTCGCACTCAAAATTTAGAAAATAAAAGCGTCAACGGCAATACGTATGGGAGTGGGAGTACTTATAAAGAGGATTCAGAAAACCATACCGCAAAAAATACGTTTACACCTTTCGTTATCGGCCTCGTCGGTACCAACGGTTGCGGGAAAACAACAACCGCTGCAAAATTGGCTTCCTTTTTTATAAAAAGAGGAAAATCAGTACTCATTGGTGCCTGCGATACTTTCCGCGCTGCTGCTAATGAACAAATTAGAAGTTGGTCTCAACAACTCCATTGCGATCTCATCGAAGGACAAAGCGGCGCCGATCCGGCTTCCATTGCCTTTGATAGTTGCCAAGCGGCTATAAGTCGTCAAAAAAATGTAGTGATCCTGGATACAGCAGGCCGTCTCCCTAATAACGCTAATCTCATGTCAGAACTGGTCAAAATTAAGAAAGTCATCGGGAAAATTAATCCCCAGTTCCCTCAACATCTGTGGCTGGTCATCGATGCCCATTTGGGGACAAACGGTATTACTTCGGCGCTAAAATTCCATGAAGCGCTGGGGATAAGCGGTATCATTGTCACTAAATTGGACGGCACAAGTCGTGGAGGAGCCGTCGTTGGGATCTACCAGAAGTTGCATGTTCCTATCTATTTTATAGGGACGGGGGAAACAGATGATGCCCTGGTTCCTTTTGTCATTCATGACTACGTTTGCGCACTTGTGGGCGCGTGAATAGCAAAATTTAAGGATATTGCTCTTTCTGCGATAAGGTAATGATTAATGAGTAATGTGCACTTCATGCGTGTGATTTCGCCGTTAAAATAGGTCAAAAAATTATCATCGTTGGCGTGGAAAAATTTTTGCGATTAAGCTTGAAGGAGGTAGGGTTTGAAGTAAAGATACTGCCTATGGTCAATGATGCTTCGAAGGATATATCCCCACGGCAATCGATGGATTTTACCATTTCCGGTGTCAATAAACAGTTTGGGGAAGGTTCCCTAATGCGCATGGGAGATGCAAAAAAAATGAATGTTTCCGTGATTTCAACGGGATCTTTATCCCTCGATCTCACCTTGGGCGTCGGAGGATTACCGCGAGGGAGAATTTGTGAAATTTTTGGCCCAGAATCCTCAGGAAAAACAACCCTATGTTTAAGTGTCATTGCCGAAGCCCAGCGACGAGGAGGCAATGCGGTTTTTATCGACGTTGAACATGCCCTCGATCCCAAATATACAAAAATTGTCGGGGTTGATCTCGATAATTTGATGGTTTCTCAACCGGAAAGCGGTGAAGATGCACTCAATATTGCCGAGACTTTAATTCGCTCAGGAAATGTCGACGTCGTTGTCGTCGATTCCGTAGCGGCACTTATTCCTAAAGCAGAATTGGAAGGACAAATTGGAGATACAACAATCGGTCTCCAAGCACGCATGATGAGTCAGGCCATGCGCCGCCTTACGGCGGCGGTGAGTAAAAGTCAGTGTGTTTGTATCTTTACGAATCAAATCCGCGAGAAGATTGGGGTGATGTTCGGAAGCCCAGAAACAACACCGGGAGGACGGGCATTGAAATTCTTTTCTTCTGTGCGTTTAGATATCCGCCGCGTTAATCAGATCAAGGATAACAGCGGGAAATTTTTGGGCAATCGCACCCGCGTCAAAGTGGTCAAAAATAAAGTGGCGCCGCCGTTTACAGAATGCGAATTTGATGTTATGTACGACGAAGGGATTTCGAAAACAGGATCACTCATCGATCTCGGATTGGAATACAATGTCCTCGAAAAAAAAGGCGCATGGATTTCGTTCAATGGGAAATTGGTCGGACAAGGGCGAGAAAGTGCAAAACAAGCAGTGCGAAAAGACGAAGAATTAGCGGCGCTCTTGGAAAAGGCCATCGTGAGTAAGGTGAATGTTTCAGGAGGCACCATTTTGGGGGAAAGCGTTAAGGAAGTCGAAACCAGCGCTTCATAGATCATCGATCATATTATGGCAACCTCATTGCCCATGTATACCCTGCTGCAAAAGAAAAATGTGGTGATGACTATTGAAAGAAAAAAAGCCGATCGATCCACAATTTTTCATTTTCGTGTTCAAGCGAAAGGTAATTTAGAAGCCGAATTTCGTCTTTCTCCGGGCCTCCGAAGTGCTTTAACTGTAGTATTAATCCTAGAGCAATGGGCGGAAGCGAAGGTCAAAATTTTTTACCATGGTCATGAAGACTCTGTTTTTTCCTGCCAAACGCTGCAACGACATTGCGGTAGCCATAGTTATTCCGATGTAGAACTCCGCTGTGTTGGGGAAGATGCGGCACGCATCGACTATTGTGGGAAAATTGAAGTCCTTGAAGATATCATAGGAGCAAAAGCTGTGCAAAGGAACAAAAATTTAGTGCTTTCAGAAGCGGTTTCAATCCACACAGCACCGGCAATGGACGTACGTTCTAAGGATGTAGCATGTTTACATGGCGCGGCAATTGGGGGAATGGATCCGGAAATTTTAATTTACTTTGCATCGCGAGGGATCAAAGAGCCCTTAGCGCGGGCCCTTTTTATCGACGGCTTTTTGAACAGGTCATAAAACGCCTGATTGTGTTACTTTTTTATCCTACGCCTTTGCCCATGTCATGGACAAAAGCGTTTTATGATGATCAAAGGAAGACTTTTTTTTGCTAATTATTTTCGTAAGTGTTATAGGAAGAATGGGAACGAATCTTAATATTCTCCTGGTAGCTGTAGCTATTTTGTTGCGACTGTGTATTCTGTACATTCTGAATGTTCTGAAGCGCCTGTAAGCTCGCGGTATGGGCTGTTATGAGCATATTCCTGACGATCTCTTCTATATTTGTATTTTGTGAATTACCTTTAATTTCAATAGTCCTCACTAATTCCCGATTTTGTTCCCATAAACTTTTTAACTCTTCCTTCATTTGACTATTTTCTGTTTCCAATTTTTTGAGTTTCTCATCATACGATTTCCATATTTTCTTATTTAATGTTTCACTTACGAGTTTACCGTCGTTTTCATCATAATTAAACTCCTTGCCTTCTTTATCGAAGAACTTTTCTTCTTTTGCATCCCAGTATATATTGAGATCTCGAATATTCTCTAAGAGCTCATTGTTGATTTCCGTTTGGTTTGGAATTCCATTTTTCCAGGACTCGATGACGATGTCTTTGTGAGTCACCAGTCGTCCATGAGGATCAACTTTCACCAGCTTCTTGAGCGTATCAGCATCCCTTCCTATGATCTCACCTTGGCTATTGACGGCAGCATTGAGATCTTTCAGTTGAATCTGCGGCGCATCACCTTCATTTTGAAGGTTCACAACGATTCTCCCTTGGTTATTAACATTCACTTGGAGGTCTTCGTAGTTCGCTTGCAAATCCTTAAGCTCCCTATTCATTTCGCCTATATCCATGGTGTAATTTCTGAAATCCCTTGCAAGATTTTGAAGATTATTCGCTATATAATCAACCTTTTCACCTTGTTTACTGACTAATCCCTTTAACTTAGTGAATCTAAAGCCCAACTCTTGGATGAGTTTGCTATGTTCACCGGCTAATCTGCCTTGTGTATCGATTTTAAGTTGAAGGTTCTGCAAAACAACATCTCTTTCTTCATTACCTTCCAAGATTTTTGCGACGATTTTCCCATTTTCATCAACCCTACCGCTGAGTCTTTGAACTTTATCGACTACGTCACTTACATCCCGCTCGAGTTGAGTGACTTTTACTCTGAGGTCCTGAATATTATTCTGCAGCAGATCAATGACTTGACCGTGCTCGTCGATCAATTTTTGGTGCTGATCAAACTTCCAACCAAAGCTCTTGAAGAGTTCGGCATGTTCACCGACTAATTTGCCTTGCCTATTGATTTGAAGTTGAAGGTTTTCCTTCAGTTGAACGGCGTCTTCTCCATGTTTAAGGATGATCTTTCCTTGGTTATTGACCTCAGCTGTGAGCCCCTTGACTTGATTATTAATTCTCGCGAGGGCCTTTCCATGCTCATCGAACTTAACTTCGAGGTCTCCAACTCCCGTGGTAAGGATTTGTACTTTACTCTCCATTTGATTGAATTTGTTCTGCAAATCTTTAACTTTATCCTCTAAGTTTAGAATCTTTGCAGTATGTGCCTTACTCATGTTCTCGATTTGTTTTTGGTTAAAACCAAGCTCTTGTAATTGCGTTTTAAACTCTTTTGTAAACTCGCCGTACGTGTTGAGTTTAGCTTTAATGTCTTCTAGTTGGACGGATTGCGCTTCAGATTGCGCTTCAGATTGCTTTTTAAACTGCACAAAAACATTGTTATATCTATCGATCTGCACTTGGAGGTTTTGGTTGTCTATATTATACTTCTTAATCTCCGCCTTCATGTCAGCCGTCCTCATCTTGAGATTTTTAATGTCGTTGGTGATATCGATCAATCGGTGATCAACCTTTCTCCCCTGTTCATCGACTAATCCCTTTAACTTTGAAAATTCAAAGCCCAACGTTTTGAGGAGTTCGGCATGTTGACCGGTTAATCTACCTTGCTGATCGATTTGAAGTTGAAGGTTTTCCTCCAATTGGACGATGTCTTCTCCGTGTTTGAGGATGATCCTTCCTTGGTTATTGACCTCGGCTGTGAGCTCCCTGACTTGATTATTAATTCTCGCGAGGACCCTTCCATGCTCATCAAACTTAACTTCTAGGTTTCCAAACTTCTTGGTAAGGATTTGCACTTTACTCTCCATTTGATTGAATTCGTTCTGCAAATCTTTAACTTTATCCTCTAAGTTTAGAATCTTTGCAGTATGTGTCTTACTCATGTTCTCGATTTGTTTTTGATTAAAACCAAGCTCTTGTAATTGCGTTTTAAACTCTTCTGTAAACTCGCCGTACGTGTTGAGTTTAGCTTTAATGTCTTTTAGTTGGACGGATTGCGCTCTCGATTGCGCTTCAGATTGCTTTTTAAACTGCACAAAAACATTGTTGTATTCATCGATCTGCACTTGGAGGTTTTGGTTGTCTATGTTATACTTCTTAATCTCCGTTTTCATGTCAGCCATACTCATCTTGAGATTTTTAATGTCGTTGGTGATATTGATCAATCGGTGATTAACCTTTCTCCCCTGTTTATCGACTAATCCCTTTAACTTTGAAAATTCAAAGCCCAACGTTTTGAGGAGTTCGGCATGTTTACCGATTAATCTGCCTTGCTGATCGATTTGAAGTTGAAGGTTTTCCTCCAATTGGACGATGTCTTCTCCATGTTTAAGGATGATCTCTCCATGGTTATCGACCTCAGCTGTGAGCTTTTCGACGCGACCTTCAAGTTTCACAAGGGCCTCTCCCTGCTGATTAAACCTAACTTTGAGGTCTCCAAGCCCTTTGG
>JAITAK010000068.1 GCA_031284165.1 Puniceicoccales bacterium
AAAGTATAGTAATATAAGGGCTACGCGCCCTTATAATCCCCGCCAGGAGGCTCTAGCCTCCTGGACCTGGATTAAGGGAGAAGCCTGGCGCGAAGCGCCAGGCTTCTCCCTTACAGGATTTATGATTTGTCCGGCGAATTTTTTGGTAAAATCGTTCTAAGATTTCCTGAATGTATTTAGTACGCCCCGCGGCTTCGCCGCGGGGCAGAATTGATGAATAGGTAGAATAAAAAGAGTATAATAATATAAGGGCTGCGCGCCCTTATAATCCCTGCCAGGAGGCTCCAGCCTCCTGGACCTGGATTAAAGGAAGCCTGGTGCTTCGCACCAGGCTTCTCCTTTACAGGACACATCGTCGCTTCTTATGGCGTGCTGAGCGGCCAATTAGGGTAAAAATCAATGGCTTCGGCGCTGTGCGCAAAATCGATAGCTGCTGCAAAAGCAATCATGGATGCATTGTCACCTGTATAGCGCGCTTGAGGAAGATAGTAGGGTATTGAATGAGCTGCGGCAAGTTCTTGTAGGCGACTTCTCAGTAGACCATTATTGGATACACCACCACAAAGACCAATGCTGCGGAAGTTTCCGCGAATTAAAGCCTGTTTCATCTTTTTTATCAGAATATCAATAATGGCCCATTGATAGCTGGCACAAATGTCATTGAATTGTCCTTTTAAAGCATCGGTGCTTAATTTTTCAAGCATGTAGCGCAGGCTTGTCTTCAGGCCAGAAAAACTGAAGGCCATAGCTTTCTTTTCTATAAATGCTTGGGGAAATTTAAAGCGTTTTTGGTCACCTAAGGCAGCAAAGCGTTCTATTTCCGGTCCTCCGGGGTAGTTCAAGCCGAGTAATTTAGCCCCTTTATCCAGGGCTTCACCGGCAGCATCATCGGTAGTTTGCGCCAAGACATGAATTTCAAAATTTGAACGCATCGCCGCTAAAAGCGTATTCCCGCCGGAAACCAAAAGGGATAAGTGTGGGAAAATTTTTTTCCTAAAATCCTCTTTGGTATAGGCGTGTCCGATGAAAGGCGACATTATATGGCCACGTAGATGGTGAATGCCAGTCACCGCTTGCCTTAAAATGAGCCCTAAACTTCGCGCGAAAGATATACCTAGCGCTAAACTTTCTGGCAGACCTGGACCACAGGTAACGGCAATTTGGGTGATGGATTTGAGGGGAATATGCTGTTCTAGATTTCTTAGAAGCATCGGAAAGTTGCGCAAATGCTCCCGCGCCGCTAACTGAGGAACGATTCCGCCATAGGTCGCGTGAAGGTCGCTTTGGGTGCTAGTTCTTTCGTATAAGAATTGCCACTGCTGCTCATCGAGAAGGGCAAGCCCCGTATCATCACAGGAACTTTCAACGCCGAGAATCATTAGAAAAGATGGATTTAAACGATGAATTAAAGATTTATATGAGGTTTGACAAGGCTTAGAACATGAACAACAGAAGCGACTTTCCTGGGTTGTACGGATTTTCAGTGCGAAACATTAAGGAAAAAGGAAAATAGGTTCGATATATTCTATAGGCTCCCATTCTTGTAATTTTAAATCTTCGGGAATTTCCTCATCGCTAGGACCGAAAAACAGCGTCTTTGTGGAAATTTTCTCAATTTCCTTCTTTTGTTTTGCAACATCAACGATGTACACTCTTTTCTTTGGCGGAACTGAAATTCGGCATTCTAAGGATGGAACTTCGATTTTATTTAAAAAAACACATCCCCAACTGGCGATGAATAAAAATCGCCACGTTACGCTCCAATGCTTGATCAATGCGGTAGCGAAAATATATAAAACGCGAAGTCCACATCGCCATATCACGCATCGACTTTTGTTGAAGAAAGCGATAGTGATATTCAACATGCAAAACAAAAGCCGCCTATATCTGACCCTCTGTCTTCTGAGAAAAATAGCAGAAAGATGTAAAATACGGTGTAAAAACCGCCATCCCTTATCCCAGTTCTTTTTTAAGAAAATGGAGAAAATACGCCAAAAATGAGGCACATGGCTATGCTTCAGGTTTTGTCTTTGGCAACGCGGTAAAATAACGCCCCTCTTGCCATCGGCCGCGCTTGCGTAATAGCTCAACGCGTTCAAAACGCTTCAAAACACTGCGCTTTTTCATCGAATTACCTCTTCGCCTAAAACTTGAATGCTGAGACATAATATATCGGCTTTAAAGTCAAATTAGTATTCCTCAGAAAGCAAGTCAACTTTTAATAAATTTTCAATTTTTCGCTTACCTTCGATCCTAAAGACCTAATAATATCTTTTAAGAAAATCTACGGGATCGGCGTACTGTTTTGGGTCGATATTGATCGCCAGAGCACCATTTTTGAGGAGAGCGATTCGATCGGATATTTTAGTCAAGAAATCCAGATCATGGGAAGCAATGACGATGGTAACGGCAAATTGTTTATTGATGGATTTCAATAGAGCAACGACATCCATAGTCGTCGAGACATCTAGTCCTGACGTAGGTTCGTCGCAAAGTAAGACATCTGGATTGGCCATCAAGCCTCTCGCCAAGGCGACTCGTTGTTTCTGGCCTCCGGATAAGGCTTTAGGGTAAGCGTCGCCCTTGAATTCGATACTCAAGTCCCTTAGGAGGCTTTCTGCTTGTCGTCGATGTTCTGCTTTTTTGTCTTTATCTTTTAAATCGGGGGCATACGTAAGGTTTTGCAGCACGGTCATGTGAGGGAAGAGCTGGAAATCTTGGAACATAAAACCGATACGGCCACGACAATTGACGGTCCCTTGGTCTAGGGTCTCCAGACCTTGGATACAGCGCAATAGGGTCGACTTACCGCATCCAGAAGGGCCCGCAAGACCGAAAATGGCCGATTTTTCGATATGGAGATGAATCGTTTCCAGTACCTTGACGCCGCGAAATGATTTGCAAATATTATGAATTTCTAGCATGAAATTTCCATTTTTCGACTCTGCGCCCTAAAAATTCAATGAACAGGACCAAGGTATAGTAATAAATGCCTGCGATGCATAAAGGCATAAAGTAATCGTATTGTTCTGCAGCAATAATCTGTGCTTTGCGCATGATGTCCATGCCACCGATGATCGCAATCAATGCCGTTTCTTTGAGGAGTGCAATGACTTCATTAACCATCGCTGGAAAGATATTGGCGATGACCTGAGGTAAAATGATATCTCGCCACATATAAAAAGTTGGAATTTCCAGAGTTTTGGCCGCCTCGAACTGCCCTTGAGGTAAGCTTTCAATGCCTGCGCGGACAATTTCAGCGATATAGGCAGCACTGTTAATGCCAAACGCGATTATCCCTGCGGACAGGACGTTGAGTTTAAACCCGAGTATGGATGGAACGATGAAATAGACGAAACTTAGCTGTAGGATGAGCGGTGTTCCACGGAGTACAGAAATAATACCGTTAATAAAAAGTCGGCTAATGCCGCTATAGCGCAGAATTGAAAATAAAACTCCCAGCGCTACGCCGATAGAAAGACTTCCCAAGAGGAGCGCTAAGGTAAGCGCTACTCCGGATCCTATATATTTAAAATTGACGATGATCCTGTGCATAAAGTAGAGGCTATTTCCTGTTTTAATTTCTATAAATTTCCATTAGCTTCAAGATTGCTTAGAGCGCGTTGAAATCACTTTTTAAGAGCAATATTTTGACATCTGAGGCAGCATTATTGTCGAATGCATTTGCATTTATTAAAAATGAAGTATAAAATGCAGTGTAAATATTCTTTCCCATACCTTCCATAGTATTGCACAGATTATTTTTAATGACAAATTTTGTCCATAAAGATCCAGTATTTTAAGCAATATACCTTTTTACAAAATTTGGGCAACAACAAAAACCGAATTTCATTTAATGCTGTCAATCCTCCGAGAGCGTCCATGGCTCTAACAATTTCCACTTATTTTTCAATGATTGCAATTTTCCACTAGTTTCCAAAATTTTCAGGGCGCGATTGAGCTCATCTTTTAACGGCGATCCCTTAGGAAGGCCTATAGCAATTCCTTCGCTGATTTTTAATGAATCCAATAAAAAATAGGAAAATTCAGGATTCTGTTGGCAATAAATATCGGCGACGAAAACGTCTATATAAACGCATTCCGCATGTCCTGCTTTCAGTAACTCCACAGCCAAATTTGACTTATCGACGGCAATCAATTCTGCATTAGGGATATTTTCTT
>JAITAK010000062.1 GCA_031284165.1 Puniceicoccales bacterium
AATGTTTTAAGTAATATAGAGGACGAAGCATATAGCGCTGCGAAAGAAAGATTTGAGCGTCAATGGAATGGCTTAGAACGTGAACGCGAACAAGGGCGCGAAGAGGGCCGTGAAGAGGGCCGTGAAGAGGGAGAAAAGATAGGTCATGAAAAAGGTCTCATTGAAGGAGAAAGGATAGGCCGTGAAGAGGGCGAAAAGATAGGCCGCGAAGAAGGCGAAAAAAAAGGGCAGTTAAAAGGGAAAATAGAAATGCTGATAAAAAATTTTCTCAAAGGTAGAGAAATTGATAGCGATGACATCGAAGGAATTATGCCGTACACGTTGGATGATAGTTTTGTGCGTCAAGCTTGGGAAAGCTTGAATAATTCTAATAAAACAGAAGAGAAATATGAAAATTTTCTCCAAGAGCTTAGAAGTTGGAAGTTAATGCAGAGCTAATACAAAAATAAATGTACAATTGTAGCGATATATGCAAAAAATTGATAAACACGCACACTTTGCCGTTAAAAAAAATAAAAGGTCGCTCTGCAGGCAAAGTTTTAGAACGAAAAAAAGTCCTATTAAAAAAGAGACCTAACGCTTTATGCTGCGCCATTTTAGATCCAAGAGGTTGAAAGGCTTTCTGCAGAGGTCATAAAGATGTGCAGCCCTATTAGATTGTATTCGAAACCAAAAGTATAAAAATATAGAACGCTAAGGCAGTGACCTAGGAAAAAATGATCCACAATTAGAACCTATCGTATTGCTAAAAATTATCTCTCCGTATAATGTACCGAAAATTAGGTTTGGAGGTTATGAATTATAAAACTTTAACAAGAAACATAGGATTTGTGAGTGTTTTGGCGGTAACTGTCAGCTTTACACAAATTTTTTCGCAATTTGGTGCAGGAAAATGCATCGCGTCAGAAGAACGAAAGGTATCTAAAAATCGAAAAATGCCCTGCGTGTGCCAGGTGTCCGATGATTGCCTGACGCCTAAAGAAAAACAAATATTAGAGCTGGGTATAAATCAGTTTTTTCAATTGCAAAGTAATCATAAGATCTACCAAAGTTCCGTAGCTAATCTGTGTGTCGCTGTAGATGTTTTTGATCAGTTGTATCGGGGCAAAGAACCTTTTGAAGGACCTCTTAGACCTCGTCGTCATCGCTTGATATCCATTGCTAAGCAATTTTCATTAAAAAAGGAAGATTTTTCACCAAAGGCGGAGGTCACACCTAAAATGATTGTAAAGGCTTCTCGACTCATCCAAAGTCCCGTTTTGTATGTCGAAATTGGTGATCGCTTCTTTTCTTTGGGTCCTATAGATATTATAAGGCGTGTTATTTATGCTAAACCTGATGAAGATGAACATCCTTTTATTGTTCTGGATAAAAAATCTTTGTTTGGTGATCGTAAATTAATTTCCCAAATGACCCTCGAGATCGACAATTACGATGATATCCTAGTGGTCTGTTTCAATAGCAGTCTCAAGCGCATGCTATTTTCATTGCCGGAAAATGAAGCTGTCAATATTCCCGAGGATACCGATAGAGATATTCAGAATTATAGAAAAACCGCAGTTCTTAAAATTGCAAAGAAACGCCTCTACAGAAATGTAGGCATCGCTTTACCTGTATTTTCGATGGCTGCCTTAGGTATATTATGCTTAAATCCTCAACTTTTGCCCACTATAATACAAAAAATTACGGCAATAACTCAACAAATAGGCTCCGCCTTAAAGCAATACGCTTCCTCAATCGCTGCCGGTTGTTCCATAGACGATGACTGCAGTGAGGACGAAGGACACCTAAAAATTGAAGAACGCCCTATATGTTCATGTTTCCCCACGTGTCCCTCCATGCGCAGCATCCCAGTGTACCAGGGGCCAATGTTACCTGGCGCTTAAAAAAAATAAATATGAGATCTAAATGTAAGTCATTTTTTCAACTGCATTCATTAAAAAAGAAAGTTAATGACAATTAACTTCAAATTATGAACATCTTAGGTAAAAACAAAATGGCGCTTTATTCATGAATCAAAACTAGAGTGTTGAGATCTATGGTTCGAAATAATTCGATCACATCCTCATTTAACATGGCAATACAACCTTGTGTACAAGGTATGCCGATTTTTTGCTCGTTGGAAAGGCCATGAATATAAATATATCGCCCATAAGTATCGCAATTTTCTCCTAAATTATAGCCCTTTTGTAGGCCCTGTAGGCGTAAAATTCGACTAGTAATATAGCCTTTAGTTTCCCAATCTTCATAATGAAGAAAAATCTTTTTCGTACTTTGCCTTCCTATAAAAACAGTTCCGCGAGGTGCATCTCCTCCAATTTTATCGGCGATAATATGTAAACCTAAGGGCGTCCCTTCGGAATTTTTGAGTTGGCTAATACCTTTCTTTGCTGTCGAAATTCTATAAACCTTTTCTAAATGCCCCATGTGATAGCTATACATTTCCTGGAAGGCAATGGAAACTACGATGCATTGCTCTGTAACCTTAAGCTTTAAATCATCGCAGATCCGATTTATTCTTTCAAGATAAAAGCGATGTCTCATGAGCGTATGATTTACAACCTCATAACTTCATCAGGCTAACGGCTCCCTTCTATGCCTTAGCCTGATCTCTAAATTTATTTTTGTCAATATTTCTCATTAATTTTCGGAAGAAAAATCTTCCTCAATTTATTTATAATTTAGGGCATGAGTTTTAAAAACCCCCTATGACGCAACTTTCATGATCTTTCCTGCCTTGATAGCTTTAACACAAACCCATAGGCGCTTCGCTTGTCCAGAAGGTAAGACAACATGAATCCTTTGAAGATTTGCTTTAAAGAGGCGTTTCGTCCGTTTAATAATATGAGTACCAATGCCACCGCTCTTGCGAGTTTGCCCACGCCGATGAATGCGGTGCCCTTTCACTTGGCTCTTACCCGTAATAAAACAAGATTTAGACATTTTTCCTCCTAGTTTCGGTTAAGGAAAAAAAATTAAAGAAGAATGGCAAGCTTTTTTCAAATTAGATAGAGCATGCATTTAATATCCTCGAGAAAAGCCGGAATTTCCTGACGGAGGGCGTCTGGAGCGTCCGAAACCACCGCCACCTCCTTGACCACCCCCAAAAGGGCGGTTATTATCGCGATAACCACTGTGGTAGTTATTACCAAATCTTTTTTGTCCGAAACTGCGTCCTTCCCCTTCTCGTCCGCCAAAACGCTTTTTGGCTTTCACTTCGCGAACTTCATAGGGTAGTCCTTGTTCCTCACAAATCACCGCTCGACGACTCAAGCGCACGCGACCATGATCATCTATTCCAATACATTTCACAGTCATAATATCGCCGACACTACAAAAATCATCAATTTTATCGATCCTACAATTATCGAGTTCAGAGATATGAACCAATCCTTCTACACCTTCAATACATTCAACAAAAGCACCAAAGTTTCTCACCGATTTTACGGTACCATTGTACGTTTTTCCTACTTCTATGTTTGACATTAAATCCTACTGACAACTCTGAACGCTAAATGAAAACACTTCATTGGCAAGGGTTTTTTGTGAAAATCAAAAAGAATCGCTCTATAAAGAGCGATTTTTCATAAAAATCGGAACGATTTTTCAATATTGTCGACTTTTTCGATTTTTAATAGCGTAATATCCTAACGTTTTGAACGCTGTCTTCCTCTAGCCATTGCCGTTGGTTTTGTCGAAACGTAAGTTTCCCCCTTAGCTTCACAGAGTACTGCGCGGCGGCTAAGACGCACGCGTCCTTTTTCATCAACGCCAACGCATTTTATGACGATCTCATCGCCTAATCTGCATATATCGCTTATATTCTCGACGCGAAACTCTGCCAACTCAGAAACGTGTACCATGCCTTCTTTGCCTGGCAAACATTCCACAAAAATTCCAAAGTCCTTAATCGACTTTACGATACCTCTATAGGTTTTTCCTACTTCGATTTCCGCGCTTATCCTCTGAACTTCCGTCAGGGCTTGTTCTAAAGATTCGTGATTAGGGGCAAAAATTAAAATGCGGCCGCTGTTATCTTCGTCAACATCGATTTGCGCTCCCGTCATTTCCGTAATGCGCTTAATATTTTTTCCTCCGGGGCCGATGAGCATCCCAATTTTATCCGCATCGATTTTAACTTCTTTGAATCCCGGAGCTGACGGCTTCAGGCGTTCATTGACTTTTGGCTGCGTTGCTAGCATAGCTTCCAAAATCCGTGCGCGGGCTTCGCTATTTCTATAAATCGCTTCTTTAGCAATTTCCAGAGGTAAACCATTGATCTTTAGGTCGAGTTGGAATCCCGTAATCCCCTTTGCTGTACCACAAATCTTAAAATCCATATCGCCAAAATGGTCTTCATCGCCGAGGATATCCGTTAAAATGGCATATTTTTCTAAGTGTCCATTGTCGTCGAATTTCGTCACCAGACCTATGGATATTCCTGAAACCGGTGCCAATATAGGTACTCCTGCGTCCATGAGCGCCAAGCATCCTCCGCAAACGCTGGCCATGGATGAAGAACCGTTGGATTCTAAAATATCCGAGACAATGCGGATTGAATAGGGAAAAGTTTCCTCTGAGGGAAGTACAGGGGATAAGGAACGCTCCGCTAGCGCTCCATGACCGATTTCGCGTCGACCTGCTCCGGTTGTTTTTCCTGTTTCACCGACACAAAATGGCGGAAAATTGTAATGTAAGAGGAAAGTTTTAGTCTTCATTCCTCCTGTAATTGCGTCTAATTCCTGTACATCGCGAGAAGAACCTAAAGCTAAACTAACCAGCGCTTGCGTTTCTCCGCGTTGGAATATCGCCGATCCATGGACTCGAGGTAAGATGTTGGTCTCGCAAAATAATGGACGAATTTCATCAACCGAGCGCCGATCGACACGTAGGCCGCGTTCCAAAATATTTTCGCGATAGAGTTTTTCCTGCAGTTCCTCAAATGCCATGGTGACTAAATTTTCATCGAAATCTTCCTCACCTAGCGCCATCAACAGCGCTTCTTTAGCGTCCATTTTTACTGCTTCAATGCTGGCTTCCCGTTCCATTTTTCCTCGTTGAAACATAGCCTCAGCTAAACGTTCATTGAAACGCTTACAAATTTCCATGACCTCCGTTGCAATGGTATACAAAGGAAATTCTTTTTTTTGCTTTCCGCATTGATATGCCAACTCTTTTTGGGCGGTGATTAACGGTTGAATTTGCTGCTGTGCAAAATATAGGGCTTCAATGAAGCGCTCTTCTGAGAGTTGATCTGCGTTGCCTTCAATCATCATCATCTCCCGTTCGTTGCCCACATATATCAAATCCAATCGAGACCAAAGCATGGCCTCATTCGTCGGATTGACGACGAACTCGCCGTCCACTTCTCCGATGCGCACGCAACCAATGGGTCCAGCCCATGGGATATCCGAACAAGCAAGGGCTGCCGATGCCCCATTGACCATCAGGACATCTGATTCGTTTTTACCATCCGCAGAGAGTAAAATCCCCATAATTTGGACTTCATTCATAAAGCCCTTGGGGAATAAAGGACGCAAAGGGCGATCGCACAGACGAGAGGTCAGTACTTCTTTTTCTGAGGGTTTTCCTTCCCGTTTGGCGTAACCGCCCGGAAATTTTCCCGCTGCGGTAAAGCGCTCGCGATAATCTACGGTTAAAGGAAAAAAATTCTGTTCCGACAAACAATGCTGCGCCGCAACAACACTGACAAATACGCTCGTCTCACCTAGAGTGACGACAGCAGAACCATTGGCCTGCTTCGCAAGTGACCCCGTAGAAAAATGCATACCCGCAGCTTCAACATTAAATAGCTGTTTCATGGATGTAACCTTAGTACTTTCCTATAAAGTTAACGGCGCAATTCGAGGCGCTGTAGCATCTCGTTATATTTTTTTAAATCCACTCGTTTGAGGTAATTGAGCAATTTACGACGGCGATTGGCAAGAGCAACGAGACCTCGTCGCGTATGAAAATCTTTTCGATGCATACTCAAATGTTGGGTTAAATGCGTAATTCGTGCCGTCAGGAGTGCGATTTGAACATCACAAGATCCCGTGTCATTCTCATGCATTTTAAATTCATTAATAATCTTGTCCTTTTCTAAATACTCTATTTTTGCCATTTAATTTCCTATTTTACAAATGAAAGAAGTTCTTCAATGTTCTTCTTCATGCCCTAATTCCTCATAAGTTCACGCCGCTTTCCTTTTTATGAAGTTTTCGCCGTAGTCTATGGGCAACTAGCGCTGCTTTCTAGACATATATCTCTAAAAAAATTTTCAAGCTTTATTATTTATCTTTTTCAAATTTCTGGTTTATTTCATGATCTGAAGGCCATATCACGGAGAAGCACTACCTTTAATGACGTTCTTCATAGGATTGTTTATAGAGAAAGTAGCGAAATAAAATTGCCAATGATCAAGATTCATTATAACCGTGTTTTGTGAACATTCTTTTGACCAGTGGAGGTTCAGGGGGGCATATGGCACCGGCGATTGCCGTTGCAGAACGATTAACGAATCATCGGTGTACTTTTATTATTAGTCATAGAAAAGTGGATGAAGTTTTCGCTCAAAAGTATTCCCAATTTACTTTTGTTAAAGTCTCTGCAATACCCCTTAAGCTTTCTCCTTTTGCCTTTTCGAAATTTTTAATTTCTCAATGGGCATCCTTGCGTTTTGCATTGCGTTTCCTCAAGGAAAGGAAAATTGATCTTGTACTCTCTTTTGGCAGTTTTACTTCTGTCGCTTTTATATTGGCCGCCAAGATCCGTAAAATCCCCTCCATCCTCCATGAATCTAACTTTATCCCAGGAAAAGCAATTCGTTTTTCGGCACGGTTTGCCAATAAAATACTCCTCCCTCAGGACGTCTCTTTTAAACATCAAAAGAAAAATGTCGAACATGTTGGCTTTCCAATTCGACGGGAATTCGTCGAAATCTCTAAGAGTGATGCGCGTGCCCAACTCGGTTGGCCTCCTTCTAAAAAAATTATCCTCCTTGTTGGCGGTAGTTGCGGAGCCGTTGTGCTTAACAAATGGATTCAACAAAATTACATGCGCTTTGCTTATCATAATGTCGCCATCTATTGCATCGCAGGTCCGGAGTTTGTCAACGAACGAGAAGTCACTTTTGAAGATTGTACTCTCCACATGCTTCCATTTTGCAAGGACATGAACCTTGCATTGCGCGCGTGTGATTTCGTGATTAGCCGCGCCGGTGCAGGTACGATCGCCGAATGCCAATTTTGTAAAAAACCTATGATCCTTGTCCCCCAACCTCATGCTGCGGATCATCATCAATTGGCTAACGCTAGAAAAGCAGAACAACAGGGCGTTGCCGTTGTCGTTGAACAAAATAATCTCCATTTATTAGCCGATTACGTTATGACAATGATTTCCAATCCTCTCATCCTTGCAACGATGCAACATAATCTTGAAAAGATCTTTGTTCCTAATGTCGCTGAACAAATCGCCAATATCGTGGAAAATTTTATTCAAAATCAACGAAAGTAATATAACAAATATCTAAACGATCTGGATCATTCTACCGTCACCGATTTTGCTAAATTACGCGGGCGATCAACATCACAACCTAACGTAACGCCTATGTAATAGGCCAAAAATTGTAGCGGAATCGCTGAAACAATCGGATTAACTCCTCCGTGTACTTCCGGGATCCTAATAACTTCATCGCAAAGCTCTTCCCAAATGTATTTTTTATCGTTGATGATCGCAACAACTTTCCCTCCACGCGCTTTCACCTCTTGAATATTATTCACTGTTTTTTCCAATAATTCCCTTTGGGTCGCAACGAATATGCAAAGCGACTGCTCCGAAATTAGGGCGATAGGTCCATGCTTCATTTCCGCCGTAGGAAACGCTTCCGCATGCACATAGGCGATTTCTTTTAACTTCAGTGCTCCTTCTAAGGCGATAGGGTACATGACTTGACGACCTAAAAATAAAAAGTGCTTCTGATTGCAGTATTTCTCTGCGATATGGCGGATCTGTTTTGATGATTGCAAAACTTCGTTAATCGCCGCCGGCAGTGATTTTAATGCGCAAGCGTATTGCTGCCCTGTAAAGCTATCCATATCGCGTTGGCGCGCAAAGAGTAGGGCAAGCATGGATAAAATCGTCAACTGAGATGTAAAAGCCTTCGTCGACGCTACGCCCATTTCAAGGCCGGCGTGTTGATAAATCCCTGCGTCCGTTGTCCGTGCAATCGTTGATCCCACCACGTTCGTAATGCCCATGACCGTATATCCTTTTCGCTTCGCTTCATAGAGCGCTGCCAGAGTGTCAATCGTCTCTCCGGATTGGCTAACAACAAAGACCAAGGTATCGCTTTGAAATGGCGCATTTCGGTAGCGAAACTCCGAGGCATATTCAACATCTACAGGAATGCGCGCATATTTTTCTATGAGGTATTTTCCCGCTAAACACGCATAATAAGCCGTACCGCATGCACAAAACAATAGGCGCTTCACAGAACGCAATTCCTGAGGGGCTAAGGATAATCCTCCAAATTTCGAAGAACTATTATCTTCCGTAAAACGCCCTCGCATCGCATTTTCGATACTCGAAGGCTGTTCGAAAATCTCCTTTAACATGTAATAAGGATAGCCCGCGAGATCTGCATCCCGGACCTCTAAATCGAGATTGTGGCAGACCGTGTCCACAACACCTTCCCTCAAAGTGGTCACTAGGAAATTATCCGAACGGATGGACGCAATCTCCTCGTCGTTGAGATAAACTACCCGTTGCGTATAACGCGCTACCGCAGCAGCATCACTAGCAATGATATTTTCTCCATAGCCTAACCCAATCAGTAAAGGCGAACTCTTCCGCGCAACAATAATTTCATCAGGAAAAATACTGCTCAATACCGCAAGTCCATAAGTGCCTTCAACGTGCAACAGACTCTTGCGCACTATCTCTCCAAAAGAGCATTGCATCGCTTTTCGATAATGATAATCGATCAAATTTGCTAAAATTTCCGTGTCCGTGTCGGAGTAAAAATGATAACGCTTTTCCAGCAAGAATGCCTTAATCTGGAGGTAATTTTCGACGATCCCATTATGGACAACCGCAAAATAATTCCCATCACTGAGATGGGGATGCGCATTCTTTTCGGAAACGTTACCATGAGTCGCCCAGCGAGTATGACCGATACCGATGGTACTGGCATAAGGGAAATGCGTTTGCGCTTTTGCCGCAAGTTCCGCTACCTTTCCGACACACTTCATGGTGCAAATTTCCCCCTGCGCTAGAACGGCAATCCCTGCTGAATCGTATCCACGATATTCCAACCGCTTTAAACCGTTAATTAAAATGCTCTTGACCTGCTTCTGCCCTACATATCCGATAATGCCGCACATATGAGTAATCCTTAAATTCTAACCCCAAAAATGCCATAACCCAACGATGCTTAAAAGTGAAAGTAATCCACTGATTATCCCAAAACGCCGCGTAATTTTTGTTTCATGAACCCCTAAGAGTTCAAAATGATGGTGCAGCGGTGCCATCTTGAAAATGCGCCGTTGATGACGAAATTTATAAGAAAACACTTGGATGATGTCTGATAGCGCTTCTAATACGAAGATCCCTCCTCCGATCATTAAGTGAAAGGGATGATTCGTTAAAAAGGCAACCATTCCAATAAGTATTCCCAATGAAAGTGATCCCGTGTCCCCCATAAAAATCGATGCCGGGTAACCATTATGCCAGAGAAAAACGATGAGTGCACCTAAAAGTGAAGCGCATAAAATACCCAGTTCCCCATTGCCAGCAATATAAGGACATTGGCACAATGTAGCGAGTGTCCCGTTACCCGTTATGAATGAGACGATCCCTAAGAAAAAAATGACCGGCATCGCGCAACTCGTGACTAAACCATCTAAACCATCGGTCAAGTTGACCGCATTGCTTGTCCCCGCTAGGACGCAAAAGAGGAAAATGATAAAAAAAATAAAAGGCGTTATAGATAGACTATATCCCGAAAAAGGTATCGGTAAAACACAGTAGCGTTCATAAAGATCCGGATTAAAGTACAGTATGCCCCCAATAACTAAGGTTAGTCCGAACTGGATCAGTAATTTCATGCGTCCAGGAATACCCCGTGTATTTTGAGCGCGAACCTTCGCTAAATCATCAATGAATCCCATGAACATAACCGCTAAATAAGTACAAAGTGTTACAATCACTTGGAAGTTCCAGTGAACTAAAAAAATAGTCCCACTCATTGTCGCTATAACGATAATGATCCCGCCCATTGTCGGCGTACGTGCCTTGGCACTGTGCAGCTGAGCCAAATCTCGCACCTCTTTCTGATCTCGAAAAACTTGCTCCCATTTGCGTCTTTTCAAATACTTTATGATCCATGGTGCAATAACCCATGCCGTCAACAACGAAATCCCGAAAGCATATCCCATTCTCCATAATAGATCCATGGCTAAAGAGATTCCGCTCCATATTTGCCCTAAATGACTATTAAAAAAAAACATAATTCCGTTAATTTAATGCGTTTTCGGTATGATATCGCTCTCAATAGTCTATGTTCAACACACCCATGGATTGATATCCGTTATTTTACGGTGTTGCCGCGACGTCGACTATGAATACTTTTTTACTCCCTACTTTACTTCGATAATATTTTTTCGCATTTCAATATTATTTTTCTGGTCAATGAAAAAAAATGGGCATTCTTTTTTTTATGTCATCTCATCTTGACCTCCTTTGGCAACGCTATCCCCAGTTGCAAACTTGTCGCCATGCCATCGAAAAAATGTGTGCGCTCCTCATTTCCCTGTTCGAAAATGGAGGAAAATTATTAATTGCCGGCAATGGCGGTAGTGCTGCCGACGCAGGACATATTTCCTGTGAATTATTGAAAAATTTTTGCAAGCAACGTCCAATTCCTGCTCACATCGCAGAAAAATTGAATTCGGCGATAATCCCTAACCTGGAAGGCGCCCTTCCAGCTATCCCCTTAGCCGACTTTAGTGCCTTTCATACAGCTTATGCCAATGATCGCAACGCGGAATATGCTTTTGCGCAACTTGTCTTAGCCTTAGGTAACCCTAACGATGCCCTCCTGGTCATTTCCACTTCTGGAAATTCTAAAAATATGCTCCACGCTATCCACGTTGCCAATGCTAAAAATATGCCCATCCTCGGACTTAGCGGTGCAAGCGGCGGAATAATGAAAAGGTATTGTACGGTTTGTGTTTGTGTCCCCGAAACAGAAACATTTAAAGTTCAAGAGCTACATCTTCCTATATATCATGCCCTTTGTCAGGCCTTAGAAAGCCACTTCTTTAAATAAAATGAAGTTGTCCTGCTTAGGGTTCTATGCCAGGTGAGAAATATTCAAAAAATAGATTGTATTCAAAAAAATAAGCGTAATCTTCTAAAAGAAGGTATGATGAAGGTACGCCGATACTTAATCACGGGAACCCATGGTTGTGGGAAATCGACACTATCACACAGCATTTGCTCAGAGCTGAAAAAAAACGGCTATAATGCAATCGTTATAAGCGAAACAGCGCGTGAATCACCTTTCCCAATCAATCAGAAACAGACAATTAACGCGACGTTATACATTGCACTTAAGCAAGCGGTTAAAGAATTGGAAGCTATTGCCCATGGGTATCAATATCTCATATTAGATCGCGGGGTATTAGATTCCTTTGTCTATTTCGAGGCGATGCGCCAGGGCGTCATATCAGAGATCGAAGCCAAATTAACGGAAGCGTTTAAGGCCTGGACTCGAAATTATGATGACATCTTTTTCGTCAAAAGCGAAGGTCATGCTGTACTACAGGATGATGGCGTGCGCGATACAAACGAAGATTATGCCCAAAGAATAGAACATTTATTCGAGAATTTACTCATGAATGAGTTCGGAGATCGCTTAAATGTTATTACTTATCGCAACATACCAAAGAGTAAAATACGGATAGAGGACAATGGAAAAGTTTATTTAGATTTTGAGAGGTATTATGAATTGGTTAACTGAAAACTTAATGGAAATAGTCTTATGGAGCTGTGCGACACTTGCTTTAGTGGGTTCATATTACAACGCAACAGCGCGTTACAAGTTGAGCTACGTTTTATGGTTAATTATCGATCTATTCTTCATATGGCATAATTATCGCATTGGCGAAAAACAACAATGTGCTCTGTATGTCTTTTATTTTATCATAGCGATCATAGGTCTAAAAAATACGATTCACCATAAAGGTTGGTTATTATCCGCCAACAAAGGATGAATTGCGCTGACCATTGTTTGGCGCGAACGAATTATAAAATGATCAATGAAAGTTGTGGAAAACCTTTATGAGGTAAAGTTATGAAGATGGCGTATAGAGGGCCAACAATGGACCAAATCTTAAGTCTATGTAAACGACGGGGTATTATTTTTCAATCCTCAGAGATTTACAATGGCATTGCCGGTTGCTTTGATTATGGACCTTTAGGAGCGGAGATTAAGAAAAATATTAAAAATGCCTGGTGGCAAGATATGGTTCATCGTCGAGAAAATGTGGTCGGCCTTGACTGTTCGGTCATCATGCATCCCAATGTTTGGAAAGCGTCGGGGC
This sequence comes from Puniceicoccales bacterium, assembly GCA_031284165.1. Classification (GTDB taxonomy): domain Bacteria; phylum Verrucomicrobiota; class Verrucomicrobiia; order Opitutales; family LL51; genus LL51. The sequence goes on from JAITAK010000062.1 coordinate 12,606, forward strand.
ATGTCGATGGATTTTCTGATCCTCTTGTCGATTGTAAAGTATCTAAGATGCGTTATCGAGCGGATCAGCTATATTTTGCGAAAGTGGTCGTTGAAGGCGAACTCATTGGATACGTATCCGTTCTAGAAGGCGAACAAATGCAATCTATCGCCGAAAATCAGGCTGAGGATTTGAAGCGTAAATTATCAAAGCGAGGAGCGTTGGAAGATGTTATTTTGAGACCTTACACGGAAGCAAGTGTGGAAGAATATGCGCAAATTCCTTCACCGGCTACGGGTAAACCGGGATCTTTAACAGCACCGCGGGCCTTCAATCTAATGTTTCATACCCATGTCGGCGCCATTGTGGACGACTCATCCTTGACCTATCTTCGTCCGGAAACCGCACAAGGGATGTTTGTTAATTTTAAAAATATTCTCAATACTTATCGCCTTAAGCTTCCTTTTGGCATTGCACAAATGGGACGTTCTTTCCGCAATGAAATTACGCCGCGAAATTTCACTTTCCGTTCGCGGGAGTTTGAGCAAATGGAAATGGAGTTTTTCATTCAAGACGATGCCGATTGGAAGACATGGCATCGCTATTGGGTAGACGCGCGCTTTGAGTGGCTGAAAAATATAGGTTTAAAAGAAGATCTATTGGGTTATGACGTTCATCGTCCGGAAAAGTTAGCTCACTATTCGCGAGCGTGTACTGATATTACTTTTCATTATCCTTTTGGGGTACAGGAACTTGAAGGGATTGCGGCGCGGGGGAATTTTGATTTGAAGCAGCATCAAAATGCTAGCGGGAAAAATTTAGAATACTTCGATGAACAGCGAAGTCGGAGCTATTTGCCTCATGTCATTGAACCGGCGATTGGTGTTGATCGCCTATTCTTAGCGCTATTATGTTCTGCCTATTACGAAGAGATAGTGGATGGGGAAACGCGCAGCGTTTTAAAGTTTCATCCACGCATTGCGCCAATAAAAGCAGCCGTATTGCCGTTAGTTAAGAATCGCCCTGAATTAGTAGAGCTGGCTCGGAGTTTACATAAAAAATTATCGCAAAAATTTTATACTCAATATGACGAAAGCGGAGCCATTGGGCGTCGTTATCGCCGCATGGATGAAATAGGCACTCCTTATTGTATTACTATTGATTTTAGGTCGCTGGAAGATGGCACCTTTACGCTACGCAACCGAGATAGTATGGAGCAGAAGCGCTTCACGGAAAGTGAAATAAGCGTTTTTATCGAAGGATGTTGCGAATAGGGGACTGACTTGTTCTAGATAAGGGCTACGCGCCCTTATAATCCCCGCCAGGAGGCTTCAGCCTCCTGGACCTGGATAT
>JAITAK010000051.1 GCA_031284165.1 Puniceicoccales bacterium
ATAAATCCTGTAAGGGAGAAGCCTGGTGCGAAGCACCAGGCTTCTCCCTTTAATCCAGGTCCAGGAGGCTAAAGCCTCCTGGCGGGGATCATAAGGGCGCGCAGCCCTTATAAGTTGCGATTTGTAAATTTTGCAAAAAATAGGGTACCCGGAGAGGGACTCGAACCCTCATGCCCTAAAGCACCAGATCCTAAGTCTGGCGTGTCTGCCATTCCACCACCCGGGCCTAAAATTTCAAGCTGTAATCCAAAGGACCCTTGTCGATCAATTTTTTTTAAAATTTATGCATTGACAAAGCAGTGCGTATCCACCGGGCGAAATTTATACGATATAATCATCATCGCTACGAGTTCTTTCAATAGCATAAAAGTTGTTCTTGTCATAAGAAAATCTTCTATTTGAAAGCCATACCTATTTTATTCTTGAATTAAGTATTGCATTTTTCTATAATCTACAACGTTTTAATGAAAGTATTATGGAAGTATTCACATTATTAGTTATCCTTTTAAGTATAGTAACGTTGCTTTATGTAAGTGTATTTACCGTAGCGCAACAGAGCTGCGCTATTATTGAACGCTTTGGTAAATTTTGCCGCATCGCTAAACCAGGTCTCAATATTATGATTCCTTTTATCGATCAAATCCGCACACGCTTGTCGTTGAAAATTTGCCAGTTGGACGTCAAAGTGGAGACTAAAACCCAGGACAATGTGTTTATCGACTTGATGATCTCCGTCCAACATCGCATTTTACCCGCGAATATTTATGAAGCTTATTACATGCTTCAAAATCCGACGATGCAAATCGAAGCCTTTGTTTTCGATGTCATTCGCGCCCAGGTCCCCAAAATCCTGCTCGATAATGTATTTGAAAAAAAAGATGACATTGCCAATGCGGTAAAATTAGAACTTTCTGACGTTATGGCCGAGTTCGGTTATGAAATCGTTAAAGCCTTAGTCACAGATATTTCGCCGGCACTCAATGTCAAAGCGGCAATGAACGAAATTAATGCATCCCAACGCGTACGCGTCGCTGCAATGGAAAAAGGTGAAGCCGAAAAAATACTTAAGGTAAAACAAGCCGAAGCTGAGGCTGAAGCAAGTGTCCTTCATGGAAAAGGACTTGCTGGGCAACGCCATGCCATCGTGACCGGTTTGAAAGATTCCGTTGATGAATTTGTACGTCAAGTCCCAGAATTATCTCAAAAAGATGTTATGGAAATGGTCCTCCTGATCCAATACATCGATACGCTTAAGGAAATCGCTGGATCTTCTAAATCGAATGTCATTTTTGTTCCCCATTCTCCGGGAAATGTCTCTGATCTAGCAACCCAGATACGCGAATCGATCATTATCGGTCAGCAAATGAATAAAATGAAATGACCGCTTTCAAAAATTTTCCCTAAACAACGGTCGCCATCGTATTTAAAAGGGCTCGTTTAAACAGCCTTTCCATTGAATAAAAACGAAATTTCCATAGCTAAATCGAAGCGAGTAAAACAATCCATCCTTAGTGATCCATTAATTTTGCGACTTTTAGCATTTCCTCAAATAACCATCCATCCTAGGGAGGGCTCATTTAAGTAGCCCTCCCATTAAGTAGAAACGAAATTTCCATAGCTAAATCGAAGCGAGTAAAACAATCCATCCTTGGTGATCCATCAATTTTGCGACTTTTAGCATTTCCTCAAATAACCATCTATCCTAAGGAGGGCTCATTCAAGCAGCCCTCCCATTAAATAGAAAAGAAATTTCCATAGCTAAATCGAAGCGAGTAAAACAATCCATCCTTGGTGATCCATTAATTTTGCGACTTTTAGCATTTCCTCAAATAACCATCCATCCTAAGGAGGGCTCATTCAAGCAGCCCTCCCATTAAACAGAAACGAAATTTCTATGGCCAAATCGAAAGCAGATAGAAAAATTTTAAATGATTACAAAAAATTTGCCAACTTTGTAATTAATTGCACGCAACGACAGCTGTATCCCCATTCATTATCGTACCAACTCACTAGCTTGAAAAAGTGATCGTTTAATTGAATCCCAGATCCCGCATCAAAGATCGATGATAAATCGCAATGTACAAAATCTGACGATACTACCTCGTCTTCCGTGTATCCTAAAATCCCTTTAAATGTACTTTCAGCAGCCGCCTTCATTTTTTTACAGATTTCTTCATAGGATGTCGCCTTCGACGTCTTGACCGTTAGATCAACGACAGATACCGTAGGCGTCGGTACTCTAAAAGACATGCCCGTCAATTTCCCTTTAACCTCTGGTAAAACTAATCCTACGGCAGTCGCTGCTCCTGTCGATGCCGGAATAATATTGGTTGCTGCACTACGCCCACCTTTCCAATCCTTTCTTGAAGGACCATCGACGGTTTTTTGCGTCGCTGTATAACTGTGGATCGTCGTCATTAGCCCCTCTTCTAGTCCAAAATTATCGAGAATGACTTTCGTTATCGGCGCTAAACAGTTCGTCGTACAAGATGCGTTGGAAACAATGTGATGCTCCTGAGTAAGCGTGTGGTCATTGACCCCAATGACAACCGTTTTGACTCGCTCTCCTTTTCCAGGAGCAGAAATAATAACCTTTTTCGCACCTGCTTCAAGGTGGCCTTCCGCTAACGTGTCCTGCGTAAATAATCCTGTAGATTCGATGACGATATCGACCTTTAAGTCTTTCCAAGGCATTGCTGTAGGTCCGTCTTTAACGGCGAGGCATTTTATTGCATGATGATCGACGACTAATGTGCTCTCCCCATCTGCATAAACTTCACCACTAAATCGCCCTTGTGTCGAATCGTATTTGACGAGGTATGCTAAATTGTCTGCCGGTACCAAATCATTGACCGCGACGACTTCTATCTCTCGACCTAGTTTCCCAGAATCGACAATCGCCCGAAATACAAGACGACCAATGCGCCCAAATCCATTAATAGCTACTCTTACTGCCATATTGAGGAGAATAAATATAAAATTTTAAAAATTTCAAACTTTATTTCAAAATAGATTTCCTTCATCCGATGCGAAGCGCTTAAATTCAGGTTCGAGAAATTCCAACCTCCCGGCAAAGAGCAATAAACCCTTATCGCATATGCTCTATTTGCCGATACAAAACCGGCTAAAAATCTTTTCCAACATAGCTTCTGTACTATATTTTCCAGTAATATGTCCGAGTTTTTCTAGGGCCATGCGTAAGTCACTTGCACATAGTTCGTAGGATTGCTGACTCTCAAAAATGCTTTTAGCGGTGGAAATAAAACGAGATACACTCTTAAAAATTTCCCAGTGGCGTTCATTGATAACGAAGGCCACATCTTGGGGAAGCAGAAAATGATCCCTAATTTTCTCAATGATTGCCAATTTTAAGATTTCCATACCGCTTCCGTATTTCGCAGCCGTAGAAATCGAAGTCGTGTTTTCCGGAATATCGGGCCAATAGCCGTGACTTTTATTTTCAAGGTCGCTTTTATTGAGAACTAAAATACAGATTTTTTTCCGCAATTCCTGGATAATGGTCGTAGGAAGCGGTTGAGGATCGTTTTGATCGACGACCACTAAACATAAATCGGCAGCTTGGATATTTTGCATTGTCTTTTTTATACCCAGCTGTTCGACGGGATCGATTGTGGAATGCAGACCCGCCGTATCGACAATTTTGATTAAAATTCCTTCGATAGTCATATTTTCGCTGATAAAATCCCGTGTTGTTCCAGGAATGGGACTGACGAGGACCCGATCTTCGCCGAATAGAGCATTAAACAGACTACTTTTTCCTGCATTGGGAGAGCCAACAATGGCTACGGTAACGCCATGGAGAAGGGTTTTCCGAAATCTGTAGCTGTCCATGATGGCATCAATTTCATGCGATATATGGTTCAACTGTTCAGCAATGCTATCGTCGGAGGGAAGTTCCTCATCGACAAAATCAATATGTGCTTCAATTTCGGCGAGAAGGGAAAGTAAAATATCACTGCAATAGGCAATTTTCTCACTGAGTGCCCCCTGCAATTGTTTTCGCGAAATTTCGAGGGCAGCTTCATTACTGGCATGAATGAGATCTAGAACCGCTTCCCCTTGACAGAGATCGATCTTATGATTGAGATAGGCGCGCTTTGTAAACTCTCCAGGTTCGGCGAGTCTACAATCAGCGATTTGGAGATCTTCAAGGATAGATTGTATAATCAGCGGATTGCCATGACAATCGATTTCACAAGAATCCTCTCCTGTATAGGAACGTCCAGCGTCGAAAAACAAGACGATCACCTGATCAAGAATTTTTCCAGAAGTAGCCTTATAATAAGCAAGAGATGCGCTATGAGTCGTAGGATTTTTTAGCGCGAGGTGTTTTTGAAGAATTGATCGCGAAGCAGGACCACTAATGCGAATCTTTGCGATAGCCGATAGACCTGGAGGGGTTGCTAAAGCGACAATCGTAGAAGGCATAACCGTAGCATGCGTCAACGAGAACGACCAGGACCAAAACTACGTATAGGCGTATTTTTAGGAATAACGGCATTTTTTAGGCGGAATGTAATGCGCGCTCTTCCGAGGTCGTGAGGGCTCATCTCCATATTGACTCGATCGCCGATAGCGAGGCGAATGAAATTTTTTCGCAATTTCCCGGAAATGTGAGCCAGGACGTGGTAACCGTTCTCGAGCTCCACGCGAAACATCGTTCCCGGAAGAACGGCAATTACTTTTCCTGTCACTTCAATGCAATCATCAGCCATAAATGTAAATAAAATATTACTAAAATAATGGCGATAGCTTCTAAAAATCGCCATGACTTGTCAATACTGTTCGCAAAATTTTCTCGCATTTAAAAGGTAGGACCCTAAGCTATGATTCATAAAAATTTTCTGTGAAATTTCTCCACCGATATATTATTAGACAATTTTCTTTCCATTTAATCTTCTCCGTATTTTTTTTTGCGATAGTACTCGTTTTGGGCAATGGAATGCGGACGATGATGGATCTCCTTGCCCAAGGAAAACTTTCCATAAGTCATGGGATTATTTTATTAGTGACCTTATTGCCTTCTATGATTTCTTACGCTCTGCCCTTTGGTTTCGTTAGTGCCACCTTACTCACCATAGGGGAAATTACCGCAAACCAAGAATTCATTGCTTTAAGGAGTTCGGGAATTAGTCCTTTAAGCATATTTTCATCCATTCTTTTCCTTGCCAGTTGCGGTGTTCTTTTTTCATTAGCCGTTAATTTTTATTATGCCCCTCAAGCCGTTTCCAAGGTCAAAAGCAAAATTCAAAATATTGTCCGTGAAGAGCCTTTGCGTTTTGTTACGGCGCAAAAGTTCATTCGTGATTTTCCAGGATACATCATTTTTGTACAGAGTTTAGAACATGCGCAGCTCAACGATTTTCACATTTGGGAGTTAGATGAACATGAAGAAGTAGCTTCCTATATTCATGCACTGTGGGGAACCTTAACTTATGATGAAAAAAAACAAGCCCTTGTACTGACTTTATTCCAAGGGACCGCAGAGAAAAATTTCAAGGAAGGAAAAAATACACCTTTAGTGTCGTTCGAAAAATTTTCTTTGGATTTATTATTGAGGGATATTTTTAAAGATGCGATGGTTCGCAGAAAGGTTCGCCATATGACGCTTGGGGAGATGTTAGCGTTGCATGCACAAAGCATTCGGGATGGGGATTTGTCGAAGCAGTTAGAGGTACAAACAGCAATGCAAACGCATTGTGCGATGGCATTTGCGATCTTAGGACTTGTCCTTACGGTACTTCCTCTATCTATTCAACACCCTCGGCATGGCATCTTTCTCAATGTAGCCATCGCGCTTATCATTTGTCTTGCTTATTATTTTTTAATGTTGTTTCTTGCTTTTTTATGCAAACAGCCTGGGTTGTGTTCTGCCCTTATGATTTGGCTTCCCAATATTGTCCTACAATTTTGGGGTATTTACCGCATCATAAATATTATTAGCTATTAATTTTTGGTGATTTTAACCCATGAGAAAAAAATGATTTTACCCCATATTAGTCCTGAGCCTCTTTAGAGGCTCCTATAACGTTACCCATTCGCTCCTTGATGGAAGTGAATCCTAAACGCTTCGATAGAACAATTTTCATTCCTGCCAAGCCCGTACATGCTCGAGTAACATGATTTACGCCGCTTTTAGTGACCATCTCGCTTAAATTCAACTTTTCGCAATCATTTAATACGTAGGGGTCAGGGACAATACCATTATGGGCTGCAATTTCCAAAGCCAGGTGATTAATCTCCACGTTAGCAACACCGGTTCGATCCTTTCCACTTTTACAATTAAGTGTCGTTGACAGCCCCAGTTTATAGGTCAGTAATGCCAAGCGCGATTGAATCGCATAAGGATTAGAGGCATTAGTTTCATATGCTTTTGATTGCCAGATGTCGGCAATTTGATAAGCGAGTTGAGCGACAATTTTTTTATCTTCAGCGGAAGCATTGGAACCTAAGAACTTCCCCACTAAAGAGTTTTCAAATGCCTTCTTTTCTTCATCGTACTTCTCTTTTTTATTCCAATCGATAGATTTTGGATCAAAGTTATTTTCAGTTTTTTGCTTAGATTTGGCGATGTTCGGTGCTCCCAATGTGTTGCCCAGTAGGGCTTTCATACTTGCGGCATTTTCTTTCCTCATACTCTTTGAAAAGACATTGCGTATAATAGGATTAAATTGCTGTAAATTAGAACCAAAATTAAATAATAAAGGCGGTTCAAATCTCACGTAAACGGTTTCACCATCGGGGGCAGGGATATTTAACGCTATAGGTTGTTCTGCGTTGGACAACTTTTGAAATCCTTTCATTTGCTT
>JAITAK010000066.1 GCA_031284165.1 Puniceicoccales bacterium
AAATCCGAGCTCAAATAAAAACACAAATTAAAGACCTCAAGAAAGGATTGAAAAATAGGCTGGGTAGGTCGAGAATATCTGATCTAGAGCGTTGGCTTAGAAGGATAATCCCTGATGCCGTAGAAAAAATCATTAACCGTGCAAATACAGAAAATGATGAAGTTTTGATAAAAAAATTATTCGCCATTTCTTCACATCCACTATGCCCAAGCGATGACGATATCTGTAACATCGGCGAATAGAAGCTTGGATACTCCACGAAATTGGTCAACAACTTTTAGCGCTTATAAACAATGAGCAATTTAATTGTAAATACATTGTGGAGGACTTGTTTTCAGAAGCCCGCAAAGAGGCAGATTTCGCCGATCATGATCTTAGGAAATCTACAGAGACTAAGAATACACTTATAAATAACCTTGCATACGATTTACTCTGGATGAGAAGTCATAAAGTTACAAAGGCTTTACTCGAGGCGATTATTACAATTACAGAAACAAATCAAGAGGAGCAGCTGGCGGCTATGACATGGTTATTTGCACAAAGTGTTGTACATTATATTAGTTCAGATTATGGACGTGTGCCCTCCTCCGATGAATTCTCCCATGTAAAGTCAATCATTGAGACATTCATGTCAGGCAAGCAGAAGAATTATGATTTACTTGCTCGTGTATTGAATTATTTAAGAACAAGCACAAGAGTGACGTCTGTCATTTTTAACTTTTACGGACAGACGAAAACGCTACAGTTTAGGTATATTAGAGAAGAATATATTAAACTTTTGAAGGAATTAGTACCAGAAGTTTCGAAGCCCATAGAGTCAGAATCAGACCCTTTGCGGAATTTAAAAGAAGAAATCCAGGATGAAAATACAAGGTGGCTATAGCCTGAGTCCCAGATAGAAGAAAACGCTTAGCACAAGAAAAAATCGGTCCCGTTTTATCGCAGATGATGGATATCCTTGCTTCATTTTAAATCTATAAGCGGGTCGATTTAAAGGGCATACTTCATTTTTATGGCTTGTCATTGAATGAAGATGCCCTAGGCTAAATAGCCATAAATTTATGAAATTCGTCGTGGAAAAAGATACCCTAATTGCCGGTTTGCAACAGGTCATCAATATCGTTGGACAGAAATTGACTATGCCTATTCTTTCTAATGTTTTGATAGAGGCAATCGCTGTTAAAAATCAAATTGCGCTCTCAACGACGAATTTAGATCTCGGTATCCGCTGTACGGTTACGGCAAAGGTCGAACGATCAGGAAATATCACATTGCCTGTGAAGAAATTTGCCTCGATCATCAAAGCTTTACCTGAACGAGAAGTGACTTGTACCCTGGAAGATGAAGTATATGTTCATCTATCTTCCGGAGGCTCGCGCTTTAAAATTTTAGGCCTGGCCTCTGATGAATTTCCACAATTGCCTTCACTGGATATGGGGCAAAGCATTACCCTGAATCAAATGCAATTCCTCCGCATGCTTAAAAGTATTTCCTATGCACAATCTAAGGACGAAAATCGCTATATTCTCAATGGAGTCTATTTTTTGGCAGAAAATCATTGCATTCATTTTATCGCCACTGATGGACGGCGCTTGGCGGTAATTTCAAGCGAAATCACTGATGATGATTTGAAAAAAAGTGCGATCGTCCCCGCAAAAACCATCGGCGAACTGGAACGTATATTGGGTATCGGCGAAAATGTACAGATCCTAATAACAGAAAAACAAATCGCCTTTTTAATCGGCGTGGAAACCAATGATGATCATGGGATATGTGATAGTATTTATGTCGTTTCAAAGATTGTTGAAGGAAAATATCCCAATTATAAACAAGTTATTCCCTCGGTATCGGACTATCGCATTCATTTCGATCGAGAACAATTATTGTCCGTAGTCCAACGGGTAGCGCTTGTTGCCGATGAAAAAAATTATTCCGTACGCCTAAAGTTTTCGAATTGCCTCCTCGAAATATCAGCCCAAAGTTCAATGTATGGCGAAGCTAGGGAAAATTTATCTGTCACTTATGAAGGCGAGGCGATTGAAATTGCCTTTAATCCACAGTTCTTAATCGACCCATTGAAAGTTTTGACGAACGATGAGATCTTCTTTGAGTTTAAAAATGAACTCAGTCCCGGTATTATCAAAAATAATGATACGTTTTTGTGTGTCGTTATGCCATTGCGCCTCAATTAATCGTCGTGGATCCATGGACGGGTTGAGATCAAAAATGATGGGAAATTTATAAAAGCTTTGAAAAGTCAGCCAACGAATCATCAAGATGGGTTATATCCCATTAAAATCGCTTCAGAGCATTTCTTTGCGATTAGTGCGGGAATATTTTGGATCATGTTTTTAGTGCCCATGTCTCTTGGGCAATGCTCCAGCGATTTGTTGATCAATATTTGTATTTTGGGAGGGATACAATGTGCGCTCGTCGTTTTGCTTCTCCTTTATTTTTACCGCAGTGAACGCTGGCCCTTTATAAATCCCATAAAACCTCGTTTTATCAACAGTATAGTTCAAGCGATTATAGGGGAAATACAACTCCTTCCTTTTTTATATATCTTCGACATTTTATGGTATAAAGTACTCACTTTATTACAGCGTAGCTTACATTTCGACCTTAAGGAACAAGCCCTAGTTGGGTTATTGCGTTCGGAGTTGAGCAACGGAACGCAGTTATGTACTGTCATCATTTTTACAGTGATTATCGTTCCCATCGAAGAAGAAATCGTCTTTCGTTATTTTCTTTATCGCTTCGGGAAATCGCATATGTCGCCTTTTAAGGCCATGTTATGTACTTCTGCAGCCTTTGCTCTGTTGCATTTCAATCTTTCAGCATCGATGCCACTTTTTTTTATGGGAATGTTTTTAGTATGGCTCTATGAACGCTGTGGCCATTTAACGCCCTGTATCATTGTCCATGGCATGTACAATTATATCGCTGTTCTGAGTACGTTATTGCTCCCTAAAGAAATATCGCTATGAAAATTCCCGATGAATGCAAATTTAACGGAAGAAGCGCAGAGCATCACCGTCGAAGAGCTTAGTGCGGGGATTATATGCGCAAGCGAAAAGGCACTTGTCGATCTCGGTGAGGCCTTCGGAAAATTACTCGAGTGCGGCGATGTCGTCGCTTTACATGGTAACCTAGGTGTCGGGAAAACGACTTTCACGAAAGGCATCGCTCGAGCATTGAACATTAGAGAACCTATAACTAGCCCTACCTTTAATCTTATGGCCCATTATCCAGGAATCATCAATCTGGTCCATATCGATGCTTATCGCTTGAATGGTCATGAAAACTTAGGCGTCTGGGATTATAGTCTATCTCCCGCAATTATCGTCGTTGAATGGCCTGAAAATCTTCCTGAATTGAACGGAAATATCAGTAAAAACGTTCAAATAGACATAGAAGGTCCTGAAAAGCGCTGTGTGCGATTACTACGAAATTGAATAAAAAATATTGTATTTCTTTGGCGATTTATAGGATGTAAAGTATGGCGGTGAAAGGTAAAAAATCTACGGGGCTCTTCAGGATCATTAAAAATTGGTTTTTGACAGGGCTTTTTATCCTTCTTCCCTTAGGGATCACGGTAATTGTGGTCACCTTATTGCTTGATTATGTCGGAGCTCCGGCCAGTAAACTTCTTTTGGATTGTTTTGGTCTAAAAATCCCCGATAGGTTCTGGATGAACACGGTGATTAATTTATTTTCCACAGCTTT
>JAITAK010000074.1 GCA_031284165.1 Puniceicoccales bacterium
ATGGGCTAAGCAACAGGCCGTGCTTGTTTCTTGAATCTGGCGCGTTGATTCCTCGGAGCCGAAATAGATCGTCGCTCCGATAGCTGCAGCGCCCATAGCATGAGCCTGTTCTACCTTTCCAAAATAAATTTGATCAAATTTATTGGGGTAGGTCAGAAGTTCATTATGATTTAGCTTAACAATAAACGGAATTTTATGCCCATACTTGCGACTGACGCTTCCTAGAACGCCAAGTGTAGATGCAACCCCGCTACATCCACCTTCGATGGCCAATTTGACAATATTTTCCGGATCAAAATAGATTGGGTTAGGTGCGAAACTCGCCGCGGCAGAGTGTTCGACGCCTTGATCGATAGGCAGGATAGAGATATAACCAGTTCCTTTTAAACGACCTGTTTGTGCGATGCGCATTAAATTATTGAGCACAGCGGTAGAACGATCCGTATGCACAAAAACGCGGTCGATAAAATCAGGACCTGGAAGATGTAACATGTCCTTCGAAATCGCTTTACAGCAATGTTCTGTAAGTTTTTCTCCATCACTGTCGATGAAATTTTGAATATGTTTATTCATAAGTTTTTACTTATATAATCAATTTTTAAATGAAGGCAATGATAAAGTGGCTGTTGTTTTCAAATGTTCTGCGATATCGTAAAAATTTCCATTAGATAGGAATAGAAAGACTTGCTTCTCGGATCTGATCTTTCGAGAAAAAAAGGACTTAAGGGTAGGAGCATCGATGACTTTAACGGCGCAATAATGAATAGCTTGGGCCAATTGATTGACGTCTAAAACTTTGGAGTTTTTTTTAAAAACCTCTGCAATATAGAGTTCATCGCTCCCATGAAAAGCATCAATGAAGGTTTCTTGAAAACAAGAGGAACAGGAAGTATTACTCCGCGGCTCAAATGCCGTAATGAGTTTGTAATCAGGGAAAGCCTGTTTTACGGCGAGGATGGTCTCTTTAATTGCCGTGGGATGATGGGCAAAATCTTCGACAATCACCAAATCATTCTCGTTATAAATCACCTCTTGCCGCTTCTTGACGCCTTTGAAATGTTCCAGATTAATCCTCAGTCTGCCATTTAAGTAATATTGCGCTGCGACAATCGCCAACGCCGCATTGCGCACGTTATGACTTCCAAAAAGTGGGCTTTTGATGATCCATTGCTCCCAATGGATGCGATCAATGAGTTTAAATGTCGCTCCTTGTGGGGTTAATTTTTCCTCTTTAATCAGAAAGTCGTTATGATTGCCTTTTCCTACGAAAATAGTTTGGGTCCATCCTACGGGTAATATTTCGCGAATTACTTCCGAATCGCCATTGGCAATGATGCATCCATTCCCCGGGACTAATTTAATTCCATGAGAAAAAGCACGCTGAATATCCTTGATATCCCGAAAAATATCGATATGGTCTAATTCGATGTTGTTGATGATAAAAATTTTTGGAGCATAGTGAACAAATTTACTGCGCTTATCGAAAAATGCGGAATCGTATTCATCGCCTTCGATGACGAAGGGGGAGGTAGGTGTTCCATAGTTGGCTCCTGACGGGAAATTTAAGGGTACTCCACCGATGAGATAGCCAGGAAGACAGTGATTAATAGCCAAGAGATGGGCAAGTAGCGCAGCGGTTGTCGTTTTTCCATGGGTTCCGGAAACTACAATGCTGTCTCGTTGGGCGATGACTTCGCGCCGAACGAGTTCAGGGAAAGAACAGTAAGGGATTTTTTTCTCCGCGACGAGCCATTCTACTTCTTCATTTCCGCGAGATAGGGCGTTACCGATGACGACGAGATCCGGATTGAGCTGTGCCAAACGCAGAGACGAATAGCCTTCGAAACTTTCAATGGAATGTTCGAGGAGCAAATTTCGCATCGGTGCGTAGATTTTCTGATCGCTTCCGCATACGTGATGACCTTGTTCCTGTAGCATAATCGCCAAATTGCCCATAGCCGTCCCGCCAATACCTAAGAAATAGAGCTTCATAGGGCATCTTTTTCTCCATAGTAGGGTTCTATTTGACATAGGGGCAAATCACATCTTACTTTTGCATCGGTCCAATATCCCTGGCCCTCGATTTCGCAGAAAAAAACAGTCCTTCTTTTTCGAAAATTTGTAGACTTATTTTCCATGTGACTTTCTTAGGAATGCGTTTTGTGGTGCAAGACAATTTTTGGCGAAGGATAAAATTTAATGCTCACTAAACACTAAACGTTTTCTACGAGTGCCATCATGGAGCTTAAACCACTACCAATCGCTAATAACGCTACGCGTTCCCCTGGAGTAAGAACGCGATTTTCTATAGCTAAGGATAAAGTTAATGGCAGCGCTACAGAACCTGTATTCCCCAAAAACGGAAACGTTGAAAAATCTTTTCCTAGGTCTAATGCTAAATGGCGATAGAGCAGCGCACGGTGACGCTCGCCCACTTGATGGCAAATTGTATGCCCCAACGTTTCTATCGTGAGTCCAGTGTAGCGCAAAAATTGCTGCCAATTGGTGTGGGCTAGTGCAATTCCTCGTCCCATTAATTCCTCCGAAGCGGTTTCCATTGTCAGTCGATCTTTTCCGATGGCATCGCCTTGGCAGAGATGACAGCCTTCGGTATCGGAAAGTGATGAAACTGCCTTAAATCGCCACGGTGTTTTTTCTTTATTGCCTAGAGATTCATGGCAGAGTATTGCCGCAACTGCCCCTGAACCAATGGTGAGGTTAGCAAAATAAGACTTAATCCCTTGACGCGTCATCGTTTGATTTTCTTTGAGAAAATCTAAAGTGTGTTCTAAAAGAGGCTTTCCATTTTCCCCAGAAACGATCAACGCTGCCGGAATCTGTCCTCCTTCGATCAGCGAGGCCGCCAAGACCATGCCGTTGATGAAACCAAGACAGGCATTAGATAGATCGAAAAAGGCCGCCTGTGACGAAAGCCGGAGATTGTGGTGTACATAAGCTGCTGTCGCCGGTTCCAAGTGGTCGCGGCAAACTGAGGTATGGATGAGTAAGGCAATCGCTTCCCGTGGAATGGAAGTTTTATCCAACGCCTTTTGGGCTGCCTCCGTACTTCCTTGGGAAGGTAAAGTGCTTTCTTTCCAAGCGCGTCGCTCTCGGATTCCCGTCATGAGCTGAAGACGCCCTCGCGGTAAGCGCAACCGTTCATAGAGAGACCCTAATACATCTTCAATCTCTTCGGATGTGATTACCTGCGGTGGTAAAACGTGCCCCATCGACTCGATGATCACCTTGGAAAAAGAAAAATTCATCGCCTTAAAATAAGGTTTTATGGCGATATGTCACCTATCAAAAATACGCGGGTATCGCCATATGCTGTACTTTAATCACCATCACTCCGCGATATTTGTGAGGAAAAGAAATACCGCGAACGCTGACCCTCTTTCCTAAATAATTGATGAGGGGCGTCGAAGTCGCTAAATCGGAAATATCTAAAAAAGCAATGGTTTTTCCGTGCTCATCACTTAAACAATAGGAGTAGTGAGATGAAGAAAAAAGAAGAATGGGCGATACAACTCGCCTTAGATATCCACCGTAAAAATAGAGGCGAATTTTTCCAAAAGTCGTCGCTTGTTTCCCAGAATACATCGAAGCTATGAGATCTGCGGAATCGCGAAAATGATGCTCATTCCTTCGCAGGCGATGAAAATGGGCACAACATAAATTCGGGAATAATAAGAAAAGCCAAAAGCCACAAACCCTTAGAAATCTCATAAGGCCATAGCATTGTGGAAGAAAATAAAAATTTCAAGTCATAATTGAGCAATTGTAGTGCGATCAACGTAGAAGTCAAGACTCTAGCGCAAAAAATTGAATGGTCGTACTTTACGGCCTCGCCGTGTCGTCGCAGGATAAGAGGATAAGAGGACGAGAGGATAAGTATTGGAAAGCCAGAAAATAAGCTTTACATAGCATACGGCTTTTGTAGTTTTACAATTTATCTTGATCATGGGAAATTTGAAGAAAAAACGTAGACTAAAGATGAACAAACATAAACGCAGTAAGCGTTCAAAGTCCAATCGCCATAAGAAACGCTTATGGGGGGCGTGATGATCCAAATGCGTAGGACCTATAACTTATATAGCATACATAGTATAGGGTATGGGCGTTAGCATTGCGGTTCCTGCACGTTTTGCTTCTCAGAGATTTCCTGGGAAGATCTTAAAACCTTTGGGAGGAATGCCGCTTCTGAGAAGGGTTTTAGAGCGTATCAAGACCGTTCAGGGTATTGAAGAGATTGTGGCATTAGTTGATGAAACAGAGGTAGCAGCTTTAGTGAATTCTTGGGGATTCAGGGCTATCTTAACCTCCCAGGATTGTATATCGGGTACAGAACGCATCGCATCGGTTGCAAGGGAGCTTAAAGGCAATTTTATCGTGAATGTCCAAGGGGATGAGCCTTTCATTGCGCTACAGCTTCTTGAGAAGATGATCTGTAGGGCCAGCAGCTTTGAAGCTTCCCTATGGACGGCGATTTATCCCATAACTTCTGCAGCGATGCTTTTCGATCCCAATCGTGTCAAAGTTGTTATCGATAAAGACGATCGGGCTATTTACTTCTCGCGCAGTCCAATCCCTTATTTGCGCGATAAGGAAGAGCGAACGACATGGCCGGAAGGACATCAATTTTGGGGACATATAGGCATTTACGGTTATCCTAAGGCAGTGCTGACCTATTATTGGACATGGACTGAAGGTATTTTAGAAAAAGCAGAGCGTTTGGAGCAATTGCGTTTTATAGAAAATGGAATTCCCATACGGGTAATTAAAGATACGATGCCAGGGATAAGTGTTGATACCGTTGATGATTTAGCGCGTGCTGAAGCGTTTTTAAAATTACATTGAGTACTTTAAATGGAGAGATGGCAGAGCGGTCGATTGCACCGGTCTTGAAAACCGGCATACCAGCGATGGTATCGAGGGTTCGAACCCCTCTCTCTCCGCCATAACCGTAAAGCCAATGATTTGAGCGTTGAGATTACCTCCATGATATTCTCCATGAAAAGACACCTGTCCGGGTGATTTTTTTTAATTATGGGTTTCCTCTGACAATAAATCTGATTTTTTTGTTACATTATTGTCCGTTTTTCATGCTCTGCAATGATCGACGATTATATCTTGGCATAGGTACCTCTTGCGGGTTTCGGTTTTTTGGACTTAAATTCAAGAAAGAGACCCGGCGCAAGGTGTCGAGCCTCTTTCTTTACGGGATTTATTATGTATCCCGTAGCTTTATGTAGGACAAAATGATTCAAGAAGTGACCTTTTTCTTTTTTTCCGCAGCGAAGAGCGATGTTGGCGTGAAGTGCACATTATTCCGTCGTTAAAAGAGGTCACAAGGGATGGATAACGCTTTGCAAAATCTAGGGATAAAAGCCCCATAAAACGAAGCTGCTATCACTACCTAAAAACACGATCGATCAAAATGACAGCATTGCGGTGACCTATCTTGAACCATGCAGCTAATGTGTCACAGATTACGCTGAAGTAATCCCCAATGACCGATCCGCAGCTACTAAGTATCACCTGCCCTCTGTTTACGAGTTCGTCAATCAGATCTTGATATGGTTGAGGTAACATTGCGTAAATTTTATCCGTAATGATAATCCATAAGCCTAACTCGACAGCTATTCGAATAAGTGAAGCTAGTTGTTGGAGCCAATTTTCTTCTCTAGGGGACGGCAGCCGTTGCTTCAATACATTTAGCTCATGAAGTATATTGTCGTCGCGGTTTGTGATCACAGTAGTCGTTATACCGCTACTTGTAGTCGAAATATGCGCGTCTATAGATGCCCCGCTATTACTGAGTTGTTGCTTTAATTCCTCGCTATTACTGAGTTGTTGCTTTAATTCCTGCAGTCTCTGCGACATATCATCTAGCTTATTAAGCATATCGTTGCGGCTTGTGGTCATAGCAGCCATTATATCGTTACTTGTAATCGAAATATGCACGTTTATCAGCGAATTGCTATCATTGAGCTGCTGCTCTATGTTCTTCAGTTTCTGCAATATGGCTTTTAGCTCCGTAAGCCACTGTTTTACCGAGGACTCTGCTGAGAAGTTAGGAACGGCCTGTTGTATAAGAGATAGCTGCTGCAAGGTCGATTGTTGGATGTTCCAAAAACCGCTGGTTAAACTTTGTTGTACTGACAATAACTGATTGATCACTTGATTTTGCTCACACAGTAGTTTACTAAAATCGCTTTGCAGTGTTTGAAGACCATTTTGCAGTATCGCAGAATTCGATGATTGAGCTTGCATCTCTTTAATTTGCTTTTGAATCAACTGATTTTGTTTCTGAAACATTTTTTGGAACGATGCATACGTTTGTTGCAATTGGATTTGTTGCAATTGGATTTCCTCATTTGGGTAAGGATACTGAAGGAGCTCCTGTGGATTTAGAGGCGATTCTTCACAACTCTGAAAGTAAGAATCTTGCGAGGAAGGCTTATAATCCTGTGAATTTTCCTTTCCTTTTTCTTGATTTGAAATAAAGAACGTCGGAAATTCTGTTCCCATTAAGAATCCGGCAGAGCCCATCGTTAAAGTAAAAATAGACACTATTTTTTTTAATTTGTATGATTTTTGCATAAAAAACTCAATACGATAAAAAATATTTTATATTAAAAAGCAAGGTCATATGCGGTTATTTTCGATAGAGATGTTCTTTGCGAGGATCGACAGTGTTTGGCATCAATTTTACCGTGATCATTATAGTCTACGTTCTGCGATGACATTTTTAGCTTGGGTACGGACAATTTTATGATCTTCCAAAAATCCGCCGAAGACCGTTCCCGTCGAAACAATGGAATCTTTTCCAATAAGTGTCCCTGGAAGAAGAACGGCATTGCAACCGATTTGGGCATTTTCTCCGAGAATTGCGCCACACTTTCTGCGTTTTGTTGTGATTTTTTCGTCGCCAATTCTAAATGAGATTGGTCGTTCATCGAAGCGCAGATTGGATAAAATAGCGCCTGCGGATAAGTGACTACGCGAGCCTAAAATAGAATCGCCGACATAATTAAAATGGGCGACGCGAACATTATCCATAATTAAAGCATTTTTAATTTCACAAGCGTTGCCGATGACGCAATTTTCTCCGATAATGACATTTTGGCGAATCAATGCGCCGTTATGGATTTGCGTTCCAGTACCGATATAGACATTGTCTTCAATGATACAAGTGACGGGCAAGTGAACGTCTTTGGCAATATATACATTTTTTCCGACTCTTTGGCGTTCTTTTTTAGAAAATAACTTTTTTACTTTCTTAAAAAAATTATGTCTTATGCCTAAGGCATTAGAATGACCACAAGCGATTAAGGCTTTTTCTATATTTTCCAGCCAGAGCCAAGGAGGCTCATTTAAAGGAAAAAAATGGGCGAAAACGCTTAAGCTTTTAGGGAGATCAAAAAAGTCACCTGCATTCATAAATTTATAGGCAGTATGAGTCTTTTTTTTAATTTTTCAATGAAAATTATGGGTTAAGTTGCGGAATGTTGATCGATCATCCAAATTATACAGAACGCACCAGCGATATAGGCATTATGAGTCATGCTTCAGACATTGAGTAAGAATACATTCCATAATCGTTGTTGAAGTTGAAATTTTAGGAAGGTATAGAGATTTGCTATTGGCTTTCATTTATTTCGCTTTATATCTTGGGCGCGGACGTATTCTCCGTACTCACTTTTTGCGTTGGAGTATTATCAGTGTTGTCGATTAAATCGGAAAATCCATCGCCATCGCTATCTATACCTTTATCTCCCGCTACTTCCTTTTTAAGATAATGATCAAGGTTGACGAGCCCTTCTGACTTATCTTGGGAGTGCACAAGGAGATCCGGAATAAGAATCTGTGTAAATAGTTCCTGATTTTTGGTTTCCTTTATTTTTGCCAAAAGTGCTGCTGTAAAATCGACTGCACTGTCAGGTGGTTGAAGATTTTTTTCTCCATTTTCTTGTTTCATTTGTTGAAAGAAGCGATTGATAATATCGCGTATATTCTCTCGCTGAGGCTCGCTAAGTTTTTTAGAATGCTTAATCACCGATTCAAAATAAGATAAGCCTTGAAGTACAGCAAGGTTATTTTGAAGCGTGCTAGGAATCGCCGGATACAGACTAGCTATACTGTTTTCGCTATTGCTAGCACTGCAAATACTTCGAACAATATTAGCCTTAGAGGTCGTAGAGGTAACAATGGCCATTTGGACGATACGTTCAAGTTCTTTTGGATTTTCTAAAAATGCCTGGCGATTTTTTTCCGGCATGGACTCTAGCATTCCCACAACATATTTTTTAGCGCGGTTCACATTAGTATTACGAATATTTTTAGGTACTAAACTTTGGATCATACGATCCACGGCATTATTTCCCAATACTTCATCAACGCGTCCCAACATGTTATTGATTTGTTCTGGTGATAATTTATTAATATTGATTGCCTCACCTTGGAAGGGTTCATCGACTGACCTAGTCGTTAAGCCGACTTTGGGTGCGTTAGCTTGGCTAACTTGACTTGAATCCTCCGTCTGTGTGGTTGCTGACGTATTTTCTGGCGTATTGATCTTCCCTGTCTCTTTAGCTGATAGATCATCTGATTTTTCCCCTACTTTCGGTTCCGTCTGTGTGGTTGCTGACGTATTTTCTGGCGCATCGATCCTCCCTGTCTCTTGAGTTGATGGATCATTCGGCTTTCCCTCTACTTTTATCTTTGCCTTAATTGATACTTCCACTTTCTTCTCTATCGTAATTTTCTCTTCTGTCCTTTTAACTGATGGATCATCTGACTTTTTCTCTACTTCTGTTCCCGTCGATTTGGTTTCTGTCTCTGTCCCGGTCTCTTTAGTTGATGGATCCGACTTTATTGATGAATTATCTGACTTTCCCGTCGATGTGGTTTCTGTCCCTGTCCCTGTTCCTTGGTTTGAGAGCTCCTTAATTTGTTCGTTAATAGAAGATCTATTATTCTGCACACCTATCTCCGAGTTAATTACTCCTTGATTGAATTTATTGGCCAAAGTATCTTTTGATGAGCCCTGCTTATTGACATTAGGAGTTTGATCTTGGGGAGCTTGATTGGCTTGGCTAACTTGACTCGAATTCTCTTTTTTTGACTTTTCATTTACTTTCGGGTTGGTTTCTACGGTCGGTGTGGTTTCTGTCTCTGTCCCTGTTCTTTGGTTTGAGAGCTCCTTAATTTGTTCGTTAATAGAAGATCTATTATTCTGCACACCTATCTCCGAGTTAATTACTCCTTGATTGAATTTATTGGCCAAAGTATCTTTCGTATCTGTTGATGAGTCCTCATGATCGACATTATGAGTTTGACCTTCGGAAGCTTGATTTAAATTCTTTATTTCTGACTTTTCCTCTACTTTCGAGTTGGTTTTTGACGTATTTTCTGGCGTCTCTCTTGTCTCTGTTCCTTGGCTTAAGAGCTCCTTAATTTGTTCTTTAATAGAAGATCCCTTATTCTGCACACCTTTCTCCGAGTCAATTATTTTTTGATTGAATCTATCGGCCAAAGTATCTGTTGATGAGTCCTTATGATCGACATTAGAAGTTTGATTTAAATTCTTTATTTCTGACTTTTCCTCTACTTTCGAGTTGGTTTCTACGGTTGATGTTGATGAGTCTGCACTACGATTATTGACTGCCGCACTTTCGTCGTTAACAGATTCCTTAGATTTTGCGTCCAAAGCATTCATAATGCGCTCACCTAGATTTCTAAGCACAAACTCATTTCTGCCGTTGGTCCCATCTCCTAATGCTTTATTATAAGCTTTTGCTAGTTCTTCTAAATCAGGATCACCGCCCATAAGTTTCTCATTAATTGCGGTTCCATCGAAAATAGCGGCGGCGACTTGTCTTTGATTATCTCCAGTGTAATCCTTTTGCTCTACGGATTGCTTTCCTTGCTGATTCAGGCGTTTCAGAATTTGTTCTCCGACAAATCCCCTCTGCGTGCTTGATAACTCTTTCGGTTCAGTTCCTTGTCGATTGAGGCCATTGTATAAATTCACAAGTTCTTGCAGATCTTTAAAATCGGCCTGATCAATTTTGCCCTCTAGCCCACCAATATTAACCTTCTGATTCGGCGCTTCCATAGCCTGTACTACGGCTTGTTGTATATCTTTATTTTTTCCAACAAATTCCCATTTTCTTGATGAGTTTCCATTACTGGCGCCTTTTGCCGATGTTGGATCGGAGGTTGACATTTCGGAAGATCGATTCTTTGCTGCGTCCTTAGCTTCTGTCTGCGAACTTGATTTAACGCCGACATCTTTCGCAATTTCATCACATTTTTTACTATAGTCTTTATTGTCTAAACTTCCAGCACTTTCTAAAAATTGTGCAAGCTTTACACTATTATTCGTCTGGAGTAAAGCACCCTGCATTTCCGGGGAACATTTCATGAAACGAGCCAGCGCTAGAGCCCTTTTTTTTTCACCCTCTTCGCCGCTTACTCCGCTTTCATCCATAAACGGAATGAGATGTCCTTTACAGTTGTTTACTAACATCCTTGAAAGATCACTACATGCCCTATGAGTAACACCTATAGTTTTCACTTCGCCGCCTTGACCCAGGCTTATTTGAATTTTTCCATTGATAGCCGATGGGTTTGCCTGTTCTATATGTCTAAATAAATCTTGGGCATTTTGGATTTCTCCTACTCCTTTATCTCCGGCTGCAATGAAAATATTACTTATCTGACTATTAATTCCACTTAATCCATTCATCATGGATGAAGAATAGCAGAAATATATAAAAAATAAATCAAAAAAATAAAAAGAATATAAATATAGATCAAAAACAGTAATAATAATTAAAAATTAGCTGCTCCCTAGTCGTAGAAATTTACATTCTACTTTAAGCTAACACGTGAAAAGATTAAATACACGAGGAAGCTAAATATATAATACACAAAGAGATTAAACACGCAAACAAACACGTGAGGGAACTAAATACGTGAGAGGGTAACGCTAAAAGGTTAGGCGATCTACAGCACACCCAATACCTGACGACCATTGCTTCCTTCCGGACCTGGTGGAGTTAGCCGGCTGTGAAGTTGCATAGTACCTAACCCACAAATAAGTTTCAAATTTATCCCTCTGTTGTCAATAGTCAACTCTGTTTGGTATGAATTTCACGCCTAATATGATAGTTTTTCGCGGGAATATTTTTCATAGGTCATCGCAAAAGGGCTTATTTTATGCTTTTAATTCTTCATTTTTCAATTTAACTCTCTTTTAAAAAAAGAAAATGATTGATGTTTCTTATGTGCCCGGTGATTTGGAACAAAAATGGTATGCGAAATGGCTCGAAAATAACCTCTTCACCCGGAAAATTTCCGATCAAAAAATTGCCTATGCCATCCCTATCCCTCCCCCTAACGTCACGGGTATTCTTCACATGGGTCATATTCTCAACAGCACCATCCAAGACGTGCTTATCCGCTATGCTAGGCAAAAAAATAAGTCCGTCTTGTGGATCCCCGGTACTGATCATGCTGGCATTTCCCTACAGATTAAAGTGGAAAAAGAACTCGCAAGACAGGGAAAAACACGCTACGATCTCGGACGTGAGGCATTTTTAACGTCGGCGAAACGTTGGCGCGATCAACACGGAACGATTATTCTTGAACAATTGAAAAAACTGGGAGTTTCCTGCGATTGGTCTGCCATGAAACATACACTGGATCCCGATTATTCTCATGCTGTTCTTTCCGCTTTTGTAAAATTATATCGGCAAGGTTATATTTATAAAGGAGTAAGATTCGTCAATTGGTGTCCGGTGACAATGACAGCGCTCAGCGATGAAGAAGTCATCATGCGGCAACAGCATTCCTTGCTCTACTATATCAAATATGAGATTGTCGAAAGGCCAGAAGAATTTTTAGTCGTCGCTACAACTCGTCCTGAAACGATCATGGGCGATGTTGCCATAGCCGTTCATCTCGATGACGAACGCTATAACAACCTCATCGGATTACACTGTTGGCAGCCTATCGGACATAAATTCATTCCCATTATCGGCGATAAAGCAGTATTACAAGATTTCGGTACCGGTGTTTTAAAAATAACGCCTGCTCATGATGCCACCGATTTCGAAATCGGCCAACGTCATGGTCTAGCTACGGTAAGTGTCATCGATAAAGATGGGAGACTCAATCGATGGGCCGGTCAGAAATTTCAAGGTATGGATCGCTTTGAAGCTCGCCAAAGGATTGAAGCTGACCTTCAAGAAAAAGGCGCCCTTTGGCGAACAGAAGATTACGTCAATTACGTAGGATTTTCAGAGCGGGCTGGTGTACCCGTCGAACCCGTATTATCAGAACAGTGGTTTTTGAAGTACCCGCGGGTCGAAGAAGCCAAGATTGCCATTAGAGAAAAAATGATTCGTTTCCGCCCTGAGCATTGGACTAAAACTTATGCGCACTGGCTCGATAACCTTAAGGATTGGTGTATCAGTCGCCAACTATGGTGGGGCCATCGCATTCCGGTATGGTACCAGAAAGGCATGAAACGCGACGATCCCAAACATTGGCATGTCTCCGTAGATTGCCCGAAAGATCCCGAAAACTGGGAACAAGATGAAGATGTTTTAGATACTTGGTTCTCCTCCGCCATTTGGCCTCTAGCGACTTTAGGATGGCCCAACAAAGAGGCCATGGCTCAAATGGGGTTTGATTATTTTTATCCCATGGCGGATCTCGTTACAGGACCCGATATTATATTTTTTTGGGTAGCACGGATGGTCATGTCAGGATTAAATTTGCTGGGCGATGAAGAGACAGATTCATCGATGCGCGGAGAAGCGCTTCTACCTCATGATGAAATTCAAAGGCGTATTCCTTTTAAAAATGTCTATTTTACAGGAATTATCCGCGATGCTCAGGGACAGAAGATGTCTAAAAGTTTAGGAAATTCACCGGACCCCTTGGATCTTATTGAAAAATATGGTGCCGATGGTGTACGGATCGGATTGCTTTCCATGGCACCGAAAGGACAGGATATTTTATTTGCTGAGGAACGCGTTGCGCAAGGGAAGAAACTCTGTACAAAGCTGTGGAATGCGTTTCGTTTTCGTCAACAAAGTTCCTTGGATGGCGATCGCAGCTCTATAACCGCTATCGTGGAGCGCATCGATGATGTCGTACTGGAAGTAGATGATAGGGCTATTTTAAAAAGATTATTAATCGTTGTCGAAGAATTTGAGCACGCTTTAGAGAATTATGAATTCAATTGCGCCGTCCAAACTTTGTACACATTTTTCTGGAATCATTACTGCGATTGGTATATCGAGATTTCGAAGGTGCACACCAACGCTTCCGTATTGGCTATTCACGACCTCCTATTGCGCCAGTTACTCCTTTTATTTCATCCTTTCATTCCATTTATCACCGAGGAGCTATGGCACGCCCAGGCCTACGGAACGCGGTTTTTAAGCGAGGAGCCCTTGGAAAGCCGCGCGCAACTAAGGAAATATTTAAAAAAAATTGACCTAAGCCATGGCGAACAATTCATCGCAGAAATTGATGCAATTCAAGCATTAGTGGTTGCAACCCGTGCGTTAAAAGCGCAATACGGTTTATCAGCGAAGCGCAATGTGCAATTCTATTTTAAAGCGGATTCCGCAGCAGAAGGCATCATTCAGCACCATTTAAAGCATATAAAATATCTACTTCTGACAAAACTTTTTGACAGAACCAACGAAGTTTTGCAATTACCTGCTGTAGTGACCACATTGGGGGTATTTTATATCGATGTAGCGGGAAGTTTGGACGTTGCGGCAGAAAGGGAACGCTTGCAACGCGAAATCGAACAATTGGAACAATATATCGAAATTAGCAAAAAGAAACTACATAATGAGGACTTTTTAACCCGTGCTCCAGAAAGTGTCATTGCGGGCGTACAGGATTTGTTGGATGAAAATGTAGCTAAGAGTGAAGAATTAAAAGCGAATTTTTTGAAACTCTCCGCATTAGTTGAGTGATATTTCACCGCCCCGCGGCGGAGCCGCGGGGCACATCCAGGTCCAGGAGGCTGGAG
>JAITAK010000075.1 GCA_031284165.1 Puniceicoccales bacterium
GCCGTATCTCCAGCTCCAGAAACATCGAAGACTTCTCGAGCATCACTGGGAATTTGTTCCAAAATTTTCCCATTTTCTGCGATGAGCATTCCCTCTTGCCCCAACGTAATGACTAAAGATTTAGGATGATATTTGCTGAAAAGCCTATGGCAAACGGCCTCAGGATTAAAAGCATCCCGAATATTGTTCATCCCAAGCATCTCCAGGGCTTCCGATTTATTGGGCTTCAAGAGATCCATACCCCAGAATTGCACGTCGCTTTTAGGCTTGGGATCAACGGTAACGATAACATGATGGGCCTTTGCGGCTTTAATGATTTCATCGGCTACCCATTGCGTGATCGTTCCTTTGGCATAATCGGAGAAAATAATCCCATTATATCGATTTACATTCGCCAATAACGTTTCTAAATATGTATTTTTCTCCAAATGGTAGAGCTTAGGTCGATCCTCAATGTCTAAACGACATAACTGTTGATTGCGGACGACAATACGTGTTTTAAGTATCGTCCGAACCTCCTTGCGTCGACAGCTAGGATGCCACCGAATGCCATGGGTTGATAATAAATGTCCCAAATATTTTCCGTAGCTATCTTGGCCAAAGGTCCCTAATACTTCGACGCTAGCACCTATCGATCGCAAATTTAAAGATACATTACCCGCAGCTCCTAACGTTTCCTTTTCCTGAGCGACATCAACAACGGGTACGGGAGCCTCCGGAGAAATTCGATGGGCATCGCCGAAAATATAGCGATCCAACATCAGATCTCCAATGACGAGTATCTTTAATTTTGCAATACGTTCCAATAAATTCTTTAAATTATTTAATGTCTTCATTTCTCGTAATGCGATAGTCTTACATATTTCGAACAAAGAGCGTTGCTTCCACCTTAAATTCATCCTTTGTCCAGGCTTATAGTTTTGTTTCCCCTCCAGTAATCTTATAGCGGCTATAGTAGAAATTTGATTTACGCCCAATGAAAAGATCCCAATCCCTTCCGGATAAAATCGTAGGTTTTAACCGATGCGCCTCGATTACTTTCGAAACAGCGACGGACATTTTTCGCTAAAATTTGTCGCCGCTGAGCATTTCCTGCAAGCCCGACGATGGCTTCGATAGCTTCATCTTCATTTTTGACCTTGATTGCCGCATTTTCTCGCTCTAGCTGTTCGCAGATATCGCGAAAATTGGTCATACGATCTCCATAAATGATCGGGATGCCTGCCATCGCCGCATCTATAGGGCTTTGCCCTCCTTCGTTAGGAGCCAAACTTTTCCCAATATATGCCAAGTCGGCGATTTGAACCAATTGGGCTAGCTCTCCTGTCACGTCGCCCAAACATAGAGGAACCTTTTTTGTTGCAACTCCTAACGATCGCTGAGAAAAAAGGATGCACTCATTTTTGAGCCATTGAATTAATGCTCGGCAGCGCTCTGCATGGCGCGGCACAAGCAATAAAGCGAATTTACGTCCCATTTTTTCTTGGCTTTCCCAGATCTTACCTAGCGCTTTGAGCAGTAAAGCTTCTTCGCCCGGCCAAGTTGAACACCCTGCAATGACTAACGCATTGTTATCGAATCCAAGGGCCTCTTTTAGATTTTTTCGCTCTAATGGTGACAATAAAGGTACAGCGCTATCAAACTTCATATTACTAAAATTATCGATTTTTTTATCATAGAATGAAGCAATTCTCGCGCGATCTTGTTCCGATGCGGCAGCAATAAAGTCCAATGGGTTAAAAATCCAACGGCCCAATTTGGGGAAGCGACAATAACGGCTAAATGAACGATCCGATAGACGGCCATTAACCAAGAAAATTGGAACGTGCCTTCGTTTAGCCTGTGCCATATGTTCTGGCCATAACTCGCTTTCAACGAGAACGATTCCATCGGGTTGTAAACGCGACCAAGCGAGACAGCTACATGGATAAAAATCCCAAGGGAAATAACCATGTAATAAGATACTTTCGAGCAACCGCTCTTCAATCATCTTGCGTGCTGTCGTTGTCGTCGTCGTCAAAACGATTTCGTATTCTTGGCTGAGCAAGGTGACCAGTCGCATGATTGCATTCACTTCGCCGACACTGACTGCTTGAATCCATAGGCGTTTTTTTCCAGATTTTGGCAGATAGGGTAAAAATCCGAATCGATGCTTTAAATCCACACCATAGGTGCCGCGTCTTAATATCTTAGGCAAGTTTTTAAAAAGAATGACGATAAATATGGGGAAAAATAACAAGCGATAAAGGAGCATCATTGTTTCGAGAAATAGTGAATCGAATCCTTCGATGGCAATCTAAAATGCTTGAACAACATGACTTTTTATGGAATAAAGAATAGTAGCCGCAACGAAATGTTATGAACAAAACTTTAGCGTATCGATAGGTCGTTTCATAAGAGCGCAGAAAACTTCGCACTTGATTTTCCAAAAATTTTCAACAAGTAAATCGACTATGGCGTCGCCGACAGATATTCGTAAAGGGAAGGTAATTCTTTATCAAGGGGTTCCGCATTTAGTGATAGAGATGCTTCATCGCACTCAAGGGCGACAGGCGGGGTTTATTCAAACCACGCTTCGCAATCTGGATACGCGATCTTCAACGGTCGTCAAATTTCGCAGTACAGAAAACGTAGAATTCTGCCACATTTCGACAAAGGCCCTTGAATATTCCTTTGAAGATGATCAAGGGATACACTTTATGCATCCAGAAACCTTTGAGGATGTCGTATTGCCGCCGGATCTCGTTGCTGAACAGAAACCGTACCTCATTCCCAATCACGCTTATGATCTCCTTTTTGTCGACGACAAACCGCTAGAGGTACACTTACCAGCTTCCATAGCGATGAAGATCATAGAATCTCCGGAAGGTGTCAAAGGGGATTCCGCATCAAATGTACAAAAGCCAGCGAAGACGGAAAGCGAGCTCGTCCTTCAAGTGCCTTTATTTATCAAGGAGGGAGATATAATCCGCGTTAGTACTGAAACAGGAAAATATCTCGGGCGAGCGTAGCGTAAAAGCTTTGAAGAATAAATAAATTATAGATCTTTGCTTCCAAATCGAGATCTTCATCACAGTGATGATATGAGGGCTGTTAGCGAATTATAGTAAAAAGATTTGCATTTTAAAGTTATTTTATAGAATTATGGCATGTTCAATGTAAATTTGCCTTCACAGATTTCTAATAAATCTCAGTCAACTGGGCCGTCAATCAGAACTTCATCTAAAAATCGAAGTTCTTCGATAGTGCAGGATAGCAATCGAAAGAGTTATCTGCCAACCACAATTTTCAATTTTGAAAGGGGTAAGATTGCAAGCTCATCATCTTTGGCTGCTTCGAGATTCCTGGGCTGTTGCAAATTATTAAGCAGAACGAGTTTTAAAATATTTTTGTTTTCATTTATAATTGATTGCGCCGTATCAACATTAACTCCCACTCCCTTAGATGGACTTGGAAAATCTACATTAGATGGATTTGAAAGGTCTATAAACAAATCTACAACAATGACACCAGATTCTGAGATGACAGATTTTGAGTGTATACAAAATTTTACGAGTATTTTTGATGACGTACAACGCTTGAAAAACAATACACCAGATTGTTATCTTACAGCAGTGAAGGCTTTTGCGGAAAACAATAAAGAGATTCTACAATCAACGTTTATAGGCCTCATGAATATGTACTCGTACCCCGACCAAAGGATAGATAAATCAATGTTTGTAAATATCGCTAGTTTCCTAGAGATTTTAAATGAAGCTTCCCCTAATATACTTGAAGAACTTATGGCTAAATGTCGCGAAAAAAAAGTCGACGACAGTCGTGAAAGCGTACGCGCCGAATGTCGCGAAGAAATAGTCCCCGACACATTCGCATTCGAAAAGGAGGTTTTTAAGGACTATCTGGACCGGTTTTTTAACGTTCCTCAAGAATACGATACTCAAGGGCCAACACCGTTCAATCAAGATCCTAACATGGCAAAGAATTTCGCTAACGCTCTAGAGATTTTAAATAGAATTACCCCTGATTTTGTGAAGAAATTTGTTAATAAGAATGAAAAATGGTTGCGAAAGTTTTTGCCTTACAGCTTGAACTTGATTTTTAAAGTTTCTGAGGAAGTAATGGATAGTGCTGCGGAAGGTTTTGCTAGTATCCTAGAGATTTTAAATAAAATTGCCCCCAAGATGGCAAAGACATTTGTAAAAAGTGTACCTATAGAGAATACATCTACAAAGAAAAATGTGATTATAAATAAAGAAATTATAGGACGCATTTTAGGCGACATCTCAAAATCGCAACCAAGAAGTCCTGACGTGATTAAGAGTTTCGCTAGGGTTTTAGAGGTCTTAAATAAAGTTAATTCTGACGTAGCAAAATCAATTTTGAATGATAATAAGGAAGCTTTAGAATTCACCTTAGGGAATATCCTGAAATCGAAATCAAGAACACTTACAGCAATAAAAAGTTTCGCTAGCGTTCTAGAGACTTTAGGTAAAGTTAATCCTGAGACAGTAAAATCAATTGTGGCATCAATTGTGGAAAAAAATAAAAAAGATCTAAAATCCGTTTTAAACAACACCCTGAAATCAAAAACTCTTGAAGTAATCAAGAGTTCTGCCAGCATTTTAGAGAATGTAAACAAAGCCATCATTTCAGAGAATGTAAACAAAGTTAATCATAATATAGCAAAATCAATTGTGAAAAAAAATAAAAAATATCTAAAATCCGTTTTAAGCGACACCCTGAAATCAGGAACTTCTGAAGCAGTCAAGACAATCAAGGGTTTCGCTGAAGCAGTCGAGACAGTCAAGAATTTCGCTAGGATTTTAGAGCTTTTAAATGAAGTTAATTCTAAGGTAGTTTCTAAGGTAGTAGCATCAATTTTGAAGAAAAATGAAGAAACTTTAAGATCCGCTTTAGGCAACATCCTGAAACCAGGAACTTCTGAAGCAGTCAAGAGTTTCGGCAGCATTCTAAAAACTTTAAAGAAAGTTAATCCTGATACAGCACAATCAATTGTGTGTGATAATCAAGAAGCTTTAGAATCCGCTCTAGTCAACACCCTGGAATCAGGAAATCTTAAAGCAGTTAGGAGTTTCGCTAGGATTTTAGGGCTTTTAAATAAAGTTAATTCCAAGGTAGTAGAATCAATTTTGAAGAAAAATGAAGAAACTTTAAAATCCACTCTAGTCAACACCCTGGAATCAGGAAATCTTAAAGCAGTTAGGAGTTTCGCTAGGATTTTAGAGCTTTTAAATAAAGTTAATCCTGGGACAGTAAAATCAATTTTTAGTGAAGATTTAGAATCCGCTTTAGGCAACATCCTGCCATCAAGAACTTCTGAAGAAATCAAGAGTTTCATCAGCGTTCTAAAGACTTTAAAGAAAGTTAATCCTGGTACAACACAATCAATTGTGGATGAAAAGAAAGGAGTTTTAAAATCCACTTTAGTTAACATCCTGAAACCAGAAATTTCTGGAGCACTCAATCCTGAAGCAGTCAAGAGTTTCGCCAGCATTCTAAAGACTTTAAAGAAAGTTAATCCTGAGACAGTAAAATTAATTTTGAATAATAGTGAAGATTTAGAATCCGCTTTAGGCAACATCCTGCCATCAAGAACTTCTAAAGCAATCAAGAGTTTCATCAGCGTTATCCTGCAATCAGGAACTTCTGAAGCAGTCA
Source organism: Puniceicoccales bacterium (assembly GCA_031284165.1). GTDB lineage: Bacteria > Verrucomicrobiota > Verrucomicrobiia > Opitutales > LL51 > LL51. Next base: position 5,680 of record JAITAK010000075.1, read on the forward strand.
ACCCTGAAGCAATCAAGAGTTTCGTCAGCATTCTAAAGACTTTAAAGAAAGTTAATCTTAATACAGCGCAATCAATTGTGAGTGATAATCAAAAAGCTTTAGAATCCGCTTTAGTCAACATCCTGCCATCAAGAACTTCTGAAGCAATCGAGAGTTTCATCAGCGTTCTAAAGACTTTAAATAAAGTTAGTCTTAAAACAGCAAAATCAATTGTGGATGGCAACAAAAAAGCTTTACAATTCGCTTTAGTCAACATCCTGCAATCAGGAACTTCTGAAGCAGTCAAGAGTTTCGTCAGCATTCTAAAGATTTTAAATAAAGTTAGTCTTAGTACAGCACAATCCATTGTGCGTGATAGTCAAAAAGATCTAGTATCCGCTTTAGTCGACACCCTGCAATCAGGAACTTCTGAAGCAGTCAAGAGTTTCGTCAGCATTCTAGAGAATGTAAATAAAGTTAATCCTGTTACAGCACAATCCATTGTAGATGGTAGTGATAGTAAAAAAGTCCTAGTATCCGCTTTAGCCAACACCCTGCAATCAGAAACTTCTGAAGCAGTCAAGAGTTTCGTCAGCATTCTAGAGAATGTAAATGAAGTTAATCCTGTTACAGCACAATCCATTGTGGATGATAGTGATAGTAAAAGAGCCCTAGTATCCGCTTTAGCCAATATCCAGAGATTAGGGACTCCTATAGCAAAAAAGAATTTCGACAGCATTCTAGAGACTTTAAATAAAGTTGATCCTGTTACAGCACAATCCATTATGGATGATAGTCAAAAAGCCCTAGAATCCGCTTTAGGCGTAGTAACTTTTGCAACAGTCAAGAATTTTGTCAACGTTCTAGAGAATGTAAATAAAGTTAATCCTGTTACAGCACAATCCATTGTGCATAATAGTCAAAGAGACCTATTATGCGCTTTAGGCGACATCTTGAAACCAGGAACTTTTGAAGCAGTCAAGAGTTTCGTCAGCGTTCTAGAGAATGTAAATAAAGTTAATCCTGTTACAGCACAATCACTTGTGTATGATAGACAAAAAGCCCTAGAATCCGCTTTAGTCGACATCCCGAGATTAGGGACTTCTATAGCAAAAGAGGATTTCGACAGCGTTCTGAAGATTTTAAATAAAGTTAATCCTGATGCAACAAAATCCATTGTGGATAATACTCAAAAAGCCCTAAAATCCACTTCAGTCAATGCCTCAAAATCAGAAACTTCTAAAGCAATCAAGAGGTTTCGTCAGTATTCTAAAAAAATGTAAATAAAGTTAATCCTGATACAGCAAAATCAATTTAGATAAAAATAAAAACGTTTAAAACCCCGTTTTTACCCAATAATTTGCAACAACCCATTAAAGATCTCGAAGCAGCAAAAGATTTTCGGGCAAAAGTAAGATGAAAGCTTTGAAGAATAAATAAATTATAGATCTTTGCTTCCAAATCGAGATCTTCATCACAATGATGATGTGAGGGATGTTGGTGAATTATAGTAAAAAGATTTTACATTTTGAAATTATTCTATAGAATTATGACATGTTCAATGTAAATTTGTTTTCCCGGATTTCTAATTTTTTTCAGACTCATCCAACTTCAAAATCTCAGTCACCTGAGCCGTCAATCAATACTTCGCTTGTAGGTCGATCTTCGATAAGGCATGATATCAATCAAGAAAATCGAGTAATAACCAAAAGCATCGGTTTCAGAAAGGCTAAAGCTGCAAGTCAATTTTCTTTTTCAAAATGCAAATGTAAACCCAAACCTAACTTTAGCGGCATCATGGAATCAAAAACTTCTGCCCTTGAAACAGTAAAGAGTTTTTCTAGCGCTCTAGAGGATTTAAATAGGGTTGATCCTAATATGGCAAAATTAATTGTGAATAAAAATGAAAAAACTTTAAAATCCGACTTAGAGAACATCCTGAAATCAGTAGGAACTTCATCAGGAGAAAACTCTTAACCTTGAAGCGGTAAAGAGTTTTTCTAGCACGTTGGAGACTTTAAACAAAGTTGATTCTGCTGCAGTAAAGTTAATTGCGAATAACAATAAAGATGCTTTGCAATCTGTTTTACTGCAAAATTTGCAGCAACCCATTGAAAATCTTGAAGCAGCAAAGGATGATGCGCTGATCGCTAAAAATAGTTTACTTATTTCCTTACTTGCGGATATAGATCCTAAACAAGCCATCGATACCTTCATCATCGCTCAACCTAAAATGCTTCTCAATTTTGATGCCTATGTAAAACTTATGAAGATTGGATACAATAAAGATTTAGAACTAACACCTGAACAACAAGATGCTTTAAGGACGGTAGGATACGTCAGTAAAGGTGCTTTGAGTTTAAAATTAAGTTCCTGTTTAAAAGAATTTTCAGATAATAAAGATCTCTCTGTTGTCGATGATTTCATAAAAGTGTATACTGAAAATCAATCTTTAAAAAAACCTTATCTTGATTTGAGTGGCAGTGGAGATTTTGGAGGTTTGTTTTTTGCTTTAAAAAGCGGTAAAATAAGTCAAGAGGATAAGAATATCATTGCCGAGAAATTAGCAAAAGCGTTGTTATTGCTGAACGATCAAGGTGCAATTCAAGAATCTAGAAATGTGAATAAAGAAATGATGCTCAATTATAATATTCAACGTAGCAACAAATCATATGACAGCGAAGATGAAAATGAAAAGATGCGTAGGAAATATATGGATAGTAACTCCATTGAAACCGAAACCGCAAAAAAGATCGTTGGTATTTTAAATAAAGATGAAGAATTAAAGGTGGTCGAAAACAAAAGCACGAAAAGAATAGCAATATTAGCAAATGATGTCAGGGCTTTTATTGGTTTTGAAGACAGAATCGACGAAGAAACTTTTAATAAAACGTATGAAGATTACATGAAAAACGTGAAATCAGAAAAACTTCCCAACGACCCATTAGATATTCTAACTAGACAACTTATACAGACCGCTATAAGAGCAACATGTGCTCCCATGGCTTGGATTATAAGTGTGGTCCGTGATGATCTCCGACTTCGAAAATGAATTCGCTAAAATAACTTAAAGCTCCTTTTGGTGGAAGATAGCGGACCCGAACCACTAACCCAACCCTTTTGGCGGAAGATAGCAAACTCGAACCACTAACCCAGCCCTTTTGGTGGGAGATAGTGGACTCGAACCACTGACCCCTTGCGTGTGAAGCAAATGCTCTAACCTACTGAGCTAATCCCCCTCTCATGCAATTGCTTATATCTTCTTTTTCTGTCCCTTTGTCAATGTTTTCTTGCCCTGACGTCGGAAGTGGAAGTCAATCTATGCTGTGGATCACTTTCCCTAAAAATTTGAACCCTAAACCCTATCTGTTTTTTTTCTATGCCCTGAAAAAATGTCCCGCTCTATTTCTTTATCCATTCTGTATAGATGATATCCCTTCAGCTTTCGGTCATGGAAGTATAGCGTCGATTTTCCTCCGAAAATCTGAATCAATCCGCAAGGTGGGATTCTTTGGACTTCATACTATAGCGATCGGCAAAGTACTTATAAATCATTGCACTGATGTGCCCCATGATCATTCCTAAGATAATCCCTCCAAGCGTGGTCGTGAAAAACCACCGAATGCACTGCTCCCCGTGAGTGAAAAAATCACTCATCTTCTCGAAACCAACTTGCTCATAGGATTGCTTGATCACTTGTACCTCCTCCGTCCCTAACTTGCTAACGAAAAATGCCCCTACCTTATAGGCAATGTACCATAAAAAAGGTACCGTAAATGGCGTCGAAACAAACTGTAATGCCACTAAAATCATGACATTCGCTCGAAATAAAAAAGCTAGAATACACGCAACCGCAATCTGAATCGACATCACCGGTACTAAGGTCAGAATCCATCCTGCGTATAACGCCGGAACAGCTTCCGTAACACGGAATGACCATAAATATGCCCGCTGCCGCGCTGTGTTCGCAAAATACTTTAAAATCGGATAACGATGAAGATTACTCCGCCGAGGAACGTACTTCAAAAGTCGCTTAACCAACTTAATTCGCCGATATCGTGCTTCTGCTTCTTGACTTTCTTGTGCTGCGATGTCTTGCTCTTCTGTCATCGTTGTTCCTCCGGATAGGCTTTGAGTAAACGCTCTACCTTTGAAATTTCCGGATGCCCCGACGGAGCCAATTTTAAAAATTTCTCGTAAGAATGCTTCGCGCCTAAAGAATCGCCAATGTATATCTCCTTCGCATAGGCCCATAAAAGGCATACATCCGCATTTTTAGGAAATTTTTGCTTCGTTGTCCTCAAAATGCGTACGTAGTCCGTACTGTTATGAGTCCGAAGGACGATGTCTAAATAAGTAAGATGAAAATCTACCCGCTCAGGGCAAAATTTAATGACTTCTTGAATGGTCATTTCCGCAATATCATATCTATTGGTCCTCAAAAGGCAATCCGTTAAATCAATCCAGGCTTCTATGTTTTTTCCATCTAAACCGAGAATGCGCCATAAAACTGTAATGGCGCCATCAAAATCACTATTGTCCTTCGCTTGTTGAACCTGAATCTGGAATTCTTTTATTTTTTCCCCTTTAGTAAGCAACTTCTTCGCTGGAGGTGTATTCTGGTTCTTCGCATCGGCAATGGGTGGCCATCCATCGGCTTGCCCTCCCTGCCTTTGAACTTGCGCTGCTTCTTCTGAGAAGAACATTGGCAAGACGATTCGACCAAAATTGATTTCAAGGGTACTTAACGCCTTCCAAGCTTTTTGCCTTAATTCTATATTTTGCATAAGCGTTTCCAAAGGAATGCTATCCATGAATTTTATGCCTAGCTCTAACAATCCCGTTCCTGCTTTGTATAGCATTTCCCAGTCTTTAAGCAATAGGCCAACTTTCCAAAGCCCTTTCAAGGCGTTGTGGTGATTCTTTTCCCAATCCAATGTCAAGAGATACCAGTTGCGCGCTTGGATATAATTTCCAAATTCAAAAAAAAGTTCTGCAATTTGGATTTGGGCGGCGATATCATTGCGACCATGAGCCATGAGAATAGGCAGCGCTTTCTTTTTTTGATGATTGCCTATCAGCGCGTTGGCGTATTTAACTTGCACTTCGCTATCCTCGGGTAATACGCCCAAATACCACTCATAACAGAGGCGCATTTGGTCATAATCCTTCAATCGTTCATAAATTTCGGCTGCTTTGAAATAACAGTAATACTTTAGTTCGGATAAACTGGCGGCTTGCTCGAAGTAGAAAGCTGCCAACTCATCATCTTGAGCTAGTAAATAAGCGGAAGCTAACAATTCGGAAATTTCGCTATGATTATTGTATATACGCATACCCATTTCTAATATTTTTATAGCTTCTTTGGGACGATTTTCACTGATGTACGTCCTAGCTTGCGTAAGGCAAGTCTCTGGATTGGTATCGGGCGGCTCCGGATCGGAGTTCTGTCGGCAGCCCATTAACAATCCAAACCACAACAAAACTCTTAACCGCGGCAACATTTTATCGCTGTATATTTCTTTAAATTAACTAATTCTCCTGGGGATACAATCCTTGACTCTAAAAAAAGCAACAAGAACAATTATAGCAATACGTCGGCAGAATGCCCGATTACAGTATTATATCGCTTATATGCCGAAAACAAACAGGGCGAGCGACAAATAAGCTATAAAAAAAGATCGCTAAAGCCTGAATTTTAACAAAATTCATAGGAAACACAATAGGGATGCTTTGAGCTGCTATCGGCGACAAAATAGGGGTCGGCGATCGCTATCCTTTCTAAAATTGAATCTTGTTAAGCGATAATGTATTGATAAATCTTTTCCATGGGAGAAAATTATCGAGTGATCGCACGTCGTTGGCGTCCTCAACGCTTTAGCGAGTTAGTGGGTCAAGAACCCATCGTTAAAACGCTGGAAAACGCTATACGCCTCCAAAGGATTGCCCATGCATTTCTATTTATTGGTCCACGGGGTACCGGAAAAACTTCTATGGCGCGGCTGCTAGCTATGGCTTTAAACGCTCCTGAACGTCCTGACCTTTGCGCTGATCCCACTCAAGAACCTTGCCGATCAATCTTCGAAGGCTGTTGTATGGATGTCATTGAAATCGATGGCGCTTCCAACAACTCCGTAGAACAAATTCGCAGCCTATGCGAGGAATGTCAGTATACGCCCACGACTTGCCGCTTTAAAATCTACATCATCGATGAAATTCATATGCTTTCCCAAGCGGCTTTCAACGCCTTACTTAAAACCTTGGAAGAACCTCCTGCACATGTAAAATTTATTTTCGCAACCACAGAAGCTTACAAAATTCCCGCTACGATTGCTTCTCGCTGCCAACGCTTTGAATTTAGACTCATCCCTGAAGCAATTATTGTTCAAAAATTACAGCAAATTGCGCAACAGGAAGATATTCAAGTGGAACCCCTAGCGCTTCAAGCCATTGCCCGTCTCGCCGAAGGAGGGTTGCGCGATGCGCAATCCATTCTCGATCAAATTGCTTCTTTGGGAAATCATAAGATCACTGAAAGTGACGTGGTCAATGGCTATGGCCTAGTCACAACCCAAGAATTGGAGGAGATCATCCATTGCGTCGAAAACGCCGATTATTCCGGAATCATTCATTGGACAAAAAAACTCAGCCACTGTAACTTTACGGGCATTTTATCGCATATAGAAAAACAGTTGTGTTCGAAACTATACGCGTTACAGGAACCTTATGAAATTGCGCGCACATTAAAATTTCTGGATGTTATTGTTACCGCGAAAGGTTCTGCGCGGAGCAGTAATGCTCCGGGAGTCATGTTTCAACTGGCCCTATTTCGCGCCATCGAATCCTTACAGCAGCGTTCCATCGATCAGGTGATTTCTTTACTGAAGAAGATGCAAAGCATAATCAATGGCCACAATGATGATCATCATCGCATCGAAATGCCGACAACGCCTGCAAATATTAGTCCCGATGGTCAGCAATCCGATCATGTTTGCCTTTCAGATACTTTCGCGACCTCCTCTCCAAAATCGACAAAAAAGACTGCGCCATCAACAGCGACGAACGGTAGTAGTCCTGTGCTTCAGAGCCCGAAAGATACCGCAAGATTTGATCAGCTTCCTGAGGATACGCTGGAAAAGCTTAAGGAACTATTTCACATCGAAGAATAATAAAAATAAGCTTCCATAAGGTAAAAAGTTTTTTACACTCAAATGTCCTATGGATGTGAAAGAAAAAATTGATCAATTTTGTCAAAAAATTAGCCGTATGGCCAGCGAAATTAGCGCCAATGATTTTGCTTTGGGTCAACAGTTATCTGAAACGAACATGCCGATTCTCATTACTGTTTTTAGATTGGCCCTAGAATTATATGCTACGGATTCCGCTTGTTTAAAAGTTTTAGAGAATTTATTTTCGTCCGCTGAAAATTGCAATATTCAAACCGTATTTATGACTATCAGTGAAGAAGAGATTAAAGTTTTAAGCGATTTTGCTGAAACATTCATTCAGGTCGGTAAGCATGCCGAAGCGGTCAAGTTATTTCAATTTTTAACCCTACTTTGTCCCAAAGGCGCACCGAATCCTTATGCCTATGTCCGTCTCGCTGAATCTCTGGCTCAACTCAATATTGATGCTGGAGCGCAGCTGTATGATTTCATTCTCAATGTATTTCCCGACAATCCTGCTATTCTCTTTTCTGCATCGAAGTGTTACTATGAAAATGAACGCCCTAAGCGGGCGTTGCGTGTCCTAACCCAAGCTAAAGAAATATGCGAACGCCATGAAAACAATGACGAATTTCGCAAATTTCTTGAGCTTATTGCCCCAGAGCTTCTTAAAATTCAAGAAGAAGTTGCGGCAAAGCGATAAAGTAACACTTCGATATCCATTGGGAAGGGAAATCTCCCTTGTTGGGGCTTAGTTAGCAATGACGTTATTAATTCATTGAGTTGTGGCGTGTCCCCTTTGCAATTGATGCGATACAAGCCTCACTAATGCATTTAATAGCTCTGGGGCGAGGGTTATTTCAGTCAAAGACTCTATTGATCTATTGCCTCAGAACATCGTCCTGATTCTGATCTGGACCATTTTCATCGGGATTTTGATCTGGACCATTTTCATCGGGATTCTGACCTGAATTGCTTTCATTGGAATCCTGATCTGGGCCGCTTTCATCGGAATTTTGATCTGGGCCGCTTCCGTTGTGATTCTGATCATCTGAAGAATCGCTTTCACTGTATTCACCTGAAGAATCGCTTCTACTGTATTCACTTGAAGAATCGCTTTCATTGGGATGCCGATGCTGATGCCGATTTGATGAATTCATTGGGTTGCGGTGCGTCGTCGTCATCCCTCCCAATTGACGCATAAACCTCTCTAAATCGCTTTCATTGGGATTCCAATGCTGATTCCGATGCTGATGCCGATTTGATGAATGCATTGAGTTGCGGTGCGTCGTCATCCTTTGCAATTGATGTACAAACCTTCTTAATTGCTCTAGGCTGAGGCCTATTTCAGTCGAAGATCTCCGTCTCCGTCTCTGTTGATCTGAATCGCTTTCATTGGGATTCCGATGCTGATTCTGATGCCGAAACTGAGGCCAATACCGATCTGATAGATTGGAGCCAGGGAAAACGAAATTGTGGTCGTCTGCAGTGATCGAGAGGTGACAATTATTAAGGATGATATTGAAGTTGCTTCCGCAGTTATTAGAGGAATTGCCGTGTCGTCCGCGCTGCCGGGCATCACCTCCATTAAAGGAATTGCCATGTCCGCGCTGCTGGGCATTATCTCTATTTCTACCACCGTGATTGTGAGATTCGGAGGCAAATCCATTTACATTA
>JAITAK010000054.1 GCA_031284165.1 Puniceicoccales bacterium
TTACGAGAGTCTTGCAGGCCACGCAACTGAGCTAACAGCTCCGATTCTCCATAAAATTCCAAAGCTCCCCCAGAGGATAAACGATACAGTTTTCTCCCATCGATTCTTCGATAATCGTCACGCGATACCAGTAATAATGAATAATCTTCCAGTAACTGACTAAAATTAGGAATTTGCGTCCCCACTGTCGCCGATAATGACGATGTATTCGTATAATGAACACGTAACTTATGAGGACAAACAGCTACACATTCTCGCAAAAGGTATCGAATGCGATACGTGAAATCCTGCGTAAACTCATCTTCATGTAACGGTAGCAACACGTAAATATCGGTGAAATGTTTTAAATTTTTCAGAGAAAAAACCAATTCTTTTGAAAGTACAGAAGGGCGTTTTCCACAGAAGTCGTAGCGCACAAAATATCTTTGAGAAAAAAATAGAACGATGAAAAAAATGGATATTCCGATACCTACATAAATCCATCGGCTCACCTTGCGAAAAAGGGAATAACGAGAAAAATCTTTTTTTTCGTTTTTCATATTTTCAAAGGCAGCATCACGATCACATCCCGATATTTCTTCTAAAGCAAATTTCGCATTACCTTATTTCGACACCACCACGACCTTTTTCGGGATGTAAAATTTCCCCATCAGCCATTTCTATCGATAAAAATTCTCCTTTATCATAAAAAATCTGAATGGGCTTTTCATATTCAACATAATGTTCCTCCCCATCTTTCAATGCGCCTGTGTAAAGCCTCTCTTTGGAATCGCGATCTCGGACAATGAGCTTAATATTTCCTTTTGCCCGCAATAATATCTCCTGTTGTGGAGCTATTTTCTCAAAAGATGTCGATAAGCCCGACGCACTTTTTCCTTTTTTTGTGGACTTGTGAGAAAGTAACAAAATTCCACCGATAAGGAGTAAAATCATCACCACTATGCCCACGATGGCCAGTATTCGGTGTGAAATTTCCTTGGCATTTTGTTGCGAATTGTCGTTTTCCATTACCATTTCTTTGTCTATTGTTTCCGGTTCTATAGCCACATAAGCTGCTTGTTTACGTGCAACTGTTGAAACCATTTCTCTTCGTTTTTCGCTAGATGATAAGGCTTCATAAGGGGGAATAGGACAAGAACTCATTACTTCCTTGAGATCCAGTCCTAAGTGCTCTGCATAAATCCTTATAAATCCGCGTTTATAAATGTCCGGAAGATCAAAGTCCAGCTGCTCTCTCTCGATTGCATCCAAATAATCAATTCTTATCTTAGTTGCTTCCGCGACCTCTTCTAGAGAAAATCCAAGTTCTAGGCGTTTTTCCGACAAAACTTTTCCAATAGCTGATTGCATAAAAACACACCTCAAATCAAAGTGTAGACGCTGCATAGAAACGCAACGGACAATTTTTACCCGTGGTAAACATCACATCTACCAGTAGATTTAAAATTCAAAAGCCACACAATTATGAAGGTATTTCCTCCATCGCCTTTGCGATAAAAAAGCTGAAAATTGAAAATTTTTACTTCTCTATCTTGGCCTATGCAATGGGCAAGAGCCCAAAGGGTCTAAAGGCAAAAATAGCCATCTCATCTGATCGTTCGGAGATGCTTTACCAAAAGTAATATAAAACATCAAAACGCACGCCCATTACTACAAATCCGGCACGGCTTGAATGAGCTGCTGCGTGTAAGGATCACGTGGATGATAGCAGACCTCATCCGTTGTCCCACTCTCCACCATTTTCCCCATATTTAATACGCATAAAGAATCACACATACGCTCCACAACCGCCATATCATGGGAGATAAAAAGCATAGCTAGAGATCTTTGCTCACGAATAGACGAGAGTAAATTGAGAATTTGGGCCTGAACAGAAACATCCAACGCACTCACAACCTCATCGCAGATCAATAAGCGCGGCTCAACGGCCAATGCCCTCGCGATATTGACCCGCTGTCTTTGGCCACCTGATAATTGCCTTGGACAATAAAAAGCCATAGCCGGTGATAATCCAACCTGTTGCAAAAGCTGTTCTATTCTCTGCCTGCGCCATGAGCGTGAATTTTCTGGAAAATGTAAGATAAGCGCCTCTTCAATGGTAGTAAAAATGGTCATTTTCGGATCCAATGTCCCGTGAAAATCTTGGTGAACCATTTGAATTTCCTTGCGCAAACGCAACGGCTGATGACAAAATTCACGGCCATGAAATAGTTGGCCACAGAAGGAAAGAGAACCGCTCGCCAAAGGGACTAATCCGGCCACAACTTTCCCAAGAGTCGATTTTCCACTACCACTCTCTCCCACCAGTCCTACGGATTCACCGGGTTGAATTTGCAAAGAAACCTTATCTAGGGCATAGAAATGGGTCACAAATCGTCCAAAAAAATGGCGTTTGCTGTAGGAAACACAAGCCTCGCGAATATCTAAAAGTGGGTTTTGCATGAATTTTTATCACTCCGAAGAACTTTTAAAGAGACTTTCATCGCCCTCTACAACAATAATATTACCTCGTTGATTCTTGACCTAACACTTTAACTCCGTATCTGTTGCGAAAAGCTGATACAAAATTAGCATGGTTATGGAAGATTTCGATATCGATAAAATTGCTCGGTTAGCGCGTATAGATTTAGAGAAAGAAGAACGTCAACAACTTAAAAGGCAATTCGCGACTATTTTGGGCTATTTTGAAAAAACTCAGCAACTCAAAGTCGAGCCCATTGAACCTACCGCTCACGTCATTCCTACTTCCAATGTCTGGCGAGAGGACGTTTCGACTCCTACGCTGAGTTGCCATGAAGCCCTAATGAATGCTCCAAAACAGCGCCATCACCAACTCGTCGTCCCCAAGGTGGTAGAACAAGAA
>JAITAK010000044.1 GCA_031284165.1 Puniceicoccales bacterium
CATCTTTTTTATCTTCTGGAGATGACGAAGCGCTTTGCCTTTGTTGTTCGGATTTCTGTTGATCTTGAGTGCGCTGCGATGGGTAGCCATCTTTTTTATCTTCTGGAGATGACGAAGCGTTCTGCCTTTGTCCTTCGGATTTCTGTTGATCTTGAGCGCGCTGCGATGGGTCGCCATCTTTTTTATCTTCTGGGGATGACGAAGCGTTTTGCCCTTGTCCTTCGGATTTCTGCTGATCTTGAGCGCCCTGTGATGGGTCGCCATCTTTTTTATCTTCTGGAGATGACGAAGCGTTCTGCCCTTGTCCTTCAGATTTCTGTTGATCTTGAGCACCCTGCGACGAGTTGCCATCCTTTTTATCTTCTGGAGATGATGAAGCGTTCTGCCCTTGTCCTTCGGGTTTCTGCTGATCTTGAGCGCTCTGCGATGGGTCACTATCCTTTTTATCTTCTAGGGACGGTGAATTAGAAGATTGGGATTGATTCTCCAGCTGCTTTAACGCTTCTTCAACGTATTTCGCATTCTTCTTAGCCTCCTCAAAATGTTCATCGAGATCAATAGCCGATTGAAAGTGGCGTAAACTCTCTTTCCATTGTTCCATCACGTCTTTGGTGTCGGGACACTGACTGCCACGTTCGAAAAATGCATTGCCTAGATTGTAGAAAGATTTTTTCTGCAACGCAATAGGAGCATTAGTTGTAGATTTTTTTAAGCAATCGATAGCTTCTTCGTATTGTTTCAGGGCAAGGCAGGTCGTCCCCTTATTGTAGAGCAATTCCGTATTACCGGGTTTTTTTTCCAGTTGTTGATTATAAAAGGCTAAAGCCTTTTCAAAGTCACCATTTTTGTAATGTATTTCTCCGTCACTTTCCTTGGCTGAAAGGCGGTTCATGGAAAAAAAGAGCGCGAAAATCATCAACGAAAGTTTGTAGTAAATGGATATGGTGTATTGCTCTGGTTTTTTATAGGTTCCGATCAACATTTCAAGGATAAGTAAAAGAAATCCTAAAAGCAAAAAGTATTGATAACGTTCCTGATAAACCGTTTCAATGGACTTATTATCTTTGGAAGGTGTTTTTAGTAAGGGAAATTGATTAAGGATGTCTCGTTGTAAGTGCGTTAGGGCAATGGGCGATAGATGGTAATAGTTTCCTTCGCTGATTTCGGCAATTTCGCGCAACGTCTTTTCATCGAGAGTCGTTTTGATGACCTGCCCATTTTTATCGCACAACGGCTTTATTTTTTTTACATTATTTTCGATGACGCTGATGGGAATGGTACTCCCTTCCGCAGAACCAATACCAATGGTATAAATGCAAATGTTTTGCTCTTTAGCCCAATGAGCACCTGTGATAGCACTATCTGCCAATTCTTCACCATCAGAAAAAAGGAACAGCAGTTTCTGGTTTTGCGTTTCGCCATAAACTTTGGCTGCCAACTCAATGGCGACGTGAATGGCCGTACCTGGGACGGGAATTGTATCCGTATCCATTGCATTTAGGCTCTGGATAAAAGCGTTATGGTCGAGCGTTAATGGGCATTGGAGAAAAGCGTTTCCGGAAAATGCAATGAGTCCTAAACGATGTCCCGCAAAAAATTGAATGAGATCTAAAACGGCGAGCTTTGTGCGCTCCAAACGGTTAGGTTTTATATCCTCAGCCAGCATGCTTTTAGAAACGTCGACTGCAATGAGAACATCGATTCCCTGGGCATAGCGTTCTTCTTCTTTAAAACCCCATTGAGGTGCCGTTAAAGCAAACCCGATAGACGCGATAGCACTGAGGAAAAGGAAATTTTTTAATTTTTGTTTCTTATCGCTATAGGTCGATAATAATAGCGGGGAAAGACGCTGAGCGATGAGCATCCCCAGGCGTTGCGACCACCGCCGCCGTCCCCATAAAATGAGAAATAAAACGATGGCGATCCATAGCGGGAGTAAAAATAAGAACGATGGATTTCCGATTTTCATGGTATTTGCTGAAATTTTGAGTGACGCAAAAGGCATTCCAAAAGGAGAAGCAGTAAAGCGCAACCGATTAACCAGAGAAAATAATCCTCGGCAATCGCAAATTGTTTAATTTTTATATCTGTTTTTTCCAATTGGTCGATAGTTCCATAGATATCGCTCAATTGTTTTTGATTTTCGGCGCGGAAAAACTGTCCTTCAGTTTTTTGGGCGATAGCCTGTAATAGAGTCTCATCGATGTCGGCTTGACCTTGAACCGTCAATGGTCGGCCGAGAGGATCCATAATAATATTGCCTTGTTGATCGGGATACGCGAACTGAACAATACCTTTTTTACCGATACCCACAGTATAGATCTTAATTCCAAGAGCGGCAGCGCTCTCCGTTGCAATCAGCGGAGCGATATTACCTGCTGTATTACTACCATCCGTAAGTAAGACGATGAGCTTTGTCTTAGATTCTGAATTTTTTAGACGATTGGCACACATGGCAATGGCGTTACCGATTGCCGTACCATCCTCGACGAGTCCAACATGCAGGCGTTTTAGATTTTCATTCAACCAATCATGATTCATAGTTACCGGGCTTACCAAATAGGCATCGCTGGCGAACGCGCACATCCCAATGCGATCATTGGGGCGATTTTTAATAAATTCACGAGTAACCTGTTTAGCAATATCAAGACGTGTTGTTAATTTTCTTTCTTTTTTTTCTTGGAAGTCAAGACCCATCATTGAAGAGGAGATATCAATGGCCAGCATGATATCGACGCCGCTGGAATGAGATTCCGTAAAACGATGGATCCATTGAGGACGGGCTAGCGCAAGGATCAATGTCGTTAATGCTAAAAGGCGAAGAAAAGTTAAAATCCGTTGAGCCCGGCATCGATGCACTTCCGCAGCTTTTTTTATAGTCTCAAGATGAGGAAAAGCGACTGTCGGCCGTTTTTTACGCCGCTTGCAGATATAGACGACAAGTGGCAAGATGAGGAAAAGCCACAGAAATTCGCTATTATGAAATTCAAAGGCGTTGATCATTTTTCAAAAGTTTTTTCAGAAGTTTGAGGAACCGTAGGCGTTTGTCGGCGAATGCGTTTAACTTCGCGGACGAAATGGCAGGTTTGAAGGAATAAATCCCTGTGAAAATTGTGATCAAATACCTGACCTGCAAATTTAGCCTGATCGGAATACTGCAATATATAGGTTAAGCTACTCGACATATCCCAGGAAAATTTAGAAGATTTGCTGAAAAGCCTCAAAAATTCTTCGGTCGTACGACAGGTAATCGGCAACTGGTACTCCCGCTGCAGATAGGACTTCAATGCGAAACAGAGCGTTGAGCAAAACGCTTTCGTATCCTGTGTATTGATGTACAATTTGGCCTGATGGAGATCCCGAAGGAACTGCTGAAAGGAAGAAAGAGGATTGGCCTTAGGCTTAATACGACGGCGACGCCACAAAAATATAAGCACAAGCAGAGAAAGCCCCAAAAGACTACTCATGAGAACGGCCATTTTCCAATAACTTTCGGTCTCAACAGGAGCAAGTGGCGGAAGTAGCGTTTGGGAAATATCAAAATTCCCTAATGGATGCGGTGACACTGTAGCCGCCTTTGGCACAGGAATGCTTGAAAAAATGATTTGAAGAATGATGGTGATCAGCCATGAATTCATGCGTTCTAAAAAATGTATGGGTCTAATTATCAATATAAAACCAATTTTCTCAAGAAAAATTAAAACTTTTATTTTTTTTGTGTACAATAGCAGGAAATCCGAAAATGTTTTAGAAGATCATTGTTTGATGATGGGTTCTTGACGATGGGTTCTCTTCTGCTTGAATTCTGCGAACAATGCTTATAAGTAGCGAAATATGCAATCATTGAATGAAGGTTTAATCGAAACAGTGAATGAACAATTGGCGCCGATTCATTCCATAGGCGATCTTGAAGTACTTAAAGCATATTACTTGGGGCCTCACGGCCTCCTGCGCCAGGAAATGAAATCCATGGAACGTTTAACTTCAGCGGAACGCCCGGCATTTGGAAAAAAAATCAACGATCTAAAAACTAAAATCGAAAATTTATTCCAACAGAAACTAGAAGCATTAGAAGCCCTCGAGCTGTGTTATAAAATGAAAGCACCCATAGATATTTCCTTAAATGGTCGAGGAAGGATCTCAGGAATGATGCATCCGTTGACGAAGGTGCAGTATCGCTTGGAGGAAATTTTTAATCAAATCAATTTCGTCACTGCCGATGGCCCAGAAATTGAAACGGAATGGTTCTGTTTCGATGCTTTAAACACTCCCCCCACTCATCCTGCGCGAGAGGTCATGGATACATTCTTTCTTGGCGATGATGTAACCGTGGCAACAACGACCAAGCATGACGAAGAACGCTATCTTTTGCGCTCCCATACCTCGACAGTACAGATTCGCAGCATGCTCAAAACCAAACCACCGCTTCGCATCATTGTTCCTGGCCGCGTTTTTCGCCGCGACGTTACTGATGCGACGCATAGTGCTAATTTTCATCAATTTGAGGTCCTTTGTGTCGACGAAAATGTAACGATTTGTGATTTAAAAGCCGTCTTAGATTATTTTTTAAGGGCATTATTTGGATCCAAAACGGAAACGCGTTTGCGGCCCAGTTTTTTCCCTTTCACAGAACCGAGTTTTGAAGTCGATTTCCGCGCACCCGATTTAGGAAAATTGAGTCACCGATGGATCGAAATTTTAGGTTGCGGCATGGTAGATCCCTCTGTTCTCGCAGCTGTAAATATCGATCCGGAAAAGTATTCCGGGTTCGCCGCCGGCTTAGGCATTGAACGCTTAGCGATGCTCATTTACGCTATCGATGATGTTCGCCTATTCTATCAGAACGATTTGCGCTTCTTAGAACAATTCTAAGTGTGCGGTTTCGCACTGTAAAACATGATGGCTGCATGCCTTTATAATTTACTTTTAGAAAGCGGAAGCTTTTTTTAGCCCTGCGGCTACGCCGCAGGGCGGGAATTTAGATCTTTAAATCCGCATTAGCGATGCAATCCAACAATGCTTTAGCCGTCCGTCGTCCTGGCGATTTCGTAGGCAATTGAAAGGTGTTTGTATATTCTAAGGCATTCTGGAATTTTTCTAAGAATTCAGGATTGGTAAATTGCATTTCTGAAATCACCTCACTTAAGGTTTGGCCATCGCTATTAATCGTGTCCGGTTCTATGCCTTCTTCGATAAGTCGGGGCAATTGCTCGATAATGGTTTCAGTATATAAACTTCCTTCTTTTGACCAGTCGTAGAGTAAATTGATGAATTGTTCCGTTGCCGTCAAATGTTGAGGATAGTTTTGAAGGATCATTGAAACAAAATTAAACAATGCCCATTGTTTTTTTGTCAAAATTTGTTGTTGCTGTCTCCATTGATCTATCATCTCCCACAGGCATTGAAGCCATCGAACGGGTAATTGTTCGAGAACTTCCCATAATAGTCGGTTATTTCGGCCCATATGAACATTTATCCCTGCTTCAATGAGTGCTATAATTCCCGCTTCGATTTCGGCGCTATCCGATAGGTTAGCACGCGCTTTCCATCGGTCCAACAATTCAATGAGTTTCACAGTATTGACAAATTCATGATCATCATACCTATGAAACCGCACACTCAGTAAAAGTTTAAACAATGCCTTTTG
>JAITAK010000073.1 GCA_031284165.1 Puniceicoccales bacterium
GGAATCCATGGAAGGCGGAGATGGGATCATCACCTACAGCTGCGATCACTACAAAATTCGCGCTAAGAGCACCTTTGTCCCTCGCTGTCTTATCCAATCCCTGGGGTTGCGGCGCGGACAAACTCTCAGTGCCTTCGTTCATCCTCCTTTGGAACAGGCAACGTGTCCCTTCGCCATTAAAATCAACGACGTTTTAGGAAGGAATCCCGAAGAAGCGGCTAAATTTCCCTGTTTCAAAGATCTGATCCCCTATTATCCTACGAAGCGCATTTTCTTAGAGCGCCAAGAAACTGCTACGGGCGACAGCGTATCCCTGCGAATTGTGGACTTACTTTCGCCCATTGGTTTTGGCCAACGAGGACTTATTGTCGCTCCACCTCGAACAGGGAAAACCGTACTTCTTCAGGGTATCGCCAATGCGGTCATTAAGAATCAACCGGAAGCAAAACTCATCGTCCTACTCATTGATGAGCGACCGGAAGAGGTTATCGATTTTTCGCGGCAAGTCAAAGGTGCGGAAGTTGTCAGTTCGACCTTTGATGAATCGGCAGAAAGCCATATCCATGCGGCAGAAATCGTCATTGAAAACGCACGCCGTTGGGTCGAAGGGGGAAAACACGTCGTCATCCTTCTGGATTCGATTACTCGCCTTGCTCGGGCCTATAATGCGGAACAACCTAGTTCAGGTAAAATATTATCCGGGGGTATGGAAGCCAATGCGTTGCAATTCCCTAAACGCTTTTTCGGTTCGGCGCGTAATATTGAGGGCGGTGGCAGCCTTACGATCATCGCTACGGCGTTAATCGAAACGGGAAGTCGTATGGATGACGTCATTTTCGAAGAATTTAAGGGTACAGGCAATATGGAATTACATCTTGACCGTTCTATTGCCGATAAACGCATTTTCCCGGCAATTAATTGGGAGCGCAGTGGTACACGTCGGGAAGAATTGCTCTACCATCCCGATGAATTGGAGAAAATTCACAACCTGCGCCGGGCTTTCCAAGGGGTTTCTTCTTTAGATGCGATGGAAATGTTGATCGCTCGACTGAAAAAATGTCCTACGAATGTGGAATTCCTGATGAACATCAATCGTTAATGAAATTAGTTGCAGGTAAAATGCATATAGAAACTTTCTAAAGCACTTAAAGCGCTCAGGTTTACACTCAATACGTATACGTCAGCGATACATCGAAATCCCACCAAAAAGGTAAGGGAAGTTGTTCAGGACGTGCAGACAGCGTAAGATGATGCTTTGAACATAAAGCGGTTGTTAATTCCAAAAGTTCTGGAAAGCATGTTTTGATAAGCGTGCCCATTTGTTTGCGTCGCTGGGTAAAGAGTCTACGGATGAGCGCTTTTGTTTCTTTGCGGAATATTTTGGGCGTGGGTAAGCGCTCTAAATGAATGATGACAGAGTCGACTTTGGGAATGGGCGAAAAGCTATGGCGTGCTACCGGAAAGACTGCAGTACGGCGATAGGCTGAAGTCAAAAAAATAGCGATGGGGGCCAAAGCTTTAGAATCAGGAGAAGCAAAAAAGCGGTAAGCCGCCTCTTTTTGAAGCATCAGCGTCATTGTTTGCGGGAGTTGTGATTGCTCGAGAATCGCATTCATCCATGGCGTAGCGATGTTATAGGGCAAATTGGCGACGACCTTGAAGGGCTCATCGAATTGAGAAAATCCAGCCAAAGGTTGGGCTACAGCATCGCCTAAACAGATCTGAAAATGAGGAACATCGGCGAAGGTTGTCTTTAAGAAGGTACATAGAACAGCGTCGCATTCAATGGCAAAAATGCGGCACGGTTTCCCAAGCATTGGGCGTGTCAGTGTCCCTAGTCCTGGACCGATTTCAATGACATTTTCGTTAGGTGACAATTGGGCAAATTCCAAAGATTTTAGAACGATATTTTTATCGATGAGAAAATTTTGCCCCCATTTTTTTTGGGGTGACTTGTGGAGTGCTGCCAGTAAAAATTGGGTCTGCTTCCAAGAAAGAGGTTCATGTCGTGGAATAAATTCCATAAAAAATGGAGCAATGCTGAGAATGTACCTTACACATTACTTTTGAAGCGCAACGGCCGTTCCGTAATCGAATTAAGGATTAACTTTAATGCTTTCTGCATTCCCCAAAACTTTTCAATGAAGTCAAGACTCATTTCCTTCAAAAAAACTTCGCTCCTCAACGCAAAACCCATCTTCCTGATAATCTTTTTTGAAAAAATTGCTTTACATCGGATCATAAAATCTCTTTTTAAGGTACTATATCTGATATGCAAAAAACGAATAAATCTATCATTAAGCGCTTTAAAGTCACGGCTTCGGGAAAAGTGCTCCGCCGCACAGCAGGTTTTCGTCACTTTCTGAGACATAAAACCAATAAACAACGGCGTATCGCAAGGCAGGATCGACATGTTTCGGCAGGTTTTTCTAAGCAAATATTAAAAGCAGTAGGGGTAGGTTTATAGTTGAGGGTACAGTGTTTTCTGATTTGTAGGCAAAACCTTCGGCAGCCTGCGATTGGATAAATATTAGCGGAGGAAAATATGCCAAGAGTCGTTAACGCAGTCGCAACAAAAAAACGGAGAAAAAGATTACTTAAAAGGGCACGGGGTTATTTCGGAAATAAATCGCGCCTCTTTAGATATGCTCGAGAAGAAGTTCGTCGGGCTGACGCTTTTGCCTATCGCGATCGCAAGCGAAAAAAGACGGCAATGCGCGGACTTTGGATTATACGTATCAATGCTGCTTGCCGCCAGAATGGAATTCAGTATTGCCGTTTCATCGCCGCCTTGAAAAAATTAAATATTAACCTCGATCGCCGCGCTTTGAGTGAGTTGGCTATCGGTGATGCTGAGGCCTTTGGCACCATCATTGAAAAAGCAAAAGCGACGTTGCTGCAGTAATGCATCGGAGCCTTATTAAAAAGGCGAAAGCAGTGTGTCGCTATATGCTATAGTAACATCTCATGGCCTTTCTGTTGCAGAAAAGTGCGATGGGTAGTTTTATGAAAGATCATAAAGTCGACTTACAGATGACTATAACTTTATAAATCGCATCAGAATCGTATGATGTCTCGTGCCCGGCACAAGCACCAATAAATTAAGGTGTGGAAATGGTCTTTGAAGAAAAAGGGGTCCATTTTTGGTATTCATTCTGGGGATCAAATGACGTTTCAACGGCTTCATTGGGAACGACAAGATCTGTCAGCCAATGTTCGCAACTTTGAAGATTATATCCTATTGGGATAAAAATGTCATCTTCGGCTTCTTCTTCATATATTTTAAGGGCATAAATTTTATTTCCTTGTGCTTTAAGGGCTTCGTAGTCCACAAGAGTGATTTGTGCTTGGCGTAAGAGATAGTATTGTGTACGGTTTTTTCGCGCACAGAGCAAAATTGGATCCGATACTAATGCGGATTCATCATCAATCGTAATCTGCTTTGGCGATTTAATCCTTCGGTTGTAATGCTCAAAACACTCATGTCGTTGAGTAGCGTTTGAGGTATCGTTGTTATATTCATCGAACCCCTTCAATGATGCATGGCGCATATTTTCCAAAATTTTATAGGCTAACATCAGATTATTATAGGAATAAATCTTAATCGATGGATGAATGACTTTGAGAACACGTACCAGCATGAGTGTGCTGCGAATCCCTCTTAATCTCCCAGGACCCTCAGAAAAAATAACCTCGTCAAAAGCAAAGTCCCTAAAAAGAGGTGTCACAAGCTTAAAAAATCCCGATAGGGTATTTTCTGAAGTGGCATCAAAGATTATAAATGCTCGCTCCTTGAGAATGCCCGCCTGAAATAAGACCGTCGATGCATCGATTATTAGCGATGTCAATGTCATCGCCAAAGGATTTACGAAAGTCCAACGAAAGACAATAAAAATAATTACAAAAATTAGAGCTTCATCAGAGAATCCATTTTTTTGTTCCGAAAAAAATAATTATTATCATTTTCATTGACAGGTTTTGTATTTTATAATAAGCCTCCCTCCAGGAAGTGAAGATAGGTCAAAGAAATCAGATTGTGTTTATTTGTACAGGAAATACGTGCCGTAGTCCTATGGCTCAGGTATTTTTTGAAAATCAAGTTCGAAGCATGCCAGAGTTTTTACCTTATACGGTAGGAAGTGCGGGAATCAGGGCTCAAGCGGGGCAAAAAAGTGCTCCAATTTTGGAGCGCATCCTTATGACCAGAGGACTTTCATTGGAAAATCACCGAGCAAGGCTGCTGACACCAGCAATCGTTGACCAAGCGGTAGCTATGATTTGCGCAACTTCAGCCCATAAAAGCTTTTTGGAAAAAAATTTCGTGAATCTACCGAAAATCTGCATTTCTTTTTTTGAGTTTGGAGGCGATATCGCTGATCCCT
>JAITAK010000030.1 GCA_031284165.1 Puniceicoccales bacterium
CGAATTGCCGGATAAATCATTTCATAGCAGAGTTGCTCAAAGGTTAAACCCAAGGCCAAAGCACTCTTCGGCAATAGGCTTGTCTCCGTCATCCCGGGAATCGTGTTAATCTCTAAAAAATATGGCAACCGATTTTCTGTAAGGATAAAATCAGCCCGAGCAAAATCACGACAACCGCAGTAGAGACATGCCTTTTCAGCCGCAGTGAAAATTCGCTGCGTCACCAACGCATCCAATGGCGCTGGGCAAACGTACTCTGTCATCCCGGCCGTGTACTTATGATGGTAATCATAAAATCCATCTTTGGGACGAATCTCGACGCACGGTAATGGATGATCATTAAGCCAAGCGACCGTTATTTCTCTGCCCTCAATATATTCTTCCAAAAGCCATAGGCGCTCATCCGCTCTAGAACAAAAACATTCCCAGTCACTTTTGGAGAAAATTTTATGAACATCGATGCTACTACCTTCATTTTCTGGCTTCACCATAAACTCCCTTTTATGCAGATTATTACATATATCCTCATATTCAGGAAAATTTGGCGTCTGGATAGAGATATATTTTGGAAGTAGTACGGAACAAGCGCGCAGTTTTTCCTTCGTCTGTAGTTTATGCATACAGCGATCACTTGCGATGATACCGCTACCGGCATAAGAAAATCCTCGGCGTTCCAAAATCGCCTGCAAGACTCCATCTTCTCCAAATTTTCCATGAATGATGGGAAAAATAATATCCCTTTTGGGGGAAAGACCCCATGGAAGCGCATCGCGATTGAGAATGATCTGTTCCGATGGAAAATAACGCGATAATGCACAGAAAACCGCTTCACCACCCCGTAATGAAACTTCTCTTTCAGACGATAAACCGCCGCAAAGTATCACAATACGGAAGGGATAGGTCATCATGATGATCAACGTAAATCCATATTTGTCTTGGCATCGAGAATGCGAAAATTTTCCATATGGAATATTGCATCTGCGCAGAAACTCAATTGAAGATTATAATGTTCTTCCATTGACAGCAACAATGCCTCATCTTCAGATCGAAGGTATTCGAGAACTTGCGGATGAAGAAATATGCGAATATCGATGCGCTCCTGCTGTCCTCTCTGTTGACGCAAATATTTGACTGTGCTGATAATTTTCCGCTGTATCTCTGCGCACATCGTCCGCGGTGATTTCAAGAAGGCACGCCCTTGACAATAGGGACAAGGTTCGCGCATATCGCTAGTGGTGCTCTGAGAATGCCGTTGTCGCGTAATCTGCATAATACCTAATGCCGAAATAGGGAGGACTTGATTGCGCGATTTATCTTCCATCATCAATTGCGACATGAGGTCATAAATTTTATTACGGTCATTGCGTGATTTCATATCGATAAAATCGACAATAATCAGTCCACCGATATTTCGCAAACGCAACTGACGTGCAATCTCTCTACAAGCCTCTGCATTGACCTGATAAATGAAATTTTGACTCTCTTCGCCTATGTCCTGCCGGCGATGACTACCCGTGTTAACATCGACAGCGGTCAATGCCTCAGTTTCATCGATGATGATCTCGCCGCCCGATGGCAACGCAACACGACGCATGAAGGTCTGTTCAATTTGACGCTCAATGTTAAAACGTTCGAAAACAGGAATATTATCCGTGAACAATGTAATCTTCGATTTCCCGCGGGAGGAAATCTTTCCGACAAGACCAACAATTTTCTGATAATCCTCTTCATTATCGACTATTACGCGATCAATTTCTTCCGTCAGAAAATCTCGCACTGTCCGCTCAATGATATCCGGCTCCTGATAGACAATTTTTGGATTTCCCTTCTGGGCTATACTTTGCTGGATTTCCTCCCATTTTCGCAATAGAAGATGCAAATCTCGAACAAAATAACGAATTTTTTTCCCCTCACCGACGGTGCGAATGATCACTCCCATGCCTTCTGGAATCGTCAGCTTTTGAAGAATGGATTTGAGGCGTTCTCGCTCACGAAAATTTTCTATCTTTTGGGAAATACCACATTGATCTAAAAAAGGCATGAGCACAATAAAACGCCCCGGCAAGGCAATATTGGTCGAAACACGAGGTCCTTTGGTGCCAATCTGATCTTTGATAATTTGAACGATGATCTCAGCCCCAATGGGGTAGAGCTTTGGGATATCCTTAATCGTGTAATGCGTCCGTTCTTTGGATTTTTGTAATGTATTGACTCGTACGACTTCGATACTCGCATCGTTGGCCGCCGGTAGAGCATCCCAATAGTGTAAAAAAGCATTTTTTTCCTGACCAATATCTACAAATGCCGCTTTGAGACCAGGTTCTAGGTTTTGAATCTTTCCCTTAAAAATCGCGCCCACCATGCGACATTTTCCCTTTCGCTCGATCTCAAAATTCTTCAAAACACCGTCCTCTAATAATGCGACACGACGTTCGGAAGGTTCGCTGTTGAAAATAATTTCACGAAATACCTTATCGCTTCGCGTAAGCGTTTTTAAAATACGCTGCAAGATAGGTTGAGACTTTGCCCGTTGAATCGATTCCTGCTGCAGTTGTTTCTTACTTAACGCCTCCTCTAAATGTTCCTCTGGTTTGTTTTTCAATTCCTTCAACAGAGCTGGATCGATAGTTGTTCTGCCATTACTTTCTCTTTTTTCTGCGCAAATGTGCTGTGCTCTCGTCATACACTTAAAAAATAAACAAATTTCCATCACTGGGTCACGTATAGTGACCCCGATAATGGTAAATACTTTGAAGCACTCCCTGCAAGAAGCAACAGAGTATCAAAAAAGAACCACCATAACTTAAAAAAGGGAGCGGTATACCCGTGATCGGCATCAAACCCAGTG
>JAITAK010000014.1 GCA_031284165.1 Puniceicoccales bacterium
GCTTTGCGAATTCCCCACATATATCTATACTCATATTTCGCAGATTAACTCATTAATTCCTCTGTAAATAAAAATATAGGTATTATAGATGATATAATATATGTAGTAATAAAATAATAAAATAATATAAGGGCTGCGCGCCCTTATAATCCCCGCCAGGAGGCTCAGCCTCCTGGACCTGGATTAAAGGGAGAAGCCTGGCGATTCGCGCCAGGCTTCTCCCTTACAGGATTTATTTTTGCCCAGTGAATTTTTTGGTAGAGCCATTCTAAGATTTCCCGAATGTATTTAGTATGCCCCGCGGCTTCGCCGTGGGGCGGAATCTAAAACGCACTTAAAATGTGCTACATTCATCGAAGTTTATTGAATTTGTACTTGACATGGTACCTAATTAAATTCTTATAAGAAACATCATATGGCGCTAAGAATTAGACTCCAAAGACAAGGTAGGGTACATCATCCTTTCTATAGGGTTGTGGTAGCGGAAAGTCGCTTTTCGCGTAATGGGCGTTATGTAGAAAGTATCGGAATCTATGAACCTCAAGCTAAAGGTAAGGCCTCTGAATTGTCCTTGAATATGGATCGTATTATTCATTGGACTGAAAAGGGCGCTAAGGCAACGGATACCGTTGCTTGGCTCATTAGCAAAGCGAAATCATTGCCACATGCCTAAGAAAAAGAGCCCATTATCGCGGTGTCTTTTTATTTTTTAGGCGTTATGACTTTTCTTTATTTTCATTTTTTTTTATTTTTATTGAAGGTGGAAGTGATGAATAATCACTTCCATTTTTATTTTCCCTGAAAACCTAACGCTTACTAAACTCTTGGAGGTCGATGAAATCTCAAAAATTGCTTCTGCAGACCAAATTTCCGTTTTCAGTCAATATATTCAAAAGAAGGCCATTTTTAGATTGATCCTGAGGCAACGCTCCTTCAAAAAAACTTCCTTAAAGTAAAGTTGATCTTCAAATAAATATTACATCGCGGATTCCCTATAAAACTAATGCATATCACACTTTTCCAAAACAGCACGCTTAAATGCTCGAAAATAATACCTTTGAAAAACAGTGCATTGAAAATAAATTTCACACTACAATGAACTTCAGCAACACCACTTGAAACCAATATTCTAAATCATCGGTGGTGAGGGAGCGATTCGAACGCTCGAAGAGCGAAGCCCGACAGATTTACAGTCTGCACCCTTTAGCCACTTGGATACCTCACCATTGACTATTAACTTAGCAGCACCTATCTATTTGACAAGTGTTTTTTTTGAAAATTTTCTTCGAAATTATTGCCCCTTCAGCTGAAAAACTGGGAATAAATCGCCATCGATTAAAAAATACTTGACATAGTCTCTTTTTTACCCTACCTTGCTTGAAAAATAGTCACAAATTATGCTCAAAAAATTTGACCCTATAGTAATGACGTTTTGCTGCCTCCCTTTTTTCACTTTTATATCGACGAAAACGGCTGCGCTAACAGTCAAAGAAACGTACAGAGAAGCTATGGATGCAGAAGGCGTAGCTGGAGGGGCGGCAATCGAGAAATCAACAAACCGTCAGAACACAGCAGCTAATAAAGCAGAAGAAAAAAATGCCCTAGATGCTACCATAGAGGTATTAACTGAAGTAACATCATCGAAAGAAAAGCATACACATAAAAATTCCATTGAACAAAAGCCTTCTGTTCAAGAAATGCACCCTCAACAACAGAGTACCCCTTCCCGAACATTTGAAATAGGTGAATCTGTGAAAAATAAGGATGCGATCTTCAAGACGTGGCAAAAGTGTATCAACATTCTTAAAAATTTCGAGTGTCGCGAAGGTGACGAAGGGAATAAAAAGATAAAATTACTGCTCAATCAATATCCCTGTCTACTAACAATGTGGGATCAGCAGCGACGAACATTGCTTACTCATGCCGTGCTTTTAAAGCGTTCCCATGCCATAGGCTATTTACTTTCCTTAAAATGTGATTTAAATGTACAAGATTGCGATGGAAATACACCGCTGCACATTGCAATTAAAACAGGATTCATCGATGGGGTAGTTCTCCTGCTTTATTATGGTGCTAGCCCTTATATCGTCAATAAGGAGGGATTTAATGCTTGTCAACTAGCTTTCACCCTCAAAGGTAAAGAGATAGCGGCCTTTTTTTGGCAAAAGGCTTCTATTGAATCTTTTCTTATGTCCAGTTATACATCTAATGGCTTGACAAAGAAATGAAAAATTAATAAATTATAGAAAAAATAATTATGGACTACAGTAATACTTCAAACCCGGTTCTTAAGGATAACATTTTTTCTATCCAAGACGCTTCATCTGAGTCAATGACCATCGAGGGCGTCCTGCGCAAATCATTGATTGCCTTCTGCTTATTGCTTGGAGGTGCAGTATTCGCTTGGACTCGTTCTTATGCCTCCATAGGAGATATTAGCGGTAAAATTGCCTTATTTTCTATAGGCGCTATCGCATTACATTTTATTACCATTTTTAATGCGAATATCGCCAAAATTACGGTGCCGCTTTATGCCTTTCTTGAAGGCCTAATCCTTGGCAGTGTTTCTTGGATGGCACAAAGATACTATCCAGGAATTGTGATTCAAGCCGTTACAGGAACGCTTGGCGTATTTATGGCCATGCTGGTGGTTTATAGAATGGGGATTATCCGCCCTAATGAAAAATTCACTATGGTTCTCTTTGTCGCTACGGCTGGCATTGGCTTTATTTATCTTGCCAATTGGTTACTATCCCTGTTAGGTTTTTCCGGATTTTCAATGCTTTACGGTTCTTCAAATATCGGCATTGGTTTTAGCGTCATTGTCTGTATCGTTGCTGCCTTGAATTTACTCGTTGATTTCGAGTTTATCGTACGGCAGAGTCGCACAGGTGCCCCCCAGAAATTAGAATGGATTGCCACGTTAGGGTTACTTGTAACAGTCATATGGCTCTATTTTGAAATTCTTCGCCTCCTTATGAAATTTAGTACTCGTCGGGAGTAAGGAAAAATTTGAGCTATCGCTGAAATAATACGCCAAAATATAAATTGTGGCCATGCATCTGAAAAATTGTACCTACGATACTCGTCATGGCCACAGATCTAAAAGAGACGCCCAAAATGCGTCTAAAATATTTTCAAAACGATAGATGGAAAACTATATCACAGCGATGAGTCTAAAAAGGCACTTCCGGAGAAAGATACCGAATGCGCATTTTAGTCATTAAACCTTCATCTCTAGGGGATATTATTCATGGAATGGTGGTCGTCGCTGAACTCAAGGCTCAACGCCCTGATTGCATTATCGATTGGGTAGTGAGCCGTTGCTTTTTCGATATCGTTTACCAGTCACAAATCGCTTCCCGGGTCATCATCTATGAACGCTATGGAAATATACGTTCTATTTTTCGTTTAATTAGCGAAATTCGCCAAGAGATTTATGATTACGTCTTTGATATGCAGGGTCTAGCTCGTAGCGGTTTAATGACGTTTTTCGCCAAATCTTCCCATAAAATCGGACGTAGGGATTCTCATGAGCTTTCATTTCTTGCCTATTCTCAAAGGATAAATTATCCTGGACCTGTTCATGCCATCGATATTCTTAAGGAATTTCTTACTGTTATCGGTTGCGTTCCTAAAGTATCAGGCTTAGTCAAGGCATTGGAGAACGTCGATTCACCGTCGGCCAAAGCATTTTTAAAAAGGGAAATTCTCCCTCATCCTTTAATGTGCATTTTCCCCGAGAGTCGCTGTCCAAAAAAGGAATGGTCTTTTTTTACCCCATTGGTTCAGGCCATACTGGAGCGCGACCAACACGTTGCCGTTGTCCTTCTCGGTAACCGACCTGACCCAGCGGAACATCGCTTTTCATTCCCCCTATGTTTCGATTTACGTGCTAAAACTTCGCTGAGCGATGTAGTGTTCTTAATCCGCAACGCCCAACTTGTTATTGCTAACGATAGCGGGCCACTTCATATTTCAGCCGCCTTGGGTCGCAATACCCTTGGTTTATTCACGCAAACGAACCCCCTTCGTTTTGGCCCTTATCCTCTCCATAGCCCAACCAATCGTGTACTTTTGCTGAAAAATATGCCCACGGAAGTAAGTCTCATAAAACAACTCGCCCTAGATGTGCTCCATAATTCCTTCTTAGATTAGCTTTAAGTTCCGCTCCGAACCGTTCTATCCATCAACTCCGCCCCGCGGCGAAGCCGCGGGGCATATCCAGGTCCAGGAGGCTGAGCCTCCTGGCGGGATCATAAGGGCGCGTAGCCCTTATATTATTACACTTTCTTTTCTTCTATTTATTCATCTCAATTCGCTGGGTAAAAATAAATCCTGTAAGGGCGAAGCCTGGCGCTTCGCGCCAGGCTTCTCCCTTTAATCCAGGTC
>JAITAK010000018.1 GCA_031284165.1 Puniceicoccales bacterium
GGAGCCAACCTCGCTCACGAGCTATTTGACACGGGGTTTTACCAAAATGGTTTTTCTTAGTAGCATCTACTTGCCATCGCTTCAACAGAACTATCACTAGGGCTTCATTACCCGATTCCACAGCGACATGAAGAAGGGTATTTCCTTGTCCTGTGCATAGATCATTAATGTCAACATTAGGATTTTTTTGTTTAAATTCTTCGAGTAATTTGATTGCAGTTTGCGAAGCCCAGACTGTATTTGAACGAATTAGGGCGAAAATAATGCAAACTATGTTATTGTAGGTATGACGAGAGCTACAAGGCTTTCCGCCGTAAGTCTTTTTGCCGTAAACACGGTTAAGTACATTAACGCAGTCTCGTTTTGAGAAACCGTTCAAAGGCTTTTGTACTTTATCATCTTGCTTTTGTACTTTATTATCTTGCTTTTGAAGAAGAATACTTTGGTGCTCTTGTGCCTCCAAAAAGCTAGCGATGAGGAACTGACCATTCCTATGAGCTATTTGGCGCGGGGTTTTACCGAAATAGTTTTCCTTATGAACATTTTTCTGATCACACAAAAACAGCACTAGGAATTCATTACCTGAATACGCAGCGATATGAAGAAGGGTATTTCCTTGTCGTGTGCATAGATCATTAATGTCAGCATTAAGATTTTTTTGTTTAAATTCTACGAGTAATTTGATTGCAGTTTGCGAAGTCTCGAATGTATTTAAACAAATTAGGGCGAAAATAATGCGAGTTATGTCATTGTAGGTATAATGGTCATAAGACCTTCTGCGGTAAGCCTGGTTAAGCACAGCGCTTTTGCCATCGCCGTACTGATCATTGCCCCACGCCCTCCCAGTTAGGTTAGCGGCATTTGTAGAAAGCCTAAGCTCCTTAATTTGTTGAGGAATATTTACTCCAGAGAAGAAGGAGTTTCGGTTTCCAGCGCTTAGAATTTGAGAAAGAGTAAGGGCTAAAGCATTAATATCAAGAACTTGCCTTTGCTGAGGAATATTTGCTCCAGAGAAGCAGGGATTTCGGTCTCTAGCGCTTAGAATTTGAGAAAGAGTAAGGGTTAAATCATTAACATCAAGAAATTGCATTTGCTGAGGAATATTTAATCTAGAGAAGAAAAGACTTTGGTCTCCAGCGCTTACCCTTTGAGAAAGAATAAGGGTTAAAATATCAGTATCAGAAAGTTGCCTTTGCTGAGGAATATTTGCTCTAGAAAAGAGAGAATTTTGGTCACTAGCGCTTAGCTTTTGAGGAAGAATAAGGGCTAAAATATTACCCCAAAATATACATTTTTTATATTTTTTATTTGACATATACGCCAATGTGTGCAGATGCATTTATGGATGTCAACTCTAATTTAAAAAAAAATTTACTAAACAGCGGAAAAGATACGGAAAATAATTGTAAATTTTCAGATTACCGATAATGCTCAAAACATCTTTGGATCCGTTGCGCAAATTATAGAAAGAATTTATAGAAAAATAAAAGAAATGATTGAAGAAGCGATTGCTCAATAATGCTGTATCTGATTTTTCCCAAGACGGAATGCCCATAAACTTCGGGGTGGAGGTGGCGGGAATCGAACCCGCGTCCTGCTGGTGTTCATATACAGCTTTTACATGGTTAGTTTATTTTTTTATTTCAGTGAACGTATTCGAATAAACACGACTCCGTTAACCAAACCCCCAATATCGAACCTCCTTGAAGCTTGGCGGTGTACTTCAAGTCTCCCCCGCTAACTAAAACCAAAGCGCAATAGCGAGTATCTTACACTTCGGTACGCCGCATTAATCTATGCAGCTTTACTCATGACGCCGGCAAAATCTACATTCTTTAAGACGTTGTCGACATAAAGAGTAATGACATTTTTATTATTTTTGCCATTTAATCTTTTTGATGGATTTTTATGGAGCCAACCATCATCTCCACCATGACACTTTATACTACGACCCTCAGTCGAACCCAAAACACCCCCTAAATGTACTCCATAACCTCTAATTTGTTCTATGCTACATGGGATTAGTATATTAAACTTCATTCCATTTTGTCAATAGGAAAATTTTCAAGTGCCATTTCCCTTTCTCGCGATGAAAGGCGCTTTAAAACAGGAAAATTTCCAAATACCACTTCCACTTTCTTACGATGAAAGGTGTTTTAAAACAAAAGATTTTTGAATACCATTTTCCTTTATTGCGATGAAAGGCGTTTTGATTTTCTGTCATAGGGTGCGGGCAGACGGAATCGAACCGACGACACTAGCTTGGAAGGCTAAAGTTTTACCGCTAAACTATGCCCGCAAAACTCGTTTAAAGCGTTAATTTTCTTTCCTCATCGTCAAGTTTTTTCTGCAACCGTTGCATCATCTTACTTTCACGATTGAGAACTTATCCCCAACACCAGCCATAAAAAACTATTAGCACTTAGAGCACTTAGCATTTCCCTTAAAAGTAA
Source organism: Puniceicoccales bacterium (assembly GCA_031284165.1). Classification (GTDB taxonomy): domain Bacteria; phylum Verrucomicrobiota; class Verrucomicrobiia; order Opitutales; family LL51; genus LL51. The sequence goes on from JAITAK010000018.1 coordinate 2,454, forward strand.
AACACCTTCGTCCTAAAATGAGATGAAAAAATCTCATTTTAATTCTAAGTAACTTCATCGCTCCACAACGATATTGCGGCATTGTAATGAAACTTTATCTAAATTAACGCACTAAACTAAAGAACCTTCGACACAGACGTCGAAAACACAATCGACGATTACGGAAGGATGTAATTTAATTTTTGCAGTACTTTGTCCAATACGTTTTACGGGATCGAGTTGAATTTTTTTGCGATCGATAATCATTCCCGCTTCCGCAAACTTGCGTTCCAAATCGGAAGCCGTAATAGCACCAAACATCTTACCTTTTTCTCCTGTTTTAACAGAAAAAGTCATGGAAAAAGTGCGAATTTTTTCGGCAAGAGCTTGAGCTTCCTGTAATTCCCTAGCCTCACGTTCTTCACGACGCAGACGAAGAGCTTCAATCTGTTTGCGATTCGAGCGCGTTACGGGAATGGCGAGTTTTTTCGGTAAAAGATAATTTCGAGCGTATCCTGCGCGCACGACGACGCGGTCACCTTCATCACCGACGTGATTAACTTTCCTAAGCAATAAAATCTCTGCAATAGCCATAATTTTCAAATTCTTTCATTGTTAACATAAAACTAAAAAGGAACGCTAAAAAGGAACGTCTTCATCACCGCCATCTTGAGTAATGAGCGGTGAATTTTCTTTCCTTTTTAAGGGGAGAGGTGTGGAAGAAAAAGGGACTGGGCCTGAAGTATGCCCCCCCGTCGTTTCTTCATCGTCGAAACGACCACTATTGACAAACTGGAAGTTTTCCAAAACGACGCACAATTTACTGCGTTTTTCGCCGGTATTGGATTCCCATTGATCGAGACGGAGGCGACCTTCGATGAAAATCGGGCGGCCTTTCACAAAATAACGGCCAATCGTTTCGGCCTGTTTGCCAAAGGCATCGACGTCGACAAAAACGACTTCCTCGCGACTTTCCCCATCGCTATTTTTTGTCACGCGAGACATAGCAACGCCCAACCTACAAATCATATTGCCGTTATTGGCCGTGCGCAACTCAGGATCACGAGTTAAATTGCCCAAAAGAATCACTTTATTGAAGGAGGCCATAATTCTTTACATCTCTTTCGATAAACATTCGATTAATCGTCGAGTCAAGACTGAATTTCGAGCGTATGGATTCTGGCGTTGCTGTTGGCGCTTGGAAAATCACTTGTAGATAAATTCCTGCGGGGAATTTATGATCTGTAACACGGCGAAATTTCAATTGTCCTTTATTGAGGATATCCTGAATTATAGCCCCTGCCTCAATAAATTTTGTCTTAATATTTTCAATTAAAGTTTCTATGGAATCCTGATAATTGCGGGTATCAAGGATCATGGTTGCTCGGTAAGATTTTGTTCGCATAGACTTCTATTAACCTCATTCATGGCATTTAAAGTGCCTTTGTCAAGCAAAAGCTTTAAGGCACGCGCTATACAAGGCATTTTTTTACACAATATTTCTTCTTCTTGAGCGTCGAATATCCCTAATACGTGATCTGCAAGCGCTGTTTCTGAGGAATGTTTTCGTCCAATACCTATGCGAAAGCGCACTAAGCCTGGACCTATTTTCGCTAAAATACTCTTAACGCCATTATGTCCCGCACTTCCTGGGCGCTCCGTAATTTTCACTCGACTCAGGTCCAGCGTCACATCATCACTAATGACAACGACTTGCGCGCTCGGAATTTTAAAGAAAGAGCAGATTTTAGCCACTGAGATTCCGGAAAGATTCATGAAATTACTACTCTTGGCGAACAATAAACGGCCCTCCTCTTGAGGAAGGCTAAAGATCGATGCCTCCATGGCTCTTTCATAGCGCCATGAACCCTCCGCAAAATTTTGAGTAAAATAATCAACGCTGCGGAATCCTATATTGTGGCGCGTATTTTCATAAAGTTTCCCAGGATTACCGAGGCCGACGACTAATCGAAAAGGCATGGTTTTCGATATTACTTTTGTTTTTCGGGGCTTTTCTCTGCATTTTCGTCTTCCGCCTCTGCTGCTCCATGGATACAAGCAACGACAATTCCGTAGGCATCGCCTGCATATTCGACGCCTTCAAATGAAGGCAGGTCTTTGATGTGAATATTTTGGCCAGCACGGAGCTCGGTAACATCGACCTCGATCATCTCGATTAAATGTTCAGGCAAACAACAGACCGTAACTTTATGGCGGACGACCTCGAGCATCCCCTTTTCATTTTTAACGCCGTAGGCTTCGCCTTTAACATGAATGGGTACAGTCGTGGTTAAATGTTCTCCTTTAGATATTTCCTGGAAGTCAACGTGCATGAAGCGATCAGTAATCGCATCACGTTGAATTTCCGTGATGATCGTCAAAACGGATTTATGATCACTAGCCAGTTCGACCGTTGCAGCGAAATCTCCTTTTTGTCGGATGAGTGTTCGAAATTCAACGTCATCGATGCTCACAGGAAATGATCCTGATTGGCCATAGATAACCGATGGGATACGGCCCAATTGACGCAGCCGTTCGGCAGGATGCCTCCCTTTTTCTGTGCGGTTGCAAAATGCAAGATGGAATCGCTTCATATTTTACCTTTAATCGCTAAAGGCTTTTAAGATATATTAAGGTAAAAAAAATCAATAAAATAATTATTCTGGGAAAGTTTTTGAAAGCCTTTCTTAGCGTTCTTTAAGGAAAGCGAGAGTGAAATTTTTTGAACTTAGCTGTGTTTGACTTACAATGTCTTCCAATCGTTGATCATTAATAGTAAAAATATAAGATAAAGTATAAAAGTCTTAACGAAAAGCGAAAAATCGATTTTTATCGCAATAGACTTTGATTCCCGCGATAATGGCATTTTTTTCTTGAAAAATTTTATAGAATATTATATGAAATATCGATGAACGATCGAAGGAATAAAATCACTTGCTTTTGGCTTCCAGTCATAGCATTAGCTTCAGCGTTGATAGTACCGATAGCGTATTTATTATGGCGACAATTTAACCCATGGCAACAATATACGCATATCGAATACGCGCAGCCTTCGACGGTCACCGTCACCGCAGCGAAAGAAACACCACTGCCAATGATACCTCCTCCAAATCATGAGGTTGAGGTCGTTGAAGATGCGGCAGTATCTGTTCCTAAATCCGAAGTGCCTCAAGACCTAGGCGACGCGCTTCCCTATGCCATAGCTTCTAAGAAAGTGCGCACACCGGAATCCATGGTACTCTTTGAACGTACGCTCTATGATGTTCCCTATGATGACTACAGCGGTTTCTGGGCACTGTTACGCACTGCAAAACCTAAAGATGAGCTCATCCGCTTTGACGAAATTGCGGTATTAAAACAGCACCTCGCCAGATATGTAGACAAAATGGAAGTTGGCCTTTCATCACAGGAAATTGAATCTATGTTTGTAGAGCATCAATCACTGAATGTCGATGCGCTGCCCTATATTTCTCGTGCTCTGGAGCGCGATATCATTGTATCGAATGCCGATGAAGGCGCAGGCTACGATCTTTTTACGGGAAATGGAGAGGTTTTACATTTTGATTTCATTGAGGAACTTTCAAGGGAAGCAGGAGATAGAGAAACGCTTTGGCTTCACAGGGATCAACAGCATTGGATGGCTGCTGTTTATCAAGAAAAAAAAGCCAAAAATGATGGCTTAAAGCAGTCCAGAACGAAGGAAACCTATTTTTTAATGCAGCAAAGCGGCCATAGCGTCATCAAATAATAAATTTTTTTAAAAAACTTGACGCCTTGTGGAATAGATCTAGGTTCCCAAAGTATGGCACAACCTAAAAGAAAACAGTCGAAGCAGAGGAGTCGCAAGCGACGCGGTGCAAATCGTTTCGTCGCCCCACAAATTTCAAAGCATTCCAGTGGTTCTCTTTTCAAGATGCACTACGTCGATCCTATAACGGGTACATATCGCGGTCGACAAGTGATCAGTGAAAAGGAATGATTTTTATATGCGTTAATGTTCATTCCCCATTGCCCATTCATGGATGCTTCCTCACCGATTATCGCCATTGATGTCATGGGATCCGATTTGGGCCCTGGAGAGATTATCACCGGGATAGGCAGTGCTTTGAAGGAACGCCGAGATTACGGGGTTATCCTCGTGGGCGATCAGAAGATCATCTGCGAGCATCTTCAGCGGCAAAAGATCGAAGATACAGAGCGCCTTGAGATCGTACACGCTTCCGAAGTGATTGCGATGGGAGAGAAACCGCTCCAGGCTTTACGGGTAAAGAAAGATGCTTCTATGGTTCGGGCCATTGAGCTCGTTCGTTCCGGAAAGGTCAATGCGATGCTCAGTTGCGGCAATACGGGAAGTTTGATGGCTGGGAGTACGTTAAAATTGCGTCCCATGCCCGGTGTAGAACGGCCAACATTGGCGACGATGGTGCCGACACTCAATCACTACATTGTCATCACGGATGTAGGGGCCAATCCCAATACGACGCCCTTACAGATGATGCATAACGCCATTTTAGGGAGCGATTACTGCTTTCGCATTTTAGGGATTGAGCAGCCAAGAATCGGCCTATTAACCATTGGTACGGAAGAGGGAAAAGGGAACGAAACTTCTATAGCAGCCCATGATTTGCTGAAATCGATGGGGACGATCATTAATTATTTTGGATTAATCGAAGGATTTCAGATTTTCCAAGGCGAAGTTGACTTAGTCCTTTGCGATGGTTTTGTGGGCAATATTTTATTAAAGACCTTAGAATCCCTAGTCATTCAGCTACAGGGATACATCAGGAGTGAATTTAAAGCGAATTGGGTGCGTATGCTTGGTGCTCTATTAGCGCGTGGTGTTTTCGGGGCGCTAAAGCGCCGGTTAAATCCGGAGACTTACGGTGCAGCGAGTTTGTTAGGGCTTAACGGCGTCGTCTTAAAATCTCATGGTTCGAGTAATTGGCGAGCCATTCGCAGTGCCATCAACATGGCAGTATCCGTTGCTAACAAGGAAGCCCGTGAAAATTGCTTAGGGCGCATTACCCATGCCAATGAAATTTACGAAGCTTCTCTTCTCAATCGGAGCTTTAAAGCGTCAGACGTTCGCTAAATGGCGCTCGAAATTACAAGAGACTTTAGGGGAGGCTTTGCGCAAAAGCATGCACACATAAGAAGGGATATGATTGCTGCTCCAGGGAGCGCAGGATACAATGAGCAGCGCACTTACTTTTCGGCTTAGATATTTTTTTAAATGCGAAAACCATTAAGCTTTTATTACTAATTATTCTAATCATCATTGTTTTTCTTATCGTTTGCCAATAATGCGATATTTGAGAGCTCTTTTTTAAACTTCTCTAATTTGCGTTGTATTTCCGTTTTAGTCTCTTCAGACAATGTTTTATCATTCTCGAGATTAGTTTCAATTTCCAAGATAGTTTCATTAGCGGCTTGTCGCATCTCAACTATTTTTTTCAAATTTTCGTCTGTATTATTTTCGATGTCGTCTCTTTTATGTACCTGATACATCCGCGCTTCATTTTGTAGGGTTTGCATTTGATCATTCACAGTTTCAAGCGACTGTTTTATTTCTTTTAGACCCTTGTATTCCTTGCCCAACTCGGCAATTTCGCTAGCTAGGCCTCGTAGCAAGGCGGTTTTATCGAGCTCGGGTACAAATTCATCGCTTTCTAAAGCTTCGATTTTCGCTTTGCAGTAGCTTACTGCTAAGCTAATTCCTTGCAAAATACCTACTCCGGCACCAACAGCAGCCCCTATTATAAATCCTGCGACAGTGCCACTTCCTTTGCCAACAAGTGATTTTCCAATTTCACTGCCTAATTTTGTTCCTTGGGCTGCCGTCAGGATGGTTTTCGCTATGACTAAAACTGCTCCTTCGACATAGACAGGAAATTTTTTTGCGATTTTTTTTATGAACGTCGAAATTTTATTGAGAATATTAGTAATTTTCGCTCCAACCGTTTTTGGAGTTTCATTAGTAATGACTGGAGCACTTACCTCATTGGGATTAATGGCGGTGCTTTGTGGAACTTCCGTATGGTGGTTTGAATTTTGCACAATATTAAAATAGGACTGATAGTCCGATGGAACGGTATTTTTTATGTGTTCCTTATTGATTTTGCTTTTAACATCTTCTAATTGTAATGGAAATTCAGGAATTTCTGTGTTTTCTGATATATTTGACATGGCTTGATAGTCTATACATTTTAACATAAATGTAAATAAAATATTTTAAAAAAAATGAAACTCTATGGGTTAAAAGTGTAATCTTAGGATTGTTTTCCATGGAAATTTTCGTAACATAGCGATTTAAGAGGCTATTCGATGATGAAATTAAGAAAAAATGGATTTACCCTCGCCGAAATGCTCATAGCTATCGGGATCGGATCGATGGCGTTAGTGGGGATGTTTGGAGCGACGATTGCCTATATGCGCATCTGGAAAGAGGTTTCTGGAGCGGAACAGAGTGAGCGATTTAATCGAGAGACGATAACGCGAGGATTCCTGATTAATGAGATTTCCAGCTTGATCCCTGAATTAGAGGCCAAAGCGAACGATAGGATCACTTTTAAGAAATTGAATAGCGGTAAAGCGGTTGTAGGTAGTGACGATGCTTATTTTTACTGGCAGTCCGTGAATAAGTTGCCATTCCTCAAAGAAAATAAAGGAGGAATAACGGAATGTTGGCTAAAGTGCAGTGCTCCTCCTACGCAACATTCTTTGGAAAATCGCGAAAATAAAGCCAGTGAGCTTCGGCTCTATTATCGCAGTTTGCCTCCGGGAAAGAATCCTGATTTTTCCGGAAGCGCAGGCAATGCTACAGAGTTCGTCGTCTTGCTTGAAAATTGCAGCGGCATTTATTTTGGTTATGGAGAAAATGCTCAGGGAGCATCAAATATCAAGTTTCAGAGCGATCCTAGATTTAGCGATGGAAGTAATCCTGATTTACCGGAAATAATTCAGATCTTGTTAGCTGATTAGTTTCGTCATTCTGAATAGATGCCTTCAATGGTCAAAATGAGGTCTTGTGCTTATGAATTGGCGGTGGCGGTCATCAGGATGGCGATTATGGGATTTTAGTTCTATTAATTTAGTGTCGTTGCTATCCCTTTGACAAAGTTTTATCGATGGTTATTCATAGAGCAATGGATGAAATGGAGCCACGTTTTCGGGATGTTATTAGAGATATATTTCACGATCTGGGACAAATGAAGGGCCATATTCCTAAGATAGGGCCCTTTCGTGCAGCGCCGCTCAGTATTTACAATGGAGAGCCGTCCAGCGATACCCTACAACACGTTGCAATTTTCTTTGTTCATAGCGATGGGAGTTTAGAAAGGGTGGGAGTTTTATCGCCTAGTGTTTTATTGACGTCATCGCGCGATGAAACTTTAAAGCCGATCCTTTATTTTTCGCTAAGATTGGATTTTATACAAAATTTTTGGGGTTCTGCGACTATACATTATAGCCAGGAAGTGATGCTTGAGATTACTGAGATTATTCGCCATCACTTCGAAATTTTGAATGACCGATCCATTGCGGTATATTTCGAGCACTGCAATCGATTTTTATATCACAAAGTGGCTCTATGTGCAGGAAGTATTCCCGGTTGGGTCAGTCATCAACGTAGCGCAGGGCGAGGTTATCGAGGCATGAAGGGCCATTGGCTATATATTATGGATCGATTTTTACATTGTGATCATTTGTCGGCGATACCTCGAGAGGACTTGATTCCAATTTACGGGGAAGTCGTTCCTACAGACATTGGCCCGACGCTAGTACCGAGGGGTTTGGACGGTAATCGCATGACGACACTTTCTTTCGTCCGTCTATGGAACTGTAACATAAATTATGAATATGTCTACGATATGCAGGGAAAATTTTGGTTGGAATCGGCACCGGAAGAGAGTAAACGCTACATCGCAGCAGTTAAGAAAGCATCGCCGGAACGCGTCATTACCATCGAAGAGGTACGCCATTATTTGAAGGACTATGCCAAAGCATTTAAGGAATATAAGCAATAGGCCATACATATAGGTGCTATGAGTTTCGAAGAAGGAACTTCAAAGGAAAATCATGAGTAATATAATATCTATGAGCGTGCATATAGCGGAACGATGAGAAGAAAATGAAGAAAATGAAGAATTCAAAGGAACTAAGACTTGTTAGATGTTAAATAAAAGTTAGTATTAATTTTATAATTTATAGATATGAAAAGTCAAATAAGTATAATAACTATAATGATGGCCTCGACAATGACAGAATCGACGAATCTAGTTCAGGCTAAAACAGGACCGTCAAAGGTAAATTTAGTTAATCTTCCTTCTGATTCTTCCGATTTTTGGAAAGGATTCAGCGAAAACGATAAGAAATTCTTAAAGAAATGTTTCGAGGAAGATTTTGGGACATTCGAAACTGCAATAAAGCAGTTGTGCAAAGATTTCATAGAAAAAAATGAGGAGTATTCAAAAACTGAACTGGATTTTTGTGGAATGAAGTGTTCCATTGAGATGGAGCCTTCCATTGGGATGAAAGGCAAATCTAAGAAAAAAGGAACCATAATAACCATGAAATGCGGAGAAGACCCTGAAAATATTAGCTTTGAGTTCGATCAAGAAAAAGGATTAAAAGAAATTCGTGATAAATTTAATGAGTATTATAATCAGAATGTCCCAAAATTATTTGGGAATTTTAAAAATGTACTTCAAGAATATCGTAAGTTTCTAACGGACATACTAGAAGCTCCGAATCAGGAGAAAAAAGATATAGATCAGGAGGAAAAGAATCGAAAGGCGAAGGAATGGATGAAAAAAATAAATGCGTTATACGAAAAAAAACCGAAAATCGTGCAGGAATGCTTTTTTTTGGTATTTGTAAAGACATTTTTCAATGAAAAATCGTGGGCAAAGAAAATAATGGCAAATAATTGGAGTAAAATAAGTCTGGAAGAGGTTAAAGATTTGTTTGAGACATTTAAGGGAATTAAAAATGTGGATTTGGATATAAGAGCAGAAATCATTAGAAATACGATAGAAAGGTTATATGATTCAAAGCCATCGAATAAAGTTAAGGAGCATATTCAAAAAACATTTAAATATATGGCTCATCAAGTGATCGTTCATTGGACCGTGGCTAGATTTGGATTGCAAAAGGAAACTGTAGAAAAAATGTTTCCTAAAAATATCGCCATAGTTTCATTCGATTTGTGCGCAAAAAATGTTGGTGGCGAGATAGAGCCTTCTAGCAAGGATGAAATGGAAGGCAAAATAGTTGGAATGTCCTGTGAAGAAGCTAAAATTCAAGACACTAACGGTGAAATTTCATTTATAAAGGCAATTCCAAACGCTTCATCACAAGCAATACCCACTGTGTTTATAACTTATAATTCTGAAAAACCAATCAAAGATGTAGATTTAAAACTTACTTCAATGACGTGGAGAATGTCAGCAGCTAAGACTCTTTTGGAAAAAATTACAATATTTCAGGAAGCGTTCATATTCCTTAATGAACGCGAGCCTTTATTAGAGCAATGCGCTGAATTTAATAAGTTTTTCGATATTTTTATGCCTACAATTCAAAAAATTGGCCCTTCAATTCCAGGATTCATTCCTAAGAGCCATCGAAAACCTGAACTGCTCTGTACAGCGCTCGTCCCGGTTGCTCAAGCGGCAGGAAAGAGTAGGGCAATGTTAGACGGACTACGGAAATTTATTAAAAACGCTGCAGAGAAAATAAAAACAGCAATGAACTCAGCAGAAGCTGAAGAAGTCCAGTCAATCTTATTAAAAACGCTGCAGAGAAAATGAAAACAGCAATGAACTCAGCAGAAGCTGAAGAAGTCCGGTCAATCTCAAAGGAAACAATGGAGCAACTTGAGAAGCAACTTAAGGAGTTCAGTGGGACCGCCAAGGAAGAAAAGGAGAAGATTACCCCAAAGTGTATCGCAGGGAAATCTTAACAGCTTTAAATCGCCAGGGAACGAACATCGGAATCGGCCAAAAGCGGCGAGTGATCATGAGGGACTTGAGAAGACCACTGGGAAAGAAAAGAAGAAAACGATGAGTCATCCTCAGGTGCGTCATCTAGGGGACATGAAGGGTAATAAGGAACATCCCTGATGAAAACATCGAAGGAAATAAAACATAAAATTTATAAATGCGCTTCGAATATCATCGCAAAGTCAATGCGCGATAAGAGATGTTGATTGCGTTACGCAGAATATTCTGAGATTTACAACCGTTGGAATTGTCCTATAGAGTTATTGCCCATGGTGGAATTTTTTGAAACTCACCTCCCTGTTTTACCTCCACTCGCAATGCGCATGCGCCCTAGAAATCTCCGGGAAATTATCGGTCAAAGTCATATTATACCCTCTCCTCTTGTCGATCTTGTCCGCAACCGATCCTTGGGAAGCGTTATTCTTTACGGCCCGCCAGGGAGCGGTAAAACTTCCCTGGCCGAAGCTATCGCCGGTGAAGAAAACCAACGCTTCGTGAAAATCAATGCAGTACTATCTAATGTCAATGAACTCCGCGAAGTCTTAAAAACGGCGCAACAAGAAGCCCCTACGATTTTATTTATCGATGAAATCCATCGCTTTAATAAATCTCAACAAGATCTCCTTCTCCCCGATGTGGAATCAGGAGTCATACAGCTCATTGGTGCGACGACCCATAACCCTGGATTTTACGTCATTAATCCTCTAATGAGTCGCTGCCGCCTGATCGCATTGGAACCGTTATCTTGTGAAGCGATAATCGCCATTTTGAAAAATGCCCTCGGCGATGGCGAGCGCGGTTTAGGAGCCATGCGTTGTCATTGGGAAGAAAATGTATTGCACTTAATTGCACAGCATTGCGGTGGGGATTCGCGAAAGGCATTGAATATCCTAGAGACAATCGCATTAAATACACCGACTGGCGGTAATGTCGACCGAGAAAAGGCAAGCAAATTCCTATTTAAACAACAACTTACCTACGATGCTGATGGCGATGAACATTACAATGCGATTTCTGCCTATATTAAGAGTATTCGGGGTTGCGATCCCGATGCGACCATCTATTGGCTAGCGGTGATGTTAGAAGGGGGAGAGGATCCGCGTTTTATCGCGCGGCGGCTTTTGATTATTGCTTCCGAGGATATCGGTCTAGCCGACTCACGGGCAATAAACCTTGCCAATGCCGCCTTTGATGCCTGTGAACGTCTTGGGCTACCGGAATGCCGTTTAAGTTTAGCGCATGCAAGTATATTTTGTGCCTTGGCGCCCAAAAGTAATTCAGCATACCTCGCTCTTGAGGAAGCGACAGCATTTATTAAAAAATACGGGAAAGAAGCGGTGCCCATTGAGCTACGTGATACTCATGGTGCCGCCTCTCAAAGGTTACAATATGGAAAGTTTTATCGGTATAGTCATGATTATGACCAAAATGTCAGCGGTCAGGACTATATGTTAACCCCTAAGGCATTTTACAAACCCAAAGCTGTAGGCGCGGAGCGCTTACTTGGAGAGCGCTTTCGGGCGCTTCAAACGTTAAAAAAACAGCGAAAGAAATAATATTTGTTCTACATTCTATATTTTGGATGCAGCTGGACGCCCTTATATTTAAGATTAAGAGGTTTTAGATTCCAAAAAAAGCATTAGCTTCGACTTCTTCTGACAGCGAAATTAGAGGAGAGATCAAATGCAAAAAACAGTCAATATATAAAAATACTTGTCATTTTATTTAAAAGATATATTATCTATTTCATTATGTTAAGATCTAATATTAATAGGAAAAATATTTCATATTGGATAACTATTTTCTCATCATTTGCTGTCTCCGCAGTATCCGAAGTCCAAGTGACTCAGGAGGGGGGGGTTCAGAGTATAATAGCTATGTTTGAAGATAAGCTTAAAAGCCAAACGGATAAAGATACAGAGCCTATGGATAGGAAAATTCCTCCGTACCAATCCCAATCGCTTAACGAGGATATTCAGAAGAAATCTCACCCTAAGAGTGAAGAAGTACAGGAGTTGGGCAAAAGCTCAGCAATAAAACAAGAAGAGAAGCCAAGCAGTAGTCCAAACGATTTTTATAAGAAAATAACCCGAAATATTAATAATAATATTTCTGGTAATACTTTTCAAGAAATTGGAACACAGAAAAATAATCATGATGATGATCATGATTATTTAGTGCTATTGGCTAAAATTAATTCCTTTTGTAATTTCGATAAAAAAGTAAAACTTTATCATTATACTTTTTGTGCAGGCAAAAGTAGGCATGAATTTTTAGACAATATAATAAAAACAACAAATGAACCACTTATAATGATAAAACTCAACGTTAGCAAAGGCATTGCGGGCTTTTTGCCCTATTTCTTTGAAGATTTGACTATATTTGAACGTCGCCACTCGGATCAAGAAAAAAATCCTTGGACAATAAGCGAAAATTACTGTCCACCTTCCACCTCAAAGATTAAACTTAAGGACGATAATATTAAAACTGCCCTTGCATCTCAGGATTTAGGAAAAGAAGGTAAATGGAAGAATGGAAATGCAATTTACATCTCAGATTGGCAAAACTGTTGGCGAAAAAAAGAGGTATTATTTTTCGTTTGCTATGACGAGAAATTGTTTATTGTTATTCCGACAGAAGAACCAAATGAGAAACTTAACTCCATTGATAACTCTCATTGGCATTCGTCGTTCAAGAAAACGCTCAAAAAAACTCGTTAAGTAGTTTCAAAAAAAGAGGAGTTTGGGATTTCACACCGAGCAATGATGATGGTTTGATCATATAAATTTAGTTAGACGATGTAGATTGAGTCAGCATAAAGAACTCACGAGATCTTGGGCTCTATTTCAAATCTTTGGTCCAAGATCTGAGGTTTAGGAATCTCCTTTGACAGCAAAATTGTAAAGGAGATCAAACGCAAAAAAAACAATCAATATATAAAAAAATACTTGTCATTTTATTTAAAAGATATATTATCTGTTTTATTATGTTAAAATCTAATATTAATAGGAAAAATGTTTCATATTTGATAACTATTTTCTCATCATTTGCTGTCTCCGCAGTATCCGAAGTCCAAGTGACTCCGAAGGTGGAGGTTCAGGATACAATAACTATGTTTCAAAAGTCTGGAGATTCTTCTCCAGAAGCACCGGACGAAAAGCTTGTGCCTGGGAAACTTTCAAAAAATAGAGTGGATCAATTTAAATCCAGCCAACTCCCAGTGCAGGAGTTGAAGAACGAAAGCTCAGCAATAAAACAAGAAGAGAAGCTAAGCAGTAGTCCAAACGAGTTTTATAATAAAATAATCCAAGCTATTAATAATAATAGTAGTGATTTTCGAGAAATCAGAAAACAGGAAGATTATCAAGATTATTTTAATAATGATTGTTTAGTGTTATTGGCTAAAATCAATTTATTTTGTGGTTTCGATGACAGAGTAAAACTTTATCATTGCACCTTTTTTGGAAGTAACGGGATACATGGCTACTTGGATAATACAATAAAAAAAGAAAATACGCCACCTATAATGATAAAACTCGACGTTAACAAAGATATCGCAGGCTTTTTGCCCTACTTCTTTAAAGATTTGACTATATATTGCCCTACAGGGTCTAGGACAGTCAACGAAAATTACTGTCAATCTTCCAAATTCAGTGATAACAACATTAGAAAGGCTTTTGCAGATAGTGCTGGAAATTTAGGAACAACAGGTAAATGGAAGAATGGAAATGCAATTTACATCCAAGATTGGAAAAACTGTTGGCGAGAAAAAAGGGTATTATTTTTCGTTTGTTATGACGGGAAAGTATTTATTGTCGTTCCGGCAGAAAACCCAAATGATCAACTTGATTCCTTTAATAGGTCTCATTGGCAATCGTCGGCCAGGAAAATGCTCAAAGAAGTCATTGAATAGTTTCAAAAACAGACCCTTTGGTCGAAGAGCATCGGGGTCGCCCTCCTTCGACAGTGAAGGAATATGCATAAATGCGTATTGCGTTGCGATAAAAAGAAAAGTTAGCGATCCCTTTTGGCGTGGGTTACTTTACCGCCCTGCGACTACGTCGCAGGGCGATGTTGTGGCAATATTATAAATCCTGTCAGCAAAGAAACTTAGTAAAAATGTCTAAGACCTCTCCATTCAATCTCAGTTCAGCAATCTGAGACCTGCTAAAGAAATTAAAGGATTATAAAAGCACATAAAAGTATATAAGAATAACATAAGAGTGCGTGATACTTAAAAAATGCGCAATACTCCAAAATTGCCCGATGCCGATAAAATGCGCGATACTCCAAAAGTGCGCGATGCTCTAAAATTGTGCAGTATTCTCAATATTCTAAAAGTGTACAATATTCTAAAAGTGTGCGATGCCCTAAGCGTGTGTGATGCCCCAAAAGTGCGCAATGCTTATAGTAAATGCACAGTGCTTACCTGGTTAAGGGTGGAGTTGATCGGGATCGAACCGACGACCTCGTCATTGCGAACGACGCGCTCTACCTACTGAGCTACAACCCCGAGATCTGTATATACTTTCTGTCAAAAATATAACGTCAAGCCCTATTTCTTTTTAAAAGAAATGAGACTTCCCGCGGAAGAATAGATAAAATTTTATTTTGAGGCACTTTTAACAAAAAGGATTGAAAAATGTCTTTTATTCTCCACCTTGATTGTCGTTAGCTTAATTTTAAAATTATTTCGTTTACTTTAATGGTCAATACTCAGTCCAACGGTCGCCACTCTAGAACACAAAAATATGGCAAAACTTCTATTCGTTGCAATGATAAAATCCGCGTTCCCGAAGTGCGCCTCATCGATCACGATGGTCGTATGATCGGCGTCGTTTCTATTGAAGAAGCCCGCGCTGAGGCTCGACGCGTCGGTCTCGATCTCATCGAAATCAGTCCTAATGCTCAACCTCCGGTCTGTCGTATCCTCGATTTCGGAAAATATCAGTACGAAACTACTAAAAAGCAGAAAAATACTAAGCCCAACGCTTCGAAAATAAAAGAAGTCAAATTCCGCTTCTGCACCGATACCCATGACTATGAAACAAAGTTTCGCCATATCATTGAATTTTTGAGCGAAGGCAGTAAAGTGAAGGTTTCCGTATTCTTCCGCGGAAGAGAACTCGGACAAACTGCTCTCGGTTTTGACCTCCTTAAAAAATTAACCGCTGACCTCGATGGCTACGCTACGGCAGATGGTGAAGCTAAATTAATCGGACGAAATATCGTCATCACCTATTCACCTTCAAAAAAGGTAAAACAAAAACCACAAAATAAAGTGGTTACCGATGACTTGAAAAATACGGTACTTTAACCTTGATAAAAAAAACCTTGCCTTAATAACTATTCTTGTGAACCGAAGATGGCACTATTTCTTTTGTTTTTCCGTTTTGTATCCTATATTAGCCTTAGCATACATCGCGGTCATCTATGGTTCTAAAATTCACGCTTTGCGCATCGTTTCCATTTCGCCGAAAGAAAATTCAGTGCCCATGCTTCCGCCCCTCCCTCCTTCGGAAAAAGGTATCCTGTTTCAAAAAAAAGTCACAGAAAAAGTATCACCTAAGGTCGTCTCGACTGCGGTACCTCAAAAATTAATCGCCAGTGGAGATAAACCATACCTCCCACTCGGCGAAATCGCAAAATTATTACAGTTGAAAATCCTTATTCCTATGAAAAATGGTCAAATGACGATGGGTAAGGGAAGCGCAGTGATCCAATTCACTCAAGGACAGAACTTTATCACTTATCAAAAATCAAAAATATTCCTTGCCCATAAGTTAATTATCCGC
Source organism: Puniceicoccales bacterium (assembly GCA_031284165.1). GTDB lineage: Bacteria > Verrucomicrobiota > Verrucomicrobiia > Opitutales > LL51 > LL51. The sequence goes on from JAITAK010000018.1 coordinate 18,226, forward strand.
GACCGTGCACTGTGTATCAACTATGAGGATTATCTTCAGGTCTTAGTTCCACTTTTAGCCATTAAATTAATCGAAGGTCAAACACCTGCCCTTAAAACCATTGCTATCGATCCAGGTCACGGCGGTAAAGATCCTGGAGCAGTAAATCCTCGTCTCCATATCTTTGAAAAGAATATCAATTTGGAAATCGCTCAGCGATTAAAAACAGCACTCACTCAGTGTGGGTTTTTAGTTCTAGAAACCCGTTCGACCGACGTCTTTGTCAGCTTAGAAGATCGCCCCGCAAAAGTCAATAAGGCCGATCTTTTTATCAGTATTCATAGTAATGCTTCTACAGATCCCTTGGCTCATGGTCTGGAGATTTTTACGCTGAAACGGGCACAAGCTTATCGCGCCAATGCTTTCGATCCGTGGAACTTGATTGCCGCATACTCTATTTTATCGACACTTAGTCAGAATACCTGCTTGGAAAATCGTGGCGTGAAAATGGCAGAATTTGCCGTTCTGAAGTATTTATCCATCCCCGGTATTCTCATCGAGTTGGGTTTTGTGAGTAATGACGATGAGGCTAAAAAATTGATGGATCCTCTCTTCCAAGAAAAAATTGTTCAGGGATTGGTCGAAGGTATCAAGAAATATAACGCTAATCTCGGTAAACGGTAGCTTATAACGGTAGCTTATTGTACTGGATGCGGATAGAGCATGTTTTTAATGAACGCGTCTCCTTGCTTTTCGATAGGGCTACTGGCTGCTATAAAGGTGTGGGGTTGATCACTCTAGAAATGTTTATGTTTTACGATGTACGACGTCGCGCCCTTCCATGGCCGTGAAAAGCATTGACGAAATGAAAAAATGCGCAACACCACTCTTGCGTCACTAAAGTCTCTATGACATGCCCTAAAGCCCTATTCTCTGATTTAACGACAGCAGCACAGGTCGCTCGTGGACTCGCTATGGATACCGTTGCCCTAGCCCAATCAGGACACCTCGGCCTACCTCTGGGGTGTGCCGAAATTGGAGCCGTCCTTTTTGGCAATCTCCTTCGATTAAACCCTCAAGTCCCTCGCTGGAAAAATCGAGATCGCTTTATCCTTTCAGCAGGCCATGGCAGTGTATTTCTCTATTCCTGGCTCTATCTCAGTGGATTTGCCCTTGACCCTTTGTCTCAATTTCGCACCCAAGGCAGTAATTTGCCTGGACATCCCGAGTTTGGCCTTACTCCGGGTGTTGAGTGTACCACCGGCCCTCTAGGTCAAGGGATTGCGAATGCCGTTGGCTTTGCTGTTGCGGAAAAAATGCAGCGGAGTCGGCTCCCTCAGACCCAAAAAATATTTAATTACCGCATTGTCTGCCTTTGTAGCGATGGAGACTTACAGGAGGGCATTTCCCATGAAGCTTGTTCGTTGGCAGGCCATTTGCGCCTTAATCGCCTAATTATAATTTACGATGCCAATGGAGTCACTATCGACGGTCCTTTGGATCAATCTCAATCAGAAGATGTTGCCAAACGCTTCCAAGCCTATGGATTTTTCGTTCAGACGGTGGATGGCCATGACCTATTCCAACTGATTCGCGCTTACCAATGGGCTAAAAGAAGTGCTCAGCCAAATCTCATCATTGCTAAAACGGTGATTGGCCAAGGACTTACAGAAGTTGCCGGTACCTCTAAAGCTCATGGTGAAGGTGCCATTTCTCTGATTCCTGAGGCTAAAAAAGCACTTCATCTTCCATCGCAGTCTTTTTACGTCGATCAAAGCGTGAAGCGTCTTTTTCAAAGACGCCGAAATCAATGGGCTAAAACCTATGCCCAGTGGCTCCGTCGATGTGATGACGCGAAGCGCAGCTATGATCCAGAAATTTTATGGATTCTAGAAGATGCTTTTCCTCAAAATGATGCTTGCTCCTTCACCGATCGCTCCGCCCAGCATCCCTCTAAGGATACGGCCAAACATGCCTCCTCCGCCTGCTGCTCTACCTTCTCTGATACATTCGCCTCTGAATATGACCCTGAAAACGCACTAAAAAACCCTTCCCTGCATCTTCGAAAAAATGCATTCGCATCCCATACCTCGAACGACCATTTTACGGGAAATTTTAGCTATATTTCCATGCGCGAAATGGGAGGCAAAATTCTCAATCAGCTCGCCTGTGAAAATCCGAGAATTATCACAGGAAGCGCCGATTTATTCAACTCCAATAAGAATTACCTCATCGACCAAGGCGACTTTAGCGCTACGAATGGACGGGGACGTAACATTCATTTTGGCATTCGCGAACACGCTATGGGCGCAATCCTTAACGGCATCGCTTACGACGGCATTTTTCAACCCAGTGGGGCCACATTTCTCGTCTTTTCCGATTATCTGCGTCCTGCAATTCGCAGTGCTGCCATGGCCAAATTACCCGTCGTTTATATCTTCACCCACGATTCCATCGCCGTTGGCAGTGATGGTCCCACCCATCAACCTGTAGAGCTGCTATGTGCCTTACGTGCCATCCCGAATCTAGACGTCATTCGCCCTGCCGATGATCAAGAATGTATCGAGGCCTATCGCGCTGCTTTCTCTCGCAAGGAAGGTCCAACGGCGTTGATTCTCCCTCGTCAAGACCTTCCCTCCTTAAATATTCAACGAAGTCCAATGCATCACTTTATGGGGGCATATATCGCTCACAAGGAGACTCATTGCCTTCAAGCTATACTCATTGCCACGGGAAGCGAATTATCCCTTGCTTTGAACGCCATAGAAGGTTTTAAAGAAAATATACGCGTCGTTTCGATGCCTTCCATGGAAATTTTCGAACGCCAATCGGTCACCTATAAACAAATGATTTTGCCTGATACTTGTTCCATACGTCTCGCTATCGAAGCGGGAATTGCGACGCCCTGGTATAATTATGTTGGTTCGAGTGGTAGGGTCATTGCGGTTTCCACTTTTGGATTTAGTGCGCCGGGGAAAGTCGTTCAGGAGCATTTCGGCTTTACCGTAGAACGCATTCGTGAGGCCATTCGAGACATGATATCCGTGTAGAATGACTTTTTACAGAATTTAGGTTTATGAATCCCAGACGTACAAATCTACCTGATGCGATTGACATTTTAAAAAAAAATACAATGGATAGGGGCGTCAATTGGTTTGGATATGTTTATTTGTAAATCGAGAGTTCTGATCGAATATTTAGGAAACTTTCTGCTCTTGGAGCGACGATTCGGGGAAAAAACGATGTTCATCTTGCCTGGCGGAAAGGTAGAACCGTTTGATGAGACGCAAAGTGAGATTGTACGCAACGCCAATGATGATGGCAAAGAACGCAATTACAACGATGTGCTCCTTAATACCATTCGCCGCGAAGTCTATGAAGAATTACAAATTAAGTTGCCACATATTGTCGATTATTTCTGCAGTAGTTTTTTCGTCAATACTAATGAAGAACAGGTGGTTGACGTTGTTTTTTACGTCAAATTGACAGAACGTCCGCAGATTGTGATTGACGGCAAAGAGGTACAATCCTTTGTGTGGATGAATTATAAAGAGATACTCAATTCAGACCAGGTCCACGATTGGCTAAAGAAGGCGCTTCGGGTTTTCGATAAAATTGGTTAAGCATCGCCTTTCAGATCGAAAGAAGCGTGCAACATTTAAGCGAATTAACGCCCCGCGAGTACATCCCAATAAAATCTTCTATAAAAAACGCTTTTGCATTTGAACACCGCTATATATCTCCAAAAAAATTCATTTTATACTTCTTGAACATCAATTTCGGAAAAGTTTCTTCCATAGCTTCATCCTCATACATTGTTTTCTTTGAAAACCCATCATCTTTAATTTCCAGCTCGAAGGAAAACCTTTCAACTTTAGGATTAAAATCGATGAGATGGACAAATCTGAAGGTATTGACAAGAAAATGATATACATCTAGGTAATGATTGCAGAGTCCTATAAATGCCTTATCGACGAGAAATATTTTTTCCTTAGAAAGTGTACGTATGCCCTCCATTATTTTTTCGCGGATAGCTTCAAAACCATAGTCATAAACGCTAAGGTAGCAACGAATATTGTCGGGCATTGCTCGTTCACGAGAAATTGTCTCAAGGTCGGGTCTAGGGAGGATCGCTAAGGCAAGGTCAATAGGAAATTGCACACTTTGAGCTATCTGAGGAACGTGATGCGTGATTAAAATATAGGCGAGCGCGTCGGATGAAATATGGCTACAAAGTCCCAATCCATCCTTAGCCATTTCCAGCGACAGATCAGTTAACGGGTTACCAGAAACATTGCGTACCTTAGGCTGTGAAGTGTCCTGTATCATTTCCTTATGAAAGTTTTCTCTCTCATCTTTCTCTATATAGAAGAATGCTTTGGGAATGTAAAGACTAAATTCAAAAATGTCCATTAGACTTTATAGAATAGGCATAAAATGTTCGGCTATAAAGTTCATCCAATTTTTTTTAATATTGTTCTTGACTCGATTACGGAAATTAACTACCTTTAAGGGAGTTTTAGGAATATTGTCGCTTGATGATCAACCTAGGTTAGGCTACGAATAAGGTTGTAGGGCCGTAAAGATTGCGGGTCTTATTCTGATGTGAAGGCTTAGCGAGGTGATATCTATGTTATCGGAACGTCAGGTACGTTTTGGAAGAAAAAAGGATTCGTCAGCGAAAATGTTTTCTAATTCAATTTAAAATCAGAAAGGAATACAAAATGAAAAAATTATTAGCAATTACCAGTAGTTTATGGATCGCAGGAAATATCCTAGCCGAATCCTCAACACCTGCGCTCAATGTAGAAGCCAAAGTGGAGTTTAATACAGCACGAGTTAATGAAGGCCGGCATATATTAGACAAGCATTTTGCGCCGAGTGTTGAGATCGGTTTCCCGCTGTTTGAAAGCGCAGGAGAGGTATATGGAGGAGTTGATGCTTACCTTAAAGTCGACGGTGCTAAACCCGGTCATAATGAAGTAGCACCCTATATAGGGTTTTCTTACGACATTACTGATATGTTTACGCTCGATGCAGGTTATACCTATCGCCGTCCCAGTCGCTTGAAGTTTACCAAATTTTCCAAAAAATCGGAAGACTTTATAGATCAGACGATAGAGGGGATAGTAGGAGGAACAATCGATAATAGAGAGGAGGCTGATCACCCATACAGGGAAATGTATAGTTCCTTTAAATTGGAAATAGATGATCTAACAGGAAGATTAACCAAAAAGGGATTTCATGAAATTTATGCAGGAATAATGATGGATGTCCTTCTTAATCCTGCCCTCTATTTTTCCTATGACTTTACCCAACGAAAGGCTAATATCGAAGGTTCGATCAATTATGTTTTTGATTTAGGGTCTTTCGGAATTAACGGTCTTTCCATCGATGTAGGAGCAAAGTTAGGCTACAGTCGCATGCGAAGGTTTTATGGTATAAACCATAAACTTCCTTTGTCTGACCTTTCCCCCGGAATGGTAGGTGCTTTATGGGAGATTAAAAACTTGGTTGCCGCCAATGTCATTAGTCTAGAGGACTTCAAAAAGGGAATGATAGCTTTCCCCGCAGATATACTTAGCGCCAATTGGTTATATTTTGGTGCGAATGCAGATTTGGTATATTCTTTAAACGAAAACGTTAAGGCTCGCGCAGGAGTAGGATTTTCCTACAATAATGCGAAAAAGATGTCTTTAGTTAACATTTTCGATTTCAAGAAGCATGCGGTTTGGTTTTCCTCAGCAATTGAGTTTACCTTTTAAGTATTTTTATTCGTGAAGAGCAGTGTAGTTCTGCGTCTGCCTTCCTTTTTATGTGAATTAATTAAAAAAGGGGCCCTAGGGCCCCTTTTTTAATTTCTCTTTAACCTTTCTGTGCAAGATCATTTTCTCAAGCTCTCAGCGGAGCATCTTTTTAGACATTATTTTTTTTTAAAATTTTTATTGACAGAATTTGGGAAATTTGATCGCATATTGCGAATGGCGGTAGGGAGGGAAATATAATTAGGTTAAAAAGGACATATATGAACAAATTATTATTAAGTGTAGGGTGCTTATTGGCTGCAAATCAAAGTCAAGTTTTTGCGGAACCGGAACCTTCATCTTCAACTCCGTCACCGGTTTTAAACATTGATGCGAATTTTAAATTCAGCACGGCCTGTGTGAGTCGGGGGCGTTATTGCATGGGAAAAAATGTTGTTCCCGATATTAGGCTTACTTTTCCTCTATTCGATCAAAAGGGAAGATTTTACGTCGCTGTAGAAAGTACATTTAAAGTTGATAGCAGTGCGCCGGGCGGCAACGATGTCTCTCCTTCCCTAGGGTTTTCCTATGATATTACGGATAACCTTACGATCGATTTTGGTTATGTTTATGACCACGTCATCGAAAAAGATACTACTATCTCTAGTGTTAACGGCAAAAAATTTGCCTTAGTCTCTAAAGAAGGGCAATTCATGACTCAAAATGGGGCCATCATAGCGCAAGCAAGAGAAGCAAGGCTATTTCGGCAAGAAGTTAACGGCGTTCCCCGTGTACTCAAACACGTGAATGCGAAGCGTTCTTATCACGAGGTTTATGCTGGCCTTAAAACTAATTTCTTCCTAAAACCTTCCATCGACTTTAAGTACGATTTTACTCAGAAAAGAGTAAATGTCGAAGGAAAAGTAGGCCATACCTTTAATTTAGGTTCCGTAAGTAATTACAACTTTACCATTGATCTGGGAGCTAAAATCGGCTATGTACGCATCAAAAAACCCAATGGTGTCGATAATACGACAGAAGTAGTTTTTGAAACTTTAGACTCCAAAGGTCAGCATCGAGGTATTGAGGATCATGTCAGCAATCTCTATGCCAAGAATAGTTGGTTCTACGTCGGTGCTAATGGAGATCTAGTTTGCGCACTTAATGAACATACTAAAGCCCGTATTGGCGTCGAATTCATCTGCAATAGCGGCCCTAAAGATTCTTGGATTAATGCCAATAGCGGTAAAAAACATAAGGTTTGG
>JAITAK010000052.1 GCA_031284165.1 Puniceicoccales bacterium
AGAGGGCCGTGAAGAGGGCCGTGAGGAGGGCCGTGAGGAGGGCCGTGAGGAGGGTCTCATCGAAGGCGAGAAGATAGGCCGCGAAGAAGGCGAAAAGATAGGGCAATTAAAAGGGAAAATAGAAATGCTGATAAAGAATTTTCTCAAGGGTAGAGAAATTGATGGCGATGACATCGAAGGCATTGTGCCGTATACGTTAGATGATAGTTTTGTGTGCCAAGCTTGGGAGAGTTTGAATAACTCTAATAAAACAGAAGAGAAGTATAAAGATTTTCTCCAAGAGCTTAGAAATTGGAAGCTAATGCAAAGCTAAATAATTAAAGGAAAATATGAAAAACTAAGGATATGTCATAATATATGATATCTTAATTTAAGTGTTTTTATTTAATAAAATTAACGGAAATATGTTCAGGAATTATCGCTTGATAATGGCCTGAGGAGCCGTTACCTTCATAGTAAATCGTGATCTTCTTCGCATTCATTATTCCTGAACTATATATGTCTTGTCGATGGCTCAGTTGTCCATAATTATTTCTTCTGATCCATTTGCAAACGATATCACATCTTATTTCTTTGGCTAAAAGTGCAGTTAGTGGAGTATCTAATTGTATAGTCCCTTTCTTAATTTTTTCACATAAATCGCTATAGGCGGTAACATGTTCCTCTTGCATTAATAAATCCAGCCCATAAAGTATACCAGAATACTCGCCAGTTTTACTTTTGCTATTACTTGCCTGGATGTTGGTAATGCAATTTGCTAATTTTTTTAAAAGCTCTAAAACCTCTTTCTTGGTAATTTGGATGGATGCCGCTCCTGCATTTTGGGCTTTTTCAGCAGTAAGTATTGCCCAGTAACCACATAGCCCATCCCCAGGAACGTTCTGTAATTTGTAACCATCGGCAATAAAAGATATTTTTTTATTTTTTTCCGCTTCAATCTTAGGGATCGCCTTAGATGACAGTGCCGATGATAATGAAGGTGCGCTGCTATTATTTTGTACTTTGAAATGGGTAGGCAACGACAACGGCTTAGTCGTGGCAAGCAACGGTTTCGATTTGTCTGTATTTTGTACGAATTTTTGCAATTTCTTGGGCTGTAATTGTGTTACCGTTGAATGGGGTTGAACGGGTATAAATGGCTTAGCATTCCATAGTAATTTTTTGAAAGGCCTCTGTCGCCTCTGCTTTATCACTAAATGTTTTTGATTTTTCAATTGCCTTAACCGAGATTGTTGGGTTAATTTTGAGGGAGTAGTCATAAACTTAATGCCTTTGTCGTTGTGCTCTATTTTTTTTAGCATTAATTGCCTCGTGCTTTTATTTTGTAATTTTTTTTGATATTGAGGTTGTTCAGTCGTTTTTTGTTTTTCTTTCTGACCATGTGACTTTTCTTGTTTTTGAGAGAATCTCGGTAGTAGCGGTAGCGTTTTGCGAGGATATCGCCAATGATTGTGTTGTGTTACATGAGATGTCACATCTTTATCGTCTCCAAATGAAACTGCCGTCAAAGAAGATAGCCACAAGATTGTAGTTAATGTTTTTGTATAATTTTTATTCATATTGGTAATTTCCTAAATTTCAAATTTAACCTCAACGCCTTCGGGAGTAATTGCTTGATAATGTCCTCTAAATCCGTCGCCCGAATAATGAATCATGGCGACGGTTACTGGTCTTGTATGTTCGCTGTTTCCGCCATTTTGGCTGGGATCGGCGTGGAATGTACAGATAAAATTTCCTTGACTTTTACGTTTCGATCGCACGGAGATTGTACAATGGAGTACATCGGTTAAAAATGGAATCAGCGGAAAATCGAGCTGCATTTGCTTCGCTTTAATTTTCTTGTATAAATCATCATAGTTCTTCGCAAAACCTTCGCAGATGAGTTGATTAATTACATCCATTCGATCAATCTCATCGATGCTTTTATTTTCCTTGTCGGCGGTATAAGCAATCCTATCCGCTAATTGCTTCAAAATTTCCAAAATTTCATTTTTACGAATACAGATAGTGGTTTTAGTTCTTTCCATTTCCTGGGCTTTTTTGGCCGTCAATACTGCCCAATAACCGCAACAGCCATCACTAGGAACATCTTTCAAGGCATAGCCCTTTGGAATGATATCTCCTGTTTTTGTTTCAGACGTGTCGTCTAAAGGAAGCGTTTTATTTCGAGAAATAGTTATTTCTTGGATATCGGAATGGTTCGAGGAATGGCATACTTCTAGTTTCGTAGGCATTGCCATAAAAGCATCGCTACTACCGATGCCCACAATACCTATCCAATAAATACCTTTCCCCATCCATTGACACATTGTAATCTTAATATAAAAAAAATAGTTATTATTGTCAATAAAATTTTGCATCCTAGGGCGTAATCTTCATCGATTCTTCGATAAGTTCTCCTCGAATAAATGTGCCGCAATTTTGAATTAGACGCACTTTTCCTATCTGATTACTGAGATCCCTGGGGGCATTAAGGACTAAAACCTTGATGTAGTTTTCTGTAAATCCAGGGAAAGCCGATTTCTTTCTGTCCTCAAACAAAACGAGTTCCGTTTTCCCGATTTGCTGTTCGAAAAATTGGCAGCGTTTTTTCCAACTCAAATCTCGCAATACCTTACTGCGTCGATCGATTTCATTGCGAGTCACAAATTGCCCTTCTAGTAAATTTGCTGCGGTTCCTTCACGGCGAGCATAGGAAAAGACGTGAACGTATTGGAATGCCGTCTCTTGAATTAAATGTATAGAGCACTCGAAATCCTCATCACTTTCTCCGGGGAATCCCACGATAAGATCCGTTCCCAAACCGATATTGGGAATAGCTTTTGCAACGCTCTCGACATAATCTTCGGCTTCAGCGAGGGTATAATGACGTCTCATTGCCCGTAGGATACGATCGCTCCCTGATTGAATAGGCAGGTGAAGATATTTGACGAGTTTATGTTTAGGATCTGCCATTTGAGTTAAAATAGCGTCATCTATGGTCTTGAACTCGATGCTACTTAAGCGAATGCGTTGAAGTTCAGGAATTTCATTCAGTGTGGCAATGACGTCAGATAATTTTTTCCCACTGTTTCGATAGACCCCTATGTTGGTACCCGTTAAAACGATTTCTCTGACACCTTGCCGCACATGGATTTCCGCATCTTCGATCAGATTTTTAAAATCGCGGCTGCGGGCCCGTCCCCGCAATGTTGGAATGATGCAGTAGGAACAAAAGAAATTGCAGCCTTCTTGAATTTTCAAATTATAGCGTTGACGATAAGGTCGATGCAAAAGGCAAGGGAATTCAAAATCAGATTTTACGATGGGATAACGCGAAATTTCTGTGAATTTTTTTCGCAAATCGAGCCTATCGATATGTTCAAAGATGCGATGTTTTTCGGAATTGCCGAGGATAAGGATGCGATCATGTAAACCGAGAAGTTCTGACGGATTTTTTTCGGCGAGGCAACCCGTAATGACTAAAGCGACATGGGGCTGTGTGCGAACAATTTGTCGGATAGTTTGTTTACACTTTGATTCAGCTTCCTGCGTAACAGCACAGGAATTAACGATCGCGACATCGATCGATCGGTCCATAACCTGAGCAACCTCGTAACCAGCAGCCTCGAGAGTTTCGATAAAAGTCCGCGATTCTGCCGCATTTAATCGACAACCATGCGTATGGACATACACTCTCACCTCATCGTATTTTCTAGCAAAAAATTGACAAAGCAAGCCGGAATTTATGGGCCAAAGCGATTTACAAAAAAAATTCTGTATGAATTTTTAATTAAAATTCGTTCTTAAAATTTGATTTCTTGATTTCCTGTGCAGGTCTAGACGAAAGACACTAACTTAAACGCTTTAAAAGTTTTTGATCCCAGTGGACTTACAACTCAACGGCAGTAATTTTCCGTTTTTATCGGTATTGATTGACGACATCCACGTCATTGAAAGGAATTTTTTCGTCGCCAATTTGTTGATAAGTTTCATGGCCTTTTCCAGCAATGAGAACGATATCGTTTTCCTGTGCTTGAGTTAATGCTTGGTGGATTGCTTGTTGCCGATCCGTTTCGAAGATCACAGGAATGGAAATTTTCTCTTTCATCCCTGCACGCATGTCATGGAAAATATCTTCCATTTTTTCGTGGCGCGGATTATCTGAAGTTGCGATCACCGCATCGGAAAATTGGCAGGCAACACTCATCATCGGCGCTCGCTTTGTCCTATCCCGATCACCACCACATCCAAAAACCGTAATGAGACGACTAGATCTTTCTTTTGATTTCAATATCTTAATTCGTCTTAAGCTTTCTAAAACACGAAACAAGCCATCCTCGGTGTGAGCATAGTCGACAAAAACTTGTACCCCGTGAGCGGTAGCGATTTTCTGTAATCGTCCAGGGACGCCAGGAAAAGTTGCTAATTTGGCTGCGATCTCTTTAAGGGTTAAATTGCCCATAGTATGCACTGCTGCAACCGCCGCTAATGCATTTTCTACATTGTGTACGCCAATGATACCTAGATGACAATCATAACTTTCATCGCCATGATGTAAGCAAAATGTACTCCCCATTGTTGTACATCGCAAATCCGTTGCATAGTAATCGTTTTTAGGATTTTCAAATGCGTAAGTTATTCCTCCGAATTCTGTATAAAGCCGCTGGCCATAATTGTCATTGCCATTCAACAGATTGAGTTTTGGTTTCGTTCCATTTTCACCGGAAAAAAGCTTCCGCTTCGCCAAAAAATAGGCTTCCTGATGACCATGATAATCCAAGTGGTCCGCCGTCAAATTGGAAAAAATACCTACATCGACCTTTAACCCGTAGACGCGTTTCTGAGCTAAGGCGTGGGAACTCATTTCCAAAGCTACAGCGGCGTTTTGCGGTAAGTTGGCAAGCATAGTATACAACGCTATTCCATTGGGTGTCGTTTGCGACGAAGGTAAAACATTATCGATGAGATCGTAAGCAATCGTTCCGATGACCGCTGTAGGCCGATCAAGTAAGTGTCTTAATAAATAAGTTATCGTTGTTTTGCCATTGGTCCCCGTTACGGCAAACAGAAAAGGACGCTTGGACTCGCTCTGAAAAAACTGTCTCGCCGCCAATCCTAACGCTTGACGGACATCATCGACAACGTAGATCGCTATGTTGATTCCCAGTTCTGCCAATTGATTTTCAGCTTCTTCCACCTCTTCGCGCTGGACTACGATGCCCTTGGCTCCTTTCTTTATGGCTTCACTGATAAAATTCACACCCCGATGACGATTCCCGAACAACGCAAAAAATAAATGCCCCATCTCAACTTTTCGGCTGTCATCGGCTATGCCTGAAATCGCATCATTGGAAGTTATAGCTTCTAAAAACTCCCTATAATCATCACTTTTCATGAATAGTATTTCAAAACTATAACTTCCTTCCCTTTTCGTTCGTTACCCCGTTACCCAACACGACGCGCCCAGCGCCGTGTAGACGCTTTTACCTTCAAAATATGACTTAGCCAAACGCCTTATTTTCCGTCAAAATCTTTACCGGAATCAAAACTTGCCGTTCCACTTCGTTATAAATTGCGTTATTGTTAATGATGAACGAAGTTTTTATGGGTACCAAGGGGAGCGGTTTCGTTTCACCTGGTTTTGTAGAGAGCGTATTTTTATAGACCTTATTGGAACTTTGAGGTCTAGAAGTCCGTGAAATAAATTCTTTCTCTAGGGCTGTACCCAAGGATTGCAAGGTAAATAAAAATACGTTTGCCAATACATAATCAACAGACACATCTACCTGTAGGCGATCATTCTGCGCACTAACGACACATAACACCGGGTCTGCATTTTTCATTTGTGGTAAAAAGTTTTCAACCGCCTGTTTTATGACCTTTGTTTCTTCACTCGTCGCTGAATCAAGCGGCATTTCAGACAAAATCTGAGGGATAGCATCGCTAAAATTCCATTTTCCTTTCAAGATAACCCCCTGAGGGAGTCCTTCAAGGTATGACTTAGCGTTAACTATAGGTATTTTTTTTGCGATGACGTTGTCGATCAAATATTTGAGATAATCCAAGGAATCCGACCCCAAAAATTGGCCATTAATTGCTGTTACATACTCCTCTAATATTTGACCCTTTGCACCAGACAGCGCAGGTAATAGCGATACGGCAGTGTTACTTGCTGGAGTCGTCACATTATTAATCCCTTTAGCCCCTAGATTCGCTTCAGTATTACTGGCTGCTGGCATCGCTCCATTCGCAGGAACTGCGCTTTGACCCGTTGCGCCTCCGGTACCTGGAGTGACAGAGGATGTCTTTAAGTTTATGGAAAGGATATAAATTTTATGGCCTTGATATTCGCAAGACAACTGATAATTAGACTCTAAGGTGTGAAAACCTTCAACCTTCAGTGCTGCAGATAAATCATTGCAAGTCTGCGTAACTAATTTACAATCTTCTAAATATTTCTCAAGCGTTTTTGTCCCTAAAACATGGCTCGAAAAAGAGACAACTTTATTTTGATAGGTTGTAAAAGCCCCCATATTAACTATCGATAAATGTTCACGGGTATTCGCCAATACTTTATCGATAATAGGAGTTAAATTTTTGTTGTCGTTGTCAGATCTCTTCGCCAAAGCGGGAATCATAGATTTCAAGATATCGCAAAGCAATATATCAATACGATTTACCACCATAACACCGCCGACATCCTTCATTTCAATATATTCGCTAATGCTTGCGGGTTCCTGATAGTTTTCAGCCTTCAAGTCAGCATAAAATGGCGAAGTAGCATCAAAAATGAAGCTAATGTAAACATCAAGCTTCGTCGAAGCGGTATTGTTAAGTTGTGGCTGTGCCGCCGCCGTCGGCTGGGTTACCGCTGCCTGTACTCCGTTGGGGCTTGGTTTTAACCCATTGCCATTAGGTCGTATAACAATTTTCCATCCTTGAATAGCGCAATAGGCACAGTGCTGCTGCAGCTGCGTTACTTGTAACCCTGACAAAAGGGGTTTCGACAGACTATCAAAAAACTTGGGCGTCAAATTAAACTCGATCGACCCTGCCGTTATGGGCTCCTTAGCCTGATCAACGAGTGTCTTTAGGAAATCTTTATCTTTGTTAAGAAGGTCTATCTTGGCTTTGTCGTTGGCCATAACGATATAACCCTCATGTTCAGTCCAATGAAAATTATCTATTTTGAGAGATTCCTTGGGTGCTTTTTCATCCATTTGAAAAATGCAATAGGGAAAATAGTCGCGGTGATCCTCGAATATTAATACGGTAGCGTTGCTTCCTTCCTTGAGCGCACTGCCATCTTTTCCCCATTGCGGCCACATTGCCAATAATAGAAAATTTGCTTTTACATTATCTAGCCCCATCAGTCCTAGAAAATGAGGATTATTCAAAATCGATTTTATGTCTTTAAGCTTTATGGAAGCTATGGGCTTTTTATTAAAAACTTGAAGATCTTTTTCACCGTCAGACGTTAGGTTAGGTTTATCGGCGAAGCCCATTTCGCCTACGGATACGGATTTAAAAGTGGGCGTACCTGAAGGTGTATCTTGACTTTGGCCCTTCGTCAATTCCGCCAGGGCGGTATATTCGGCTTTCTTTGCTTCCCCTAAGGACGCACCGACCAAACTTAGCGATCCCCAAATTAACATTCCACAAAAATAAATATTTTTCCACATAACGATATTTCTCCTACAATTAATTTTCTTATTCATTTTCATTTAAAATTCTGTGCACTTTCTACAAATTGGTTCTTTCATACAAAATTCGACACTCATGTAAAGCTTAAATTTCATCGAAAAATCCTAGATTTTGCATAAATTTTAACGAAAAACCTGTTGTAAGCCTCTTAGCAAAACCATATTGCAAAAAATTGCAAATAAAATTTTTAGTAAAACAGCATTATCCTCGCTTTGGCCGTCATTACATGGCAATATTTTGGATCAGCGTCACAAGAGGAAGGAAGAGTCCAATCACGACAGAACCGACAAAACCTGCAAGAAATATCACCAATACCGGTTCTATCATAGACGTTGTACGCGTAATAAGCTCGTCTAATTGCTCTTCGTAGGACAGAGCAACTCTATTCATCATTGCCCCGAGTTTTCCTGATTCTTCTCCTACCTTAATCAGTCCTTCAGCCATGACGGGAAATACATTGCGCCGACGCAAAGCCACCGTTAAAGACATGCCTTGTTGCACATCCCTAATGGTCAGGGCTAAGTTAGCTTTCATATAACAATTATTGATGCTTTCGCTAGCCATTTTCAGCGATTCAATGACGGAACAACCGCAGAGGAGGAGGTCCCCAAAGGTGCGAGAAAAAAGGACCACATCCCACTTCATTATACAATCTCCAAGTAGCGGTATTTTCAGGACGACGGCGTAAAACACTTTTTTAAGGAATGCGATTTTCTTAGCACCCAATATCACCAAAGGCATGATCAGCAAAGTTACCAATATTTCTTTGAGATGTGTCGTTACGAATCGGCTGCTGTCCAAAATGATCACGGTTAATGTTGGCATAACGTGAGCGCCAATTTGTTCAGCGATCACTTTTTCAAACCTGGGAACGACGAAAGTCGTTAGTAGCAAGATGACCATCGAAGAAACAGTGAAGACTGTGGCCGGATAAAGCATCGCCGAAATGATTTTTTTCTTAATGAAGATCTTTTTTTCCATCAAATTTGCCATTTTCGCCAATGTATTGGCTTGTTGTCCAACGGCTTCACCGGCGCGTACCATCGCAATTTCCGAGGTCTCAAACTTGACAACAGAAGACGTCAAAGCTTCAGAAAGAGAATTCCCTGCCTCGATTTTTACGAATAAATCATGCAGGAAAAACCATGTATTTTCGTGACGTGCCTCTTGTTCTTTCAAAATAGCTAAGGAGGAACGAAGATCCATCCCCGCATCTAAAAGTGCCGAAAGTTGGCGAATAATCTGTGCTTTCTTTTCAATTTTCAGTTTCAACGATCCTATAGCTTTCTTTTTTGCCGTTTTTCTCTCTGCAGTACGCCGATATTTTCTCGATTGCTGTGGCGCAGAAGTATAAGGTGGCGCTTCATGAGCTTCCGGGTTCTTCATCGCGGCGTCTGTTGCTGCGTTTACCGCAGTATTTTCGCGATATTCCCGTAGTTGTTCCCCATCATAGCATATCTTGTGTCCATGCCTCTGCTGCCCTTGATTTACTGAGGTCATCGCTGAGGAATCTTTTTTATGTGTTATGTCCATGCCATCATCCAATACCGCCTGACTAAGCGTTAAAGGATCTGAGGAAAGCGATATTGCGCCCTCCTTAGCTTCAGTGTTGCAGTTGACGGTAGATATGTCTCTCGTGGAAGGGGCAGCCTCCAAAAGCCTAGAAGCGTCGTCTTTTAACGAGCAATCTGCGCTTTCCGAAAGCCCATCTCGATGCGCTATCTCTTGAGCCCATGTGTTGGAGGAATCCGCAAAAGACCGGAAATGGGTCTTCCAAGGATGATCGTCTTGCAATGAATGTTCCGAGCATTCCCCGATCAATCCTTGTGTTTGCTCGTCTTTTCCCTGCATTTCATGGAAGAAGCTTTCCTGGTACCGATCAATTCTGTTCTGGAAAGCGTTTTTTAAAAACTGTCGAAATTTCATGACATATTCCGCTTAAATTTGACCTTGCGTTTGGCGATGTTTTGGACGCTCTGTTTGACAGCGATATCGTCATTTTCGGCAATTTCGATGCCAATAATATGTTCGAAAATGTCATCCAAAGTCAACACACCGACGATTTTATTTCCTTTCTTGACAAATGCAAGCTGCGTTAAGTTCTTTAGCAGAACATCGAGGGCATCGTCTACAAACATATCGTCGGAAAGAACCTTGGGAATCTCCATAATACGAGACAGTTGAATTTGGGCACCATTCGTGGCAAAAGCATGCAAAATTTTTCGGCGATGGACAATACCTACGAGATTTTCTGGATTGTTCGCATAAACAGGAATGCGACCCGTGGGAATGTTTTCATTATTAGCAATGAATACGTCGCGAACGGTTGTATTCTTACTATAGGTGCTTAGATGATCCAGCGGAGTCATAATCTGAGCGATCACCGTGTAATCCATCTTCAGCGTATTTTCGATCATCTTGCGTTCTTGATGGCTTAGTGTTCCATCGCGCACATTCTTTTCGGCAAGGAGCATGATCTCTCGATCAGAGTAGGCGGCATCGGCAGACTTTTTTCCTATAACCAGCCTTAAAATAAAACGGCAAATCTTGGAAAAGGGATACATCATTAAAACGACAAATTTGAGCAGATAAGCGGCAGGAATATACAATTTCTTCCGATAGATCAGACCGAGATTTTTAGGGAAAATTTCCGAAAATAACAAAATGATCACCGTTAGTCCCG
The DNA here is from genome assembly GCA_031284165.1 of Puniceicoccales bacterium. Lineage (GTDB taxonomy): Bacteria > Verrucomicrobiota > Verrucomicrobiia > Opitutales > LL51 > LL51. The sequence goes on from JAITAK010000052.1 coordinate 10,370, forward strand.
TCGAAAAATAAACCAGCTTATCTTCACCGTAGATCTTGACGACCAGGCCTCCGGCGACAATGGCGCCAAAAGTATTGGAAAAAGTATTGAGCATGATGATTGCCGAGGAAGTTTCATCCATATTCTTTTTACACTTTTCCATGGCGTGAGCAGCGCGTTTAGATTTGGAGCGAAGGTCTTCAAGTTCGATATCACTGGCACTGAAAAGGATCGCTTCGAGCAACGAAGCGATTGTAGAGATACCTACCGTTAATGTTATGGTCAAAAGTAGGAGAAAAAAAGAACCCATGGAACGATCTGACCATAATAGGGAACTGCAGCGGAGCGCAATGAAATATATTGTAATTAAAATATTTATAAAAAAAATTGCTACTGATAAAAAATTTCGCAGAAATAATGAAATGCTTTCCGAGAAAATAAAAATTTTAAGATTGATGCGCTTTAGCGCCATCGCACTTCAGGTCATAGTCCATTGCCTTCAAGGAAGTTTAAATGCTTCATCATCAGCAGCGTCGGAAACGTTGAGCAAATTTAACAGCAATCTTTATAAGGATACACCTTATTTAGACGCTGTCCGCCACGGCGATATACTCGAAATACAGCAATTTTTAAGCGATCCCTTACTGGATATCAATCAGCAAAATAGTTCAGGAGAAACCGACTTAATGTTAGTGTTAGCGATGATCGCGATCTATGGACAATGTCGTGATAAAGGCCTGAAAAAAGCTCAAGATATTTTCAATTTATTAATGCAGCAACCCAAAAGGGATTGGAATTTACGCAACAACAACGGAGAAACTGCCCTCTGGCAGGCGACATCATTACGCCTTTGGGAATGCTTTAATGCCTTGTTACAGGTAGAAGCTGTAGACCCTAACATTCCCGATCAGAAAGGATTTACGCCCCTGACATTGCTCATAGAAATGAGGAAGGGGAGCCGCAATGATCCCGACAAAGCAAGTCTCTTGGAGATAATAAAATGTTTACTTCAATGTGAACGCGTCGATGTCAATCAAGAGGGAGATGGTGGAATAACGCCATTAATTTTAGTCATTAAGTTGCAAGACGGGCTATTACTTTCCGCGTTTCTCGAATGTCGACGATTTTCCCTGGTTGCTTGTCAGAGCCATTCCTTACTTCAGCACCTTGGCAACCCACAGGGCTCACAGTTTCCCCGCAACACTTCACGTCTATTTCCATTGGAAGTGGCTTGGAAACAATATGCCTATTCTGATCGTCACTTCCTGCCTATATTCGATCTTATTTATCAGCGTATTTTGAGCGATGTTGATATGGAATTAATGCGCTACCTTAAACAAGTTAAGGAACGGTTATCGCAACTGAGCGATGTAAATTCGACAATTTGTGATGCACAAGACATACTTCAGACTATAGCAGCATTATACGAAACACCCGTAGTCATCAAATCTTATGAATGCTGTAGCGATGATATACTTATCAAAGCTATCCGATATAAAATTAATTTCATTTCAAATCTGATTGAGGACAAAAATCTGCCACTCGTTTTGACGATGAAGCGCATGTCTCAGCTAGGAAAGATCGTCACACAATTGGAGCAATTTTTGATATGTAGAAATCAACAAAATTTGGAATTGCTTAAAGATGCCTTGTATCAAGAACTTGACAATTATGAATATAAAGGTTATTTGAAAAAACAACTTAAAAAACTTTAAGCCATATAAAATATAAGTCATTGAAAAATTAAACCGCCGGTAATGATCATTTTCAATAGCGGTATATCACCGATTTTAACGCCGCATTTTAGATAATTTTGATGCTTACATCCCCTGTTGACATAGAAAGTAAATATTGAAAGTGAAAAATTTTTCCGTAAAAACAAAAAAATCTTGAAAATTAAACAATATTCATCATAACTTTTTTTATTCATTTGAAAGAGAAAATAATGGCTAAAATAGTATTAAGAAAAATCGTCGGTGTTATATTACTCATGTATCCCTTAATTAGTCAGGGATGGAATGTGGTTATCGATGGTCGAGGGAATGTTTTAACGGAAAATAGCGCAATTGATAAAGAAAAGGCGACTATTCTCATCCAGAATGGAGAATTTTCTGTCAGGTATGGACAATTTTGGCTTTATTGGCCTGACGTCATTGGTGAGACCTATAATTTTAAGCAGTGTTATCTACCCGATGTGCCATTATTTGTGCCTGTCGATGGCGAGGAGTTCTATCAATACGTTCTTTCTAAGGAAGGGAACGTCAATAAAAGCAATGAAAGTTCATTAGGGAAAACGGAGAGCGAAATACTAAACCCCGATGGCGATGTCCTTTGTTGCCTTCAGTTGCTTAGAAACAAAAATGCGATGAAAGGTGAGAAAAAAAAGTTTATTGAACATGTCGTCTTTTACCGCTACAATACAGGCAACCGTTATTTTTTCCTCGCTCCCGCTGCAAAATTGCACAAACTTATTCAATTTGCCTTAGCGGGTGGTGCCAAAAGGGCTTTTAAACTTTATATCGGTATCGATGGAGAAGTGGATTCAAGTGAAGATGCGAAAAATAAAATTACCAGCTTTCCTAACTGGTTTGCTCCGCGCAATTATTATATTAAAAATGACGGTAACGAATTTAATACGATGACCTTAAGGGAGAACGACGGTTTTGCACTCTCTGGGTTGGCAAGCCAAGGCTGGATCGGCTGGACGGGAAATGATACGGGATGGAAAGGAAAATATAGCCTCCCAGGAATTAATTTAGAAGATCAAAGCGTCGCCCATAAGGGAGAAAATCGGTCAATAACAACACAAGTACTTATAGGCGATGTGACACTACTAACGCACCACATCTTTTTAAATCAAGGTTCCATAGAAAAAATCCAAGAGGCATTATTTGGGAGCAATGATCGTCTCCCCGAAGGTCTAAAAGATTGCAATACTTCGAAATACGGCGATTTGACTTCATTCGTCATAAAATTATTAGACGCCACTAGCGACGAAAATTCAAGAAAGTCTGTCTTAGGAAACGTTATAGAGCGGCTAGCGACAGAACTTGATGCTGAGACGAACCCTAGTCATGAATCGTCACAGTACGTCGTGAAAAAATTATCTGGAGAACAGGTGCCCTTCCGTACTTGGCTCGAAAATAAAAAAGCTGCTCAGAAAGAAGTTCCTCAAAGGAAAGTTCTTAAGGAAGAAACTCCTCAAAGGAAAGCGCCTAAGGAAGAAACTCCTCAAAGGAAAGTACTTAAGAAAGAAACTCCTCCAGGAAAAGCGCCTAAGAACAAAATTCCTCCGAATCCTCTGAAACAAATTCCCCAGGAAGAAAATTTTCAGAATAATCCGCTACCAGACCTCTCTGACGAATACATCCAAAGCCATTTCAATAGCATTGCGAATGACATTGTCAAGAAATGTCGTACCGGAAGTATCAGCGCTGATGAAGCCGTCACTGAGCTGAAGCAACTCAAAGAACGTGGCATAAAATTGGGGATAATGGTTGTCAGAATTCAATCAGCTTTGTCGGAAGTAGAAAGGCATCGCATGTATCCTAAAAATTATAAATGATGACAGCATTAAAATTACGATTGATATGAACAAGGCTATGTTGCAGAACCGTAGCGATAAGCACCAATGTTTACCCATTCATTTGTACTTATGAATTTCGATGAGACGCCGATATTTCTTAATAATGGGTTGTAAAGAAACGGGAGACTGTCGCAAACACTAAACAATTTGGAATGGAGAGGGAAATGAATACCAAAGTTATAAAAAAAATCGCTGCAGGGATATTACTGATCTATCCCGCGATGATGGATGCGTGGGACGCTATGATCGATAATGACAATAATGCGATTCTCGATAATACGACTAGTGCAGCCTATTGTCGGAATAATCCAAGCATTTTGATTCAAAACGGTTATCAATCGGTGAAATACGGAAAATTTTGGTTATATGAACCCGATCCTTGGCAAGGACGCCATTATGCTAAATCAACAACAGAAAAATTCTATTATTTATCCGATGTCCCTACATTTATGCCCGTCTATGATGATGCTCATTATAAATACCCTAAAAGTAAAATCTTTGGCGGTATCAACATGGACGGATTGGGAACGAGTAGCAGCGAAATATTAATGCCCTATACCAATGTAATTTGTTGCTTACAATTATCCAAAGACGGCGATAAGCGCTGGGGGAATAATTTTATAGAACAGATGATTTTTTACCGCTACAAGAAAAGTAATCGCTATCTTTTTTTTGCCCCTGCGGCTAAATTACATCACATCTTGGATAAAAACGACAGCGAAGAATTTGAACTTCATCTTAGCCTCAGTAAAACTATTTCCTGGGAACAAGGCGCGAAAAATCAAATCAATGATTTTCCAGATTTTGACTTTCAAAAGCACTATGTTGATAAAAAAATTACCACATTTTATACCATGAATTTAGGAGAAAAAGATGGTTTTGCGCTTTCCGGTTTAGCAAGTCAAGGTCGAGCGAATTGGCTAGGGCGTGTTAGTGGAGGTCAATGCGGTCTTCCGGGGATTCGTTTACTTCAAACTGCAAACAATCAATGGATAACGACGCAAATTAAAGCCAAAGGCAGGACATTTCTCACACATCATATTTTCTTAAATGAAAATTTTACGCAACAAGTGCATAATGCCCTGTTTCGTCCCAATAATCATTTACCGGAATGCTTGAGGGATTACGACACTGTAACTTATGGAGATCTCGTTTCATTCCTATGGAAATTGGAAAGTAATGAAGCGATTCGAAAGGATCCCATCCTCGCAGACGTTTTAGATAGGCTTCACGATGAGCTGAATAATGAAAAAAATCCGAGCCACGAACAATATTTGCAGTCGCAAAAGGATGACCCAACGTTGAAAGCTCAGGAAAACAAAGCATCATCTTTCCTTCAACAATTCAATACGTCGCCTTTAACAGGGCTAAAATTTAGCCCAGAACAGCTAAAGCAGGTCGATGCTGCTCAAGTAAAAAAGGACGTTACTCCAAGGAAAGGAACAAGTAAGATTCGAGAGAATCTTATCTTAATTAAGAACGTTAAGAACGTTGCCGACGAACTGAATAATGAAGAAAATCCAAGCCACAAGCCATCCTTGCCATCGAAAAAGGATAGCCCGGCGTTGAAAGTCCAGAAAAATAAAAAATCACCTTTGCGACCATCCCTATTCAATACGTCGCCTTTGACAGGGCCAAAATTTAGCCAAGGTCCGCGAAGTGCAAATGTGGCTCAAATGGAATATAATGTTTTTCACTCAAAGAGGAAAAAAAGCAAACTGAAAGCGAAAACCAAAAGCGATTCGGAAGATAAAAGTACGTTGAAAGAAGAAAAAATAATCCCTAAGCGGCGAAATACAGTTATCTCTAGCCCAGGGAATAAGAACAATATCACCGGTTTTAATTCAAAGAGGAAGGAAGCCGTTAAATCACCGGTTTTAATACGCCCTACAGCAAAAGGGGTGCCCTTTCATCAGAAAAATGAAAATGAATCGCCTACCATTGAAACAAAGAATGATGACAGCGATTTCAACTTAAATGGAGAAAAAGCGATTCGAGAACAGGAGTATACTGAAGAGGAAAAAGAGGAGTCAGCGATTTCAACGCAAATGGAAACTAAAGGGATTCCGAAACAGGAAAATATGACTTTGCCTCGAAATGAAGGAGTTGCCCAAAGAACGTTAAAGTCAAACATATCATTTAATGAGTGCTTGAATGATATCATCAAGCGTTGTAAGACTCACAATATGACTATCGATAGAGCGCTGAAAATGTTAGATCACGCAAAACAACAGGCGTTAAATCAGGTAAAGACAAATTTCTCAGGGGAAAAGCAAAAAAATATCGAGAAAAGGATATTACAGCAAATTCTCAACGCGAAAAATGAGATTGAACGATCTCGCTCAGGGAAAAAATAACGAAAAAACAATAAAACAATTAACATTAATTATTAAAATATGGAGATAAAAATGAAATATAGAATAATTCTAGGGATATGTGGAGTACTATATGCCTTAATAGGTAAGGCTTGTTTAGGGACTACAACATTGGCGACGCCAACGCCATTGCAAGCGACATGCAACAACATTTTCAATGATTTTGAGAAGTTGAGCTCAACGTCATTTGATAATGGCAGCCCAATATCGTTAAAGCAAGATGGTTTATACAATAAAGACATTAATCCCCAAGTTCAACGAGTAAGAGATAAGTTTAATCAAACGTATAAATCGCAAGCTCAGAGTTCTATCGCGCAATTTTTTCAGAAGTTGACAGAAAAAATTAAGAATGCAAAGGAATTAAGCGATCTCTCAGGGATTGGTGAACAGGTCATTAAAATCGGAAATGGAAGTATTAATATTACAAGGTGCTTGGAAGACGCTTTCACTAAATATTTGAATACAGGGATCAACAGCAGTAACTCTACACATGTAAGTCCGTATTTAGTGAAAGTACATGAAACTTTATGGAAAAAAATGCAGGAGTTTAGTCAGTCCATACAATTTTTCGGTGAAGCAATACAATCGTTAAATAATACTAAAGAAGACCTTAGCGATCTTACTAATAAAATCATAGAGATTGACTTGCCTGGTACATTTGTGAAATTATTAGGACATTTATTGGATGTAAGAGCTCGGTTTATTAAGTCGCAGTCAAAACCAATAATGGATGGCATAAGCATAAGTGAAGCATTAAACGAGCTTTATCAAAAATCATTGGAGCTGATGATAAATAAACTTAATGCGAGTCTTAACTATGACACTAACATCGATTTTCTTAAGAATAATAAACAGGTACTGGAAAATTTTGCAAAATATTTAAAAGAAGATGAAACATTAGGAGAGGACCTTTATAAGGCAGAAAAGAAAGCGATAAATGACTTCGTAGATAAAGGAAAGAAAATGCTTGAAACAGCAGAAGCAGAAGCGCTGAAGAAGAAGCAAGAAGCAGCAGAAGCAGAAGCGCTGAAAAAGCAGCAGGAGGAGCTGAAAAAGCAGGAGGAAGCGTTGAAGCAGCTGATCGCCGGGCTTCAAGCAATCGACAATGTACAAGATAAACAAGATATTTTAGGAATATTTGAAGCCATTAATAAGGAAATTAAAAATCAAGGAGATAAAATTCTAGATATAAATACTTTAAATACTTTAGGCAAGGAAAATCCTTTTAAAAAAGAAATTGAGGCGTTTAATAATGTAGTTTCGCGCTTTCATAAGGATACAACTGAGTATGAAGGCAAAGTGCTTGAAGGCAAAGCGCTTGAAGGCACTATCGATAATATGCCATACAATAAATGGCCGGAGACAACAAAATTCCTTCAACCAGATGAAAGTAACGTATTGCTCTATTCTTGCTTGAATGGGATAATTTCTTACGAAAGTGAGGCACTAACCACTTATTTTTCCTTTTTGGAATTTATTAACAAAATAATCTTAAAACTCAATGATAGTGATGGTAGTATCAAGGCGATTAAAGATGCATTAAAAGCGATTGAAAATGCATTAGAAGCGATTAAAAGTGTTAAGAATGAATGGAATAATAGTTCTGGTTTTAAAGATGCCACAGATATAGAAAATATAGAAAATATAAACATACGCGACATTATCATTAATAATATACTGGCAATTCTTAAAGCAAATGACATCACTGACAAGGAGAAAGATACAAGAAATATCAAAAATATATATAAGAAAATATTCAATATTATTGCTGATAATATAGAGAAAATCCTCGAGCAAAAGCTGGCTATCATTAAGGGGCTAAATAGCCAAGACTCTAACATTAATGAGCTAAATAGCCCAGACCTGAACAAAAATACGAACCAAAATACGAACCCCCTCGATGGAGTTAATGAATCGATGCTCTCTCAAAATTTCTCGACGTGGTTGGAGAAAAAAGTAAGCGAGTTTATTGGAAAATGCTTCTCTTTTTCAGAGATATTTGAGAAAAATCTAGAGCGATGCAGTCTTTTCGTGCATACGCCATCAACGACTGATTCGATTAACACTTTTAAAAAATTACAAACAACAATTGACCAATTGCCAAGCACAGATAAGAGACGTCGGAGAGTGACACTTTATAAACAACTTGTCGAAGTTTGCGAAAAATGCAACAATTCCAGTCAAGGGGTCGTAAATAATTGCAGAGAAAAAACGCTCCTTCTGCCTACTTCCACTAAAAGTGAATCTAAACCTGAGCTTGAAAGCGACGCAGTTACGGATAAAGAATTACAAAAAATCCAAGAAGAGGCGGATAAAGAATTACAAGACATCCAAAAAAAGGCGGATGATGAAATTCAAGACATCCAAAAAAAGGCGGATGATGAAATTAAAAAAATTGATAGTAAGGCCCAGGGCCAAGATACAGATACAAACGCAGCAGCACAAAGTAGTAGGAAGCAAGTGATAATTATTCATATTGAATCCCGTATTCAGTGTATTGTAGTTGCATTTGTAAAGAGAATTACTTCGATTTTGATAAACAAACCTTTGTCAGCGCAGGGCGGTGCAATTGACGTTGCAACGCAAGGAACAGAGAAGGAACTGGGTGAGCTTTGTAAAAGCTTATATGGTCCAAAATGCGATATAGAACCTGTTGAGATTGAGAAAGGCAAAAAATGTATACATGAAATACGTGATACAATTATCGAGCTTTTAAATAGGCGAGAAGCCATGGAAAAGATCAGCAGTAACAATAACATTGAAGAAACATTGAAGGAAATCCAGGAAAAAATTCAGGAAAAATTGCAGAAAACTGAAGAAATATGTAAGAATACGAATAACCAAGAGGTATATGATGCTTTGTGCAACGCAATCAAGACTTTCATCGAAAAACATCTTCAAATAGGATTTCAAAATAAAATTAATCTCGCGAGAGAAAGAGCCGAGGAAATCAGTAAGGCTATCAATGATACAGAGAAATTTAATAAAATGAAAGAAAAATTCCAACAGCTGGAAATCAGTCTTCAAAAAGGTACCTCATCATTTTCGGAATTAATTTCAACAATAACATCTGAAGGTGCTCCAGCTGCAGATCCGTCTCCAGATCTTAGTTCTGTATTTAAGCAAATCGAGGAATTAGAAAATGAATTAAGGCAAGAGGCTAAACAAAAAGCTGAGCAAATTGTGAATGAGTACGTTGAAAACGTAATAATAAAATTATTAAAAGAATGCAATGACGATTGCAAGGAGAATGCTCAAAATACAACTCCTCTTTCTACCGTTCTTCTCAAAATTGAAAATTACAACAAAACTAAGGAGGAAACTAATAATAAAATAACTGATGCAATAGCAGGGGCAGATTTTGATAATGAAGAAGAGTTTATAAACAAAATAAGCACAGAACAGAAAAAAGTGAATGTTCTCGAAGCATTTTTCAAACTTTTAAGCAAATATGTCAATGAGGCTAACGGTGTTGTTAATAAATTCAGAGTAAGTGTATTAAAAGTCACAAAGAGCGATGACGCAAAATCGACAGTTAACTTAAAAGCAACAGTTAACGAGTTGAAAAAATATAAGGAAAACATAGGGAAAGAATATAATAATGTTAAAGCAACTTTAAGTACTAACGTTACGCAAGATATTATAATTTTCATTGAAAACAATATAAAAAATACGTATTCAATTTGTACGTTCCAGTGTATTATTCTTGAAATGATTTGGAATCTAACTCAACAATTAAATAATGATCAAAACGTAAAAGTTATTGAGGTTGATGACGGTGGATTACAGCAATTGTTCTTTGATGAATTCTTCGACGCATTCCCAGAGAACTCTGAAGCAGAGCAATTATTGAACAACTTACAAGAAAAATTTAAAAATTATAAATTAAATAACATACTCAAAGCAATAGATGGGATCGCTCAAAATATAGTAGAAATCAAGGAGTATGTGATCAATACGTCTAAGTCTAATGAAGATGCAGATGGAGAAGCTGTTGAAAACGTAAAAGCTATTCGAAATGCGATGATAAAAATCGACGCGGAAACAAAGTTCCTCGAACTTGAATCAACCGAACATCATGTAGCGTTGTTATTGAACCAGGCAATAGGAACATTCCTCAAAAAATGGTTATGGGTTGCAATTGAAGAAAGCATAGGTAAGACAATTAAATCATTTGAAAGTGAATGTCAGAAGTGTTCTGATACTTCAAATTTATCAGGATTAGACTCAGCAGAAAAACAAGCCACAGCTTCCATAGAAAGCTTGATAGAACGATTAAAGAAGCTAGAGAAGGCCGCCAAAGCAGAAAATCTCGGTTCCGATCAGGACACTCAGGTAAACGCTATTATTAAAAGCTTGTTTAAGCATACAGGTACGGGTACTACTCCATCTCAGTTCATAGAAAAAATAAAAGCCACCAAAAAAGAAACTACTAAAAAAATTAGTGCAAAACAAAGCACCACAACACTCAGTTATCAAAAGGAAATTGAGAAAATTACGCTTAGTTTCGGAAAAATAGTTGATCAATATCTAGGTTATTGTCAGGGTATCTATGAACAAAATATCAGCTTAGTATGGAAGCTGCGACGAACAAAGGAACAAATGCGCTCATCGCAACTGGAAGAGAACTATAAAAATGTTCTGCATCAGCTTGAATCAAAGTATTCCATATCCAGTGCATCGCAAAGCAAAGCAGCTAAAAAGACGATCACTAGCCATTATGAACGAGTGCAATGTCTGGAAGATTTCCAGCGCGTGCTCAGCGAATACCTCAAAAACAGTTTGCAGATCGTAGCAGATTATGAATGGGAAGTGCTAAAAGTTTGCAGACAAGTACAACCGTCATCGCAATCCTTTTGGGATTTACCTATCGCTGAGTCGTTAAAAGAGGTACACAAAAAATTAGACAGAGCACATCATCAAATTAGACCAATAGAGGCAAAATATAAAACCATCCGAAATAGGGAATATATCTCCTATTTCCTGAGAAAAATGAAATACGAAAGCGCTAGTATTGCTGCCCAAGGAAAAGTGCAATGTACGATCATCTATTTTATAGGACAGATCATTTACGGCCTAAATTGCGGTGAATCCATCATGGCTAAGAAAGATGGGGATGATAATAAGAAAGGAGATAATATGAAAAAGTTTCAAAAAATCATCGAAAAGGAAAATATACAAACCATAAAGGATTACCTCCACAAGATAAGTAATGCGCTGAATAAGGCTTATAGTAAGATGCATAAGCTTCCTGGGTTAAACAGTCAGTATAACAAGATTTTGATTAATAAAACGACTCAAGAAAACGATAATCACTTGGATAAGGTATGTCAAAGTATTCGCAATATGCTTAATAAGATCAAAGAAACTGTCAGCCATATGACTTATAGTGAAATCGCTAAAAGTGGCGTTACTAAAGTAAAGAGCATTGATAAATATGGTAGGGTCACTAAAGATAAAAATGACAATCTGCCAAATGCGATGAAAGCCTTAGCTTGTGCCCTGGGTGATGTCATCCAAAACTTTGAGGAGTGGTCCGGAATCTACGGAAATATGAACATGATTTTACCATTGGGAACAGCAGCGAGTTATTGCATCAAAAAGGCGGTTGTGGAGCAAATCGACGCAGAAACTTTATCGCCACCTACAGCTCAGCCGAATTATCTATCGACGTTGGTCAAAGGCGTTACTAGTATAGCAAGGAGTGCGCATGAAAGAACGTACAGCGATTGGCAATCTTCGTCAAATTTTATAGAAAGCTTGAACAAAGATCTTTGGGAGGATTTAACGAAGAAAATGGGGACCGCTCGTAAAGAGGCAATGAGGGCACAGCTGCCCTATGCTGATGAGAAAGACAACTTTGTTTCGTTAGCCCATAATGCAGAAGAAGCCTTTGATTTAGCAGTGCAGGAGTTTTGGAGGGTTTTTGATCAAAACAAAACCAAAGCAGATATCACAGAACTTCTGAAAGTCAAAAATTTATGGAACCTATGGGCTGGTGACCTTCGGAGAGCAGGTCAAAGTAAACCTTGTGCTCAGTTTCTTTGGGCACTTAGCGATTTGACGACGGATGAAGTGCAACAGATCGTTAAAAATAAAAACCAAGGTCAGAGGACTGGAAAAATAGATTTCGGTGCCGTCGATTCAAAACTGCTAGGAGAAATACAAACTATACTTCATGCCATCGCCAATAAACCCGATCCTTCTGCAGACGCAGATCCCAATCAATCACTAGAAAATGAAAGCTTGCTTAATGAGTTTAAGGGAATTTTGGAAAATGGTCAAACTCAACTCGAGGAGTTAAAAAATGAATTCTCGTCAAAATTAGCATTGGAGGAGCTTATCGCTACCCAAAGCGATCACTCATCGCTAGAAAAAGAGTAATGAAAGAAGGAAGCTCATCAGCTAATGGAAGGCCTCTAAGTATAAAATAAAAATACAGGAAATAAATTCATAGAATATAAAAAGATTGAAAAAAACAAAAACTTTTTATAATTAACCCTAAAGGGAAAATATGAATAGGAAAAAGATATGGAAAATAATCAGTGGAATATCGTTTATGTTCCCATGCGTTGTCAATGGATGGAACTTAGTTACCTATTTTCAAAATAACCAAGCGCTCATCATAAGCAACCCTAACGCTTCCATAATTGATGATCAACTGAAAGCGACCATTTGCATTCAAGAAGGGGAAAATCAATCTGTACAGTGTAAGGCATTTTGGCTTTATTTACTCGATCAAACGGGAAAAAATTATGACCCCGTCACCACGCGTAAGGACCATTTTTACTTCCTGCCCAATGTGCCTATGTTTGTACCGGTCAGGGAGGATATCTCCTATAGTTATTCTCAGGATCAAGTAGGCAAGGAATTGGGTAAGAACGCTTGCGAAATATTAAAACCTTATGGCGATATCATTTGTTGTTTGCAATATCCTAAAACGAATAGCCAAATAAAAAATGCGACGGTAGATCTCTTAGAACAAATGGTTTTCTATCGCTACGGAGAAACCAACCGCTATTTCTTTTTCGCACCTGCAGCCAAGGCTCATGAAATTTTAAATAAAAACGATAAGGAAAAATTCGAACTGCGCGTCGCAATCGATGAAGCAACATCTATAATTGATTCCAAAGATAACCAAATCGATAAATTCGCGCATATATTCACTTTTCAAGGTCATTACGTCGGTGAAAATCGGTATGAGTTCCATACCATGAATCTGAAAGAGAAAAAAGGCTTTGCCCTTTCTGGATTAGTAGATCAAAACTGGTCAACTTGGAAGACAAAGCTTATCAAAAATAACCCCAAAAAAAAATGGGGCCTCCCTGGTATTCATCTGACTTCAGGACCCGATGGATCGCCACTTCCCAATAAAAATCAAAATAAATGGATAACGACGCAAGTCGTATCTAAAAATAAAGTATTCCTAACGCATCATATTTTTCTAAATCAGGAATTTACTTATAAAATTGAAAAAGCGTTATTCAGCAAGAATGATAAATTGCCTGAGGACTTGAAAGACTGTAACACCTCGAAATATGGCGAATGGCTTTCTCTTTGGGCAAAACTATTTGCCGTCGAAGGCATAAAGAGCGATGCCGTACTGGATAAAGTTTTAACCAAAATTGAGAAAAAAATAAAAGAAAATGCCGGTGAATCTCGGCAACGACTCTTAACGCTACAACCAATATTATCGGCCCAAAATTTGGAGGATGAAGCACTAACGAAAGGGGTATCCCCAACGTCTAAAAATTTAGCAGCAGCAGTATCGCCAGTCATCCCCATTGCGTCCGCGGCGGCTCAAGCTTTAGAGGCGAAAAAAGTACCCGCAATCAACACTTCAACGCCTGCTTCGATATCAAACCCTACGCCCTCTGTCGTTCGTCCTACACTACCGTTTACATCGACGCCGACAAAAGGACGACTGCTTAGAAGACGCAGATCACTACTTGCTAAAAGGATACAGGATCGGAGAAAACGACTTTCTGCGCAAGACAATGTGCGGGATAAGATACAGGATCGGAGAAAACAACTTTCTGCGCAAGACAATGTGCGGGATAATAGACAAAAAAAAGGAAAACAAATAAGAATTCGAAGGAGATTACTGTCCCTAAGAAAACAACCTACCCCAAAAACTGAAACCCTCAGCGATCGGAAAAAATTGGGACAACAAGGAGGAATTCGAAGAAAAATATCCCCTGAAAAGATGCCATCTAAGCTTATACGATCCAGATATAGAAGAAAAGGACGTCCTCTATCTGAAAACAGAAGGGCGAACGAAAAATCGATGGAAAGACAGACAAAAAGATTGAGAAGATGGAAGTAAGAGAAAAATTCTGCGAATCTGAGGGGAGTGCGCAACAAAATGCAGCGATTGTAAAAGCAAAATGGGATGTGACGATATTATTAAGGCCTGGGAGTATAAAGAGCATCATGGTCAGTGATACCTCCCAAATCGCATTTTTCTTTGGGTTTCTTAAGCGATGGACTTATGTCGTCGTACTTTATAGTGCGATCGATGTACAAAATTCTTACGCTATAATTGCGGCGGGTATGCTGTCGAATTTTAGAAATAAATGCTATGGGTAACAAAATAAAAAAGAAAGTATGGGTTAGTCTTATATTGCTTCTAGCATCCCTAGGAGCGTACGGGTGGACTACAATTATTAATAAAGGAAAAACAATTTTAGGCAATGAAGTTAAAGAGTTCAGTTCCAATAATTTTGCAAGAATCAATAAGGAAAAATTGGTACACACCTCAGGGACGACGTTATCTATCGATTCCAAGATTTTGAGGTCTATTTCCCATGCGATATTTCGAAAAAATTTAACAATCCTTATCCAAAATAAAGATCAAAGTGTGCAATACGAACAATTTTGGTTATATGATCCTGATTTTATTCCTAAAGATTCCAACAAATCTCCATATAAGCATCCTTTCAGTCATTCCATTGAAGAAAAATGTACATTTTTTTATCTGCCAGATGTCCCTCTATTTGTTCCTGTACATAAAAACACATTTTATAACTATCGCAAAGTTGACGGAGGAATAAAAAATAAAAATGTGCTTGGAAAGGGTAAGAGTGAAAAATTACGGTTCCATAGCGATGTGATATGTTGCATGAAGTTGTTTAGGGAAGAAAATGCAAAGGTTTTGGAAAAAACAAATAGAGTCGCTGAAAATAGAAATGAACAAAATGTTATTGAACAGATCGTTTTTTACCGCTACAGCCCCGCTAATCGCTATTTTTTCCTTTCACCGGCCGCTAAATTACATCATCTCATAGATGATGTCCTTACTTTCGGTTGCCGAAAACCATTCGAATTACAGATGGGCATTGATGGAAGAATCGCTTCAGGGAAAAACGCCAAGACACGCATCGCAGATTTCCCAAATACATTCACTTTCCAAAATCACTACCTCATTCGGGAAACTTCTCATTTCTTTACAATGCACTTGAAGGAAAAAGGAGGCTTCGTACTGTCTGCTTTAGCCAATCAAGGTTGGATTGGTAATGAAACCGGTGGAAGTTATGGCCTTCCAGGTATTAATTTGGTGAGCGATACCCATAGCGTAGATCTCACCAATAAAGGACAAAATAAATGGGTGACGACCAAAGTCAGTATAGGGAATACGCAATTTCTGACGCATCACATTTTTTTAAATCAAACCTTCACGGCTAAACTTGAATGGGTATTATTGGGGCAAAATTTCAATTTACTGGAGGGTTTGAAAGATTCCGATACAAAAGTTTATGGAGATTTGGTTTCCTTCTGGGCAAAATCGACGCTCAATGAAGAGATTCGCAAGGATTGGCTCCTGATGAATGTTTTCGAAAAAATTGAAGATGGACTTAAAAATAAAAATAATCCAAGCCATCAACAGTACAAAGATTATTGCCAAGCCTATGCCTATTACAAGGTCGCTCATGTCGTTCACGATTTTAAAGTCAAGGTCGAAGAAAGTATAAAACTGATTTCTCAAGATAGCGAAATCGTCAGTGAAATAGAGAAAATTACCCAAAAAATGAAGATCATTCAATGGAAAGATGAGGGAATCGCAGAACTCAATAAATTGGAAAATGACTTGCTTGACCAAGATGATCCGAGTGATGCGCCAATCGATACCATTGAAACCGGAAAAGCTTGTATCGAAGAAGAATTCCAAAGGGTATTACAGGCATTCGACGCTTCAAAGCGACCGTCACAGTTATTAAAGCCGGTGTCAAGAAAGAAACCCGTAGCTAAAAAGCCAACGCCCATAGCAAGAAGTTCAGCCAGGAGACAACAAAGACGGATCAGTCTATCCCAGAGACGCCAAAGATGGAACGCAATAAGAAGAAGAGCAAGAGCCCATAAAGGGAATTTAACGCCTCCCAAGGGCAGTTCTCGAAAGCCTACGCCAACATCACCAAGAACAATGCGTAATAAAAAAGCAGCCAATCCTCAAAATCAGAATAAGCAACCCCCAAAGCAAGATTCAAATAACCCAGAAGAAAACCAAGAGCCCGAGAAAAAATTCATGGGAGAACCAGAAAAATCTCAGTCTTTTGGATATACAACTACGGTGAATACACCTGAAAAAGGCAAAAATAAGCATTATACCAACGCCAAAGATCTCGTGAAAAAATTCAAGGAAAATTTGCAAAAGCGCATCGATAAGATGACAAAGCAATTGAATGAAATGCAGAAAAATCCCGATAACTTCGATTACTCAAAGGTTAATGCTATGCGCGAACAATTTTATCACCTGCTCAATACCTTAAAACAAGGCCAAGTTATGGCTAACGATACATACCTGTAAAATATTAAAGTCGACGAGATGACGATCATTTCATCAATTTTTCTTTTCCTGCAGTCAGGTCCTTTAAAGAAAAATTTATGAGGAACGATGATTTTGCATCAAAAAAGCAATGGAATTATAATCTTTGAGTGCCTTCTTGATCACTTGAGTAATACTCTCCTGGGTTCCTTGAATGGGGATGGCCCTACGTTGGCTGATCGGCTTATGTTCTATGACGATATCATTAGGAAATTTTAGAAATTTTTTCAGAGAAGTCACTTTTATTCCCTTAAATTTACCTTTAGGTTTACCGCCTACGGTTATTTTTCGTTCTGACAAATGGGTATGAGGAACGATTTGCCACGGATCGCCAAGCGATTTTGAGAACGCTGGATCGATGCTGCGTTTCCCTCGTTTCGAACTTTGCGAAACCTCCGCAATACGTTGCATTTCAAGAGCGGTGTCCTCGTGTTCTTCAACGATCATGCCATAGTCAAAATTATCCCTAGATTCCATTGTGATTTCCTTTCCTAATTTTTTAATTTTTCCATGATCCATACTTCTTCTTTGTTGGAATCGTTTTTAAATCTTCATCACTGAGCATTTCAGCTTCAGTGCAAATTTCGTCAATACGCTTCATCCACGCATCGACTACATCAACAAATACAGCTAAATCGTCTTCGAAAGCATTCGAATCGGCCAAAGGAAGCAAAAACTTTTTCTGTAAGACTAGAGTCTGCGTTTGCTTATCAATGGCGAATGTCGCACCGTTGGAAACTTTCCAAAAAAAATTGGCTTCTAGAAGTACTTCCAAAA
This sequence comes from Puniceicoccales bacterium, assembly GCA_031284165.1. GTDB lineage: Bacteria > Verrucomicrobiota > Verrucomicrobiia > Opitutales > LL51 > LL51. The sequence continues at coordinate 27,909 of JAITAK010000052.1, forward strand.
CGAGCTCTTTCCCCATAAATGGAACTACGCTAATATAGGAATATACAATTAATGCGCCTTCTTCTTCATTGAGCTCTAAATTAAGTACAATTTTATCATCAAATAGAATTAAACAATGATTATTGGAGTCTAAGGTCAATGACGATAAATCCAGGACTTTTGCAAGTTCCTGAAGTAGATGATTTACTTCGTTTTTATAATCCATATCCCATTTCCATCACAACAATTGCATTAAATGCGTTAAAAACATAGCTGTTTAAATCAATAAAATGATTTTACATATTTTTGCAACAAAAAAAGCGTTCATGAAACTCATGAAGAACAAACGTTCGCGCAATTAATTGCTCATCGAAAATTCTGTTCAATTCGCAGAAAGACTCAACGTGGGAACGACAGCCATGGAATCACCTGCCTGTAGATTAAATAGGTAACTTATGAATAAAAATGTCGATTTGGAATTGAGGTCGTTGTCGGCAATATAAAACCATTTTCCGCGGTAAAAAATGCTGACAAACGCATTTTCAGGACGCGCCTTCGCTTCAGCACAATGGATGGCGATCCATTTCCCTGAAAGATGTTGATTCCAATGAAATACGGCTCCATTTTCATCTTTTGTTTCCGTAACCAATCCGGTTTCAATGTCATGGAAGGGAACATCGACGGCATGGGAAAGATAAAATAGAACTTCAATCATAGAACGCGTACGTATCGTTAGAATCGTATCGCGCTTATCTAAAGCATTGGAACTTAAATGAAACTCTGACTGATTGGGATCGAGACCCAAAATGGATTTCAATTCTTGTACTCCGGGATGATTGGAATCTGTAAACTGAACTACCCATTCTTTGGGATGATCAAAACGTGTACCAATGAGCAAACACTTTTGTTTATACAAATTTTCAATGAGGTTTACGGCTTCACTAAAGGGCTCATAAACTGGCTTTGTAGTCGGTGTTGGCCCTGAGGCGCTGCTCGCATTATCGAGATCATTGATGCTTTCAATGCACAAATTGAAAACCCGTTGCGGACTCCATCCGGATTGCATGAGACCAAAAACAACCGCTAAAGGTATCGGCGAAACCATTCTTTGGGTAAACTTTTCACCTTGAAGTGGAGTATAAAAAATGGTAGGATTTTGAAAAATCTCGCTATAGGCGATAATGCCCAACTCATAGTGGCCGGCATTTTTGTCGAACCCAAGCTTCGACCCACTAGGGCCAATACGCGTCGTCAATTTGCGATTTTCGCTAATGCTACTGACTTCTAAGAAATAGGGATTATCGCGATATTTGAGACGGACCATATTTAGTAATAGTTGTTCATCGGTGGTCTTCACAATTGCACTATTATATTCACAATGTGCTTTTTCGACAGAACTGGGTCCCACAGATTTACATCCTCCTATACAGAGAAAAGTCGCTATATACAAGGCTGGCCTTCTAAGTTTATTAATCATAAATGCGTTTCCGATGACTAAAGTAAATGAAAAATTTTTTCTGTCAACAATGTAGCAGATTTTATAGACAAGTTGTTATTCATCAACGCGGGTTTGCATATTCATTATAGAAGCCAGCATTTGATATTGTTGCAGAGATGCCTGTTGATCGCCCTTGATTTTCATTTCATCTAAAATTTTATAAATAATGTAGTCACTAAAATTTCTTTTATCTTCTTTTTCTAAATCACTGACTTTTTTTTCAACAGCAATGGGGTCGATCTCCTCATCAGAAGGAATGGTCTTTTTTTCTAAAAATATGATTTCCGCTTCCATTTTTTTCATAGGAATTATCGAAGAAATACTTTTGGGATGATTGGGATGAAGTTCCGAAAGCGCTTCTCTCTCTTCGGAAGTAATCTTAGCATTATTGAGATCCTCTTCATGAAATACCGCTGTGGTCCCGTGGTAATCCGTAACAATTTTCATGAATGATTCGCGGTTCATATCTTGAACTTCATCCAGTGTTTTTTTGATTTTATCCATCTGATCCAAAAAGATCTCTTCTTTTTTCCAAATCAAAAAATCTTCCGTAACCTGTGCTCTAACACTATCTAGTGGGGGATATAAGGACGGGATGATGCCCCTATAAAGTAAAATACACACTTCGCCGTTTTTACTGATGACGGGATCCGAATAGTAGCGTTGATCATTTAATTTAGTTGTCTGCGCTAGAGATTCAGCGTAAAAATACTGATTTTCTGAGAATTGCCCTAGGGTTACAGCATCCAAATGCTGAATTTTTAATTGATGATCTTCAAGGAGTCGCTTAAATTCTTCAGAATCGCAAGCGATATTTTTTTCATAGAGTTGATAGACCCAGCGATCGGCGGCTTTCATAGCGTGTTGAGTAATTTTATGATCTCGGTAGGCTTTGGCAAGTTCATCGTTAAACGCCTCGGAATCCTTCTTCAAATGTTTAAATTGACGGCTGTGTTTATTGTAAAAATGCTGAAGCGCCGATGGCGAAGCTTCCGGAATTTTCTCAGCAAATAATTCGGGAGAAAATATAACATAATCCAAAAGGATTTGCTCTTTAATTTTATAGGCTTCTTCATGATCTTTGAAGTATTTTTGAAGTTCTTCTTCGGTGACTTTAACTTCCTCCGATAAAAGCGGAGCACCAAATTTAGCGACGATGAAGGAATATTTCGTCAATGCTCGGGTGATGGCTAATTTTGCGTTTTGAGCTAAGCAATAACCCTGTGCAGACAGTAATTTTTCCACGGTATCGATTCTAAAATCATTGGCGACCATTTGTTCAAAGATGGCCCATTGCTGGGTATTTCCCTGGAGTTGCTCCAAAAAATTGTTGTATTTATTGACGTCGAATTGACGATCTTTCCCTTTAAAGGCAGGGTAATTTTCGATGAAGCGATTCATCAAACTTTTATGAGGTTCCGGAATATGGAGATCATCGGCGAGTTTTAGTGCCGTAAGACGTGCAAGGAGGGCGTAGTCCTTTAATTGAGGGATACCAATGAAAATTTGACGTAATTGGGCGCTTAATTCTAACTCCTGCAGTATCGGAACGATTTCTTTTTGAGAAGATAAATCGTGGCCAAAAAACTTTTGGCTCTGTCTGCGCGAGTTGCGACCAATGCCCGGAGAAGATCCGACGGTAAAAACAAAGCTAATCGTGATGATAATCAATAAAATCGAAAACAACCATTTATGGTGTTTCTGCAAAATTTTCTGCAAAGAAGAGATCATAGGATGCGATTCCTAAACGATAGAATATTTATTTGAAAAATTTTCAAGCCATTCTTAGACTTAGAAGGGTTAAAACTGATATCTAAAAATGTCGGAAAATGGCATATTCTTTTTCTATGGGCTTATCAATAGGTTTGTCGCTTCCTCGTTCAGCTATTTTCGCAATACTGATCGCCAATGCATATAATTGGGGAGAAATTGAAGCGATTGGCGTTTTTTCTTTAAGCGTAAGCTTCCATTTTTCTTGTCCCAAGCCTATTTCGAAGGAAGATCCTGCACTCATGGAATTTTTGATGCGGTTAACGAGTATCGTTGCGATTATCCCTTCATTGGGATCAGCATCGCTAGCATTTTTATATAAGTCCAAACCGACGAGGAACCCTTGAGTAACGACGCCGGCAACGAGTGCAAAAATTGAAAGCCCAATAATGACTTCAATTAATAAATATCCTCTTCGATTCATTGGATAATATATCGTAATCATTTGGAAGCAATTGGCAAGCGCGATTAGCGATCATACTGCAATACATAGGCTTTTAAAGTTGAAGCCATAGCTTCTAGCGCAGCGAATTGACCGGAAGTCATGCGCCATTGCCAATTATGACATTCTGTCCCAGGGATATTCAATCGCCCTTCGGAGTCCAAACCCAGGAGATCTTGAACGCTAATGATTCCCAGGAAACAGGGAGATCGGTAAATTTCCGTCAAAAATTTCCATAAAACCTCATGATCGTCAATTCCAAAGTAGCGATGGATCTGATCTTTGGTCGATTCGTCGCAATGGCGATACCAACCGAGCAGCGTATCGTTATCGTGGGTTCCGATGTAAAGTACGGCAAAAGGATGATGATGGTGAGGAAGGTAGCTGTTTTTAGCATCGTGAGAAAAGGCAAACTGCATGACTTTCATCCCTGGACAGGACAGCTGTTCCATAAGTCGGTGAACACTCGCATCTAACTCGCCCAAATCTTCGGCGATCAGAGGAATATTTTTAAAATGGCGAAATAACTTTTCGCCAGGGCCTCTTTCCCATTTTCCGTTTTTAGCCGTTAACGCATTTTGCGGTACGCTCCAAAAGCGGTCGAACCCACGAAAATGGTCAAGGCGGAGAACATCAAAGATTTCTCGATGGTATTCGATACGTCGTCGCCACCAATCATAATTTGTCCTTTCGAGATAGGACCAATCATAGACGGGATTGCCCCAAAGTTGACCATCTTCTGAAAAATAATCAGGCGGCACACCGGCAATACGTAAAGGCTTTAGGTTTTCATCGAGTTGAAAGTTTTTGGGTTCGCTCCAAACGTCGGCGCTATCCAATCCCGGATACATGGGGATATCACCGATAATTTGCACACCTTTTTCATGGGCATAACCCTTTAATTTTTGCCACTGCTGATAAGCGAGGTACTGTAAAATTTCGTAGCTTTCGCCGTCTTCGAGAATAGAAGGCGCTAACTTTGTAACATCGATCTTGGCATATTGACGGTAAGGTGGAGGCCATTCCATCCAAGATTTTCCTTCAAAATGTTTCTTCAATGCAGAAAATAGCGCATAGGGCCTGAGCCAGGGCGTATGTGCCCGAAAATATCGCAGCTTTTCCCGCTCATTTTGCGGGAAATTTTCTCGAATCTTCGACAACGCATCTTGAAAAAAATGATAGATCGCTCCAAAAGCAACACGACATTCATCGTTCGGTAAGTCGGGTATCGAAATCTCCAGCGCCTTGAGGTCGATAAAATAGGGATTGATAGCCCATGAAGACAATCCTTGGTAAGGAGAATCACCGTAACCCGTTGGCGTCAAGGGACAAACTTGCCAAAATTTCATCCCTGCAGCGCATAAAAAGTCGACAAATTGATAGGCATTCTTGTCGAAACATCCAATACCCTGCGCACTCGGAAGACAGGAGATATGCATCGCTACCCCTACAGCCCGTTTTTTAGTCCATAAACCACCCACGCGGGCCATTATACGCTAAGGTAGGTCGGAGGCAAATAAAATTTCTCGTTCCAAAAATATTCCCTGCATTTCAAAGACTTTTTGCCGCATAAGGCGAAGCAATGATTTTATGTCTTTTGCCACAGCCCTGCGATCGGCGTTGATAATAAAATTAGCGTGTTTTTCGGAAACTTGAGCCCCGCCCATAATCATTCCCTTCAATTGGGCTTGCTCAATGAGCATACCGGCGAAATGAGAAGGAGGATTTTTAAAAATACTTCCCCCATTGGGTTGTGTGGGCTGACTTGCTCTACGCCATCGCATTCTGTGTTGAATTTTTTCTCTTAAAGATTGCGGAGATTCGCTCTGCGGGAAAAAAAACTCAGCTTCTAAAATTACGCCATCGCGAAAACCATAACGATAGGAAAATTTCATCTGCGCTCTTAAAATGGTCTTTACCGCTCCAGAACGATCGAGAAATCTTATGCGAATCAGATGGTCTCCTATAGACTGTTGATGAGCTCCTGCATTCATATAAAGTGCTCCACCTATAGTTCCGGGAATCCCCGCTAATTCCTCGCAACCTTGGAATCCTAAAGCGGCTACGCGTTTGACAAAGACTGCCAAAGGCATTGCTGCAGCAACCGTGACGCTGCGATGATGCACTATAAATAAAGGAGGCATCTTTTTCAATGAAATGAAAACACCTTTAAAATCATCCAGTAATAAGTTGGATCCGTGACCGATGATAGCGTAAGGAATGTTGAAATCTTGGAATATGCCCATCAAGATAAGAAGTTCTTCTTCCGATTGAGATTCAATCCACAGGTGCGCTTGTGCAGCGATTTGGAATGTATTGTAGTGTTTCAAAGAAAAGTTTTCTTGGAAAGCAATGGTGTGTTTTATTAAACGATCTTTGATTTGGGCTAAACATTGCTTCAATTGCCAGCGTTGTGCCTGCTCATAGATGTCACCTGCACCGATGAAAAGGATGGCTTCAGGAAGCTCATCGCTTAGATCAAATTGCTGGAGATCGAGATCTTCCACATTGGTGATGTATTTGACCTTAGTGGATTGTGGAAGATCTTGGAGTATCCTTTCTGTCGTTCCTGTGGGAAGCAACGACTCGTTGGCGGCGTATACGGGTAATAAGAGCGTCGCTTTGTCCTTGAAAATCTCAGCAAAATCCTGGGCGTATTGCTCGGTACGAGAATAACGATGAGGCTGGAAAACACATAAAATTTTTTTGCCGGGATGCATGTTTTGGAACTTTTCTATATAGCAAGCGATTTCCGTGGGATGATGAGCGTAATCTGTCCAAATTTCTATGCGGTGATGACCAATACCTACTTCCCCTAAACGTTGGTGGCGACGAAAAACTGGGCTGGGAGACACTTCCGATAAAATGGTCGCCTCTCCTTCTGCGGCTAATTGTTCCAGGACTTTTTGAACAATGGCTTTGTTTTCTAAATCATGAGACGCGCCATGCGTTGTCGAAGGTGTGGGCGCGAAAAATCGAGGCACAGAGAGGTTTTGAACGATATGGCGCAGCCGTATATTACCTTCGGGGATAATAACCGCGCGCCGTGTTTGGGAAAATAATTTTTCAAATGCCGCGTCTAAATTTTCTGGCGAACCGTAGGCCTTAAGATGATCATCTTCGAGATTAATCGCCGCGGTCATGTAAGGATGGAATGCTTCGATCGTGCGGTCGCTCTCATCGACTTCGCACAGCAGGTATGGACTGTCCTTAATAAAAAGGGCAGGTGGTTTTCGATGATCTCTAAAAAATCCCCCTAAGATGTAACTACACGTCGGCCAATGATCAATCAACGCAGCCGTTGTGGTAGTTTTGCCATGAGATCCTGTAATAGCGACGACTTTTTTTTGTGCACAAAACTTCGCTAAAAAATATCCACGCCGAATGACAGGGATATTTCTTTCTCGGGCAATCCGTAGCCAGGGATGATTCTCCTTAACGGCACTGGAAAAAATGACGCCGTTGCTGTGCTGCGGGAACTGTTCACAGATCACAATTTGTTGAGCTTCTAAAAATCGTTCCCACGGCAGGGCAAGGGCATCGTCAAAGCCATAAACGCGATGCCCCTGCTGTCGAACATAAGATGCTAAAGGCGCCATACCCATACCACCAATACCTAAAAATAAAAATTGCTTGCTCATCCTAAAAGATTTTAACCTATAAAGTGATCAATGAAGAATCGAAAATAATGGCGAGTATAATTGTTAAAGGCGCTAATTTTTACTTAGGACTACATTACTATATCGCTATAGGTCTTTGTGACGTCTGCATGGACACTTGTCACTCACTGTGAATGGCTTGAGGCTCAATGAAAGTTGCAATGCCACCGATAAAAAATATATTATTTGTCCATGGCTGTCGTGTTTGTCGCTGAAGTTTTAGTCTTTGCTCCTATCGATCGGCCATTGAAATACACCATTCCTGAAGCATTATGCTCTGCAATTTTGCCAGGAAGTTTGGTTCATATTACGGTTGGAAAAGTGAAAAAAATGGGCCTCGTTTGTCGTATTCATCACATCGACCCGCAAAGCCTAACCTACACCTTAAAATCGATTATAAGCATGATTTATGATATTCCTATAACGCACGAAATCCTCATTCAATTTTATTTTTGGATCGCCAAGTACTATGTTTGTGATCTTTTTTCCGTTATTGATACCGCCATTCCCAATGTGATTCGCAAGAATATTCCATTGAAATTGATTCCTTACTTACAGCTCTCGACCCCAGTCTGTACATCGATTGATCCTAAAAAGTGTCCTAAGCAGTATGAGGCATTGGAATTTCTCAAGCAAAATCCCTATCTTTTGAAAAACAAATTCCTGGAGCGATTTTCGCGCAATATCTTAGATACCTTACTGCAAAGAAATGCCGTCTACGAAACATTCCAGCGCGAAGAACGCATTGCTTATACCCGTTCTGATCTTATCCATCCTCAACATCACCCCATTCAGTTAACCGCAGAACAATGGCAAGTCGTTCATTCCGTCAATGAAAGTTTAGATCAAAGAACGTTTAACGTTCATTTGTTGCATGGAGTTACGGGATCCGGAAAAACGGAGGTTTATATTAAACTTATAGAGCGCGTTATCAGAGAAGGGGGCTCCGTGCTCTATCTATTGCCTGAACTGGCACTGACAGCACAAATCGTCGAAAAAATTCGATCGCGCCTCGAAGGACTTACGGTATGGGTTTGGCATAGCAGTTTAAGCGATGGAGAACGCAGAGATACGTGGTTTGGCGCACTGAATCATACAGCAACCGTCATTGTGGGCGCGCGATCGGCGCTATTTTTGCCATTGAATCATTTGCGATTGATTATCGTCGACGAAGAGCATGAGTTCGCTTATAAACAAAACGAAACGCCTCGTTATCACGGTCGCGATGCAGCGATTTACCGTGCCAAACTTCATGGGGCAACATGCCTCTTAGGCTCGGCGACGCCTTCTGTAGAGTCGATTTTTAATACGAGATTTAAAAATTATAAGTTGGAAACGCTACCCCATCGTATCGACCATCGTCCATTACCTCTGGTCCATATCGTTGATATGCGCTACGAACCTCAAGGACACTATGGGGTCCTTTCGCGGTTGCTTGTCGAAAAAATGAAAACGTGCCTAGAAAAAAAAGAACAGATCATCCTATTTTTAAATCGACGAGGCTATGCAACCACTATTTTATGCAAAAGTTGCGATTTTATCGCATCCTGTCCCCATTGCAGTGTTCCTTTAACTTTCCATAAAACCATCCGTCAGTTTCTTTGCCATTTTTGTTCTTATCAGGAACAACCGCATACTCAATGTCCCCAGTGCGGCTCACCGGAGATTTTCTATAGGGGCATCGGAACCCAGAAAATAGAGCAAATAACGCAAAACCTTTTCCTCAACGCCTGCGTTGCACGCATAGATTCCGATGTTATGGGAAAAAAACACAAGTTTATTCATATTTTGAATGATTTTCGCAGTGGCAAAATCGACATTCTTGTGGGAACGCAGATGATTGCTAAGGGATTGGATTTTCCTAATGTAACCCTCGTCGGGTTAATCAACGCAGATGGGGCCCTGAATCAACAGGATTTTCGCGCTAATGAAAAAACTTTCCAACTTCTAGTCCAAGTGGCCGGACGATCCGGACGCGGAGATCACGGCGGTGAAGTAGTGCTTCAAACCCATATTCCTAACAACGAAACCATCTTTCTGGCTAAGAATGCGGACTTCAACGCGTTTATCGATAGGGAATTAAGTTTGCGTCAGCACTTTGCTTACCCGCCCTATCGCCATATCATTCATTGTAATATTTCCGGAACTCACCTCGAAGCCACAGAAGTCTTTGCTAAAGAAAGCTTCATTAAACAACTTCGCGAAGTCTTTGCAGAAGATACGCTTCACACGGAAATCCGGGGCCCCATGACTTCGCCTATTGAAAAAATCCAAGATCGCTATCGCTATTTCGTCCTAATTTTTACTCGAAACATCAGCAAGACCTGCAAAAAAATTTACGATTTTAGCCACCAAATTCACATTCCCCAAGGTATTTTCTTATCCATCGATGTTGATGCCTTGGATTTTGTGTGACTATGAAAAAGCTTGCTCTTACCTTTTTATTTGATTAGGGAACCTTGGACTTTTTAAAATTAAAACTATCTAGAAAAAATGGGAACACAGATGAATGAAGCAGGACATCGAGAACGACTACGTCAACGCTTCTTAACCTCAGGATTACCAGCATTTGCAGATCACGAAGTTGTAGAGTTATTTCTAACGCTTTGCATCCCTAGAAAGGACGTTAAGTCTCCGGCAAAAGCACTATTACAAAAGTTCGGTTCTATTCAAAAAATCTTTGATGCTGATATCGATGCGCTATCCCAGATCAAAGACGTAGGTCACGTAGCACCTATCGCCATAAAAATCATCAAATCACTTGCCGAAATTTATCTACGAAAGAACATCGAAATTGCGGAATGTAGTCTTAACAGCCAAGAGAAGTTGGAGGAATTTTGGCGATTAAGATTAGGAGGCATAGAATTCGAAGTACTCGAAATTGCGTTGCTCAACCCGCAATTTCAATTATTGGAAAATGGGGTCCTACGATTAGGAGAAGGTGTCGTACATCAAATACAGGTCCAGCCACGTAAAATTATAGAGTATGCTTTACAACATCACGCCAGCGCGATTATTATTGCCCATAATCATCCTTCGGGAGCGACCATTCCTTCCCGGGAAGATTATTTTTTAACTAAAGAAGTTGAAAAAGCCGCTGAACCTTTGGACATTATACTCTTTGACCATTTCATCATTACCCATTGCGAAATTTTTTCGTTTCGAAAAGAGAAGTTGATTAATCCAACGAGGTATTTATGATATTTGTGTGCTGCGGTGAGCTTAAGGAATGACAAAATTTTGCTGAAAAAATGCACCTATTATTGACTTCAAATTTTATATGATTTTAAATTTCCTCTATGAAAATCTCGATTATCGGTGCAGGAGCTTGGGGGACCGCTGTTGCTTTAAGCAGTTTCTATCCAGGGCACGCTATAACTTTGATCACTAAGTCAAAACAAGATGCCGAAGAAATTAACACTCATCATGAAAATATAACTTTTTTCCCGGGGATTAAAATTCCAGAAGCTATTAGCGTCACCCATCAATATTCCTCTTTAGCATCCTGTGATGTGCTTTTTCTCATTTGCCCATCCAATGCCATCGATGATGTTTGCGCCCGCGTTAAAACGTATGCTTTGCCAACATCAACGCCAATTTTTTCCTTCTGTAAAGGATTACCTGGTGCTCAATGGGAGCCTCCAAGTATGTATATCCATCGCCATTTTCCCTCTCATCCCTTTGCCGTACTCTCAGGACCTTCCTATGCACGCGAAGTAGCACTAGGTCTCCCTACAAAACTCGTCTTGGCCTCAGCGAATCATTGTTGTCGCGATATTCCTATCTCCTTTAATAATATGACCATCGAGTATACCACCGATGTCATTGGGGTAGAATTAGGAGGATGCTTAAAAAACGTGTACGCTATCGGCGCAGGAATATTTGATGGCTTTCGATTCGGCGATAATGCGAAGTGTTCTTATATAACGGTATGTCTCCACGAAATGATTGCCATTGGTCAGAAATTGGGAGCCGAAGAAAGCACATTTTTCGGCCCCAGTGGGCTAGGAGATTTACTGGCAACTTGTTCTGGAAATTGGAGTCGCAATCGCGCCTTTGGCGAAAAGATCGCTCAAAATAATAATCCAAAAGACATTATCGATGATTCCGTTGCCGCCATCGAAGGTTACCGGTCAGCGCGAACGTTCTATAATATTTTTCAAGAAAAAATGATCTCTGCGCCAATTCTCGAAGGGCTTTACCATATTTTGTATGGACAACTTTCCCGGGATTTAATGCAAACGACTCTATTAGAAACCGTATTCTCGAAATAATTTTCCCAATGATTTAAAATCATGAAATGCCCAAAGTGCAATTGCAACCATAGTAAAGTCACGGATACGCGCATAGCTTTAGATCAGAAAAGTATACGTCGCCGTCGCAAGTGCAGTGCATGCGGTTACAAATTCTCCACGACGGAAGTTTATTGTAAAATGGAACTCGTCGTCAAAAAACGCGATGGGAGGGAGGAAGATTTCGATGCTGAAAAAATTATGCGTGGGTTACAAAAGGCGGTAAAATTGAACGGCGTAAATGAGCGAAAAATCGAAGTCATTATGCAAAATATTTTGCAAAAAATCCGCGATCATCATTCGCAAAAGCTCTCTACGGAAGATGTCGGTCAAATTGTCATGGAAGAATTAAAAAAAACCGATCCTATGGCCTATTTGCGTTTCGCCAGCATTTGCAAAAAGTTTCACGCAGCTCACGAGTTTGAGCAAGAGGTCAGAAACTTGGAGCAAATTGAAGGTGTGGGGCATGAATCGATTTCATTATCCAATTAAGCTTGCGCAGAGAAAATATACACAAAAACTAAAGTAATGAGTACATCCATAGCCCTCGTTGGTCGTCCCAATGTGGGTAAAAGTCGTTTATTTAATCGCCTAGTCAAACGGCGCATCTCGATTGTCCACGATCAACCAGGGACGACACGTGATGTGATCATTGAAACGCTTCCCAATGACATTACATTAATGGATACGGGAGGTATGGGTCTATCTTCATCTCAGGAAGAAATGACCTTATTATCGGCTGTCGAAATGCAGGTACATTTCGCATTACAGGCCGCTGAAGTTATATTTTTCGTCGTCGACGCCCGTATGGGGTGTGTGCCTCTCGATTGTGAAATTGCGGCGATGTTGCGAAAGTTTAGCAAAAAAGTATATCTTATTGTTAATAAAATTGATTCCGAAAAAGAAATAAACCGCAGCGATGCGTTTCACGGTTTAGGATTTAGCGATGTCATTCCCGTATCGGCAGAACATGGTTACGGAGAATGGGATTTGTGGAAAGTGATCAACCAATACGCCCAGTCGAACGAAAATGAAAAGGAAAATAATGCAACAGATACAACGATTAAAATCAACTTGCTGGGACGGCCTAACGTAGGTAAATCTTCCATCGTCAATGCACTGCTCAAAGAAAATCGCATGATCGTCAATCCTAAGGCAGGAACAACGCGCGATTCTGTGCGTTGCAATCTTCATTTTACAGTCAATCACAAAGGATATCATTTTCAACTCGTCGATACTGCTGGACTGCGGGAAAAGAAAAAAGTAAATACCTCTCTGGAATTTTTTTCCGCATTGCGTTCGGAGCGTGCCATTGACTTCGCCGATATTACATTTTTAGTTGTTGACGCCTTGTCAGGGATTAGGCGCCAGGATAAAAAATTACTGGGTCAAGTTTTGGAGAAGGGAAAATGCTTTGCCCTGATAGTTAATAAGTGGGATTTTGCTGACGACCACATTAAACAATCCGCTGATCATCAATGTTGCTCTATTGGCGATTTTCAAGAGAAATTTGTAGCAGCGATTCGGAAAGAATTATTCGCATTAGCTGCATTTCCCATACTCTTTGTCTCCGCAAAGACGGGCTATGGTATAGAGCATATTTTGCGCGAAGGTGCGGATTTATTCGAAAGAGCTTCCGCAATGGTTTCAACGGGGAAATTAAATCGCGTTATACAAAATTTATTCGATCGTCATCCTCCAGCGGCTGTTTCAGGGAAACGCTTTAAAATCTACTATGCCGTTCATTGTAAAACTTTTCCATTCCGATTGAAAATTTTTTGCAATCGTGCTCAAAGATTATCGGAGCCCTATCGTCGGTATCTGGAAAACGGAATTCGCAGTGCTTTTGATTTATCGGGTTGTCCTTTGGTTTTTGAGTTTATCGACAAAGAAATGCGTTACGCCCCGTCATTGATAAAGTCAGATAAGGGCTGTGCGCTCCTATGATCTCTGTCAGGAGAGTGCATATCGGCATCACTTTACTATCGCCATAAATTAGGGTTAGACAGGCGTGATATTGAATATTGAAAAAAGTTGACGTTTAGGCTGTAGGGTAATTTAATCAGCGCATGTCTGAACAAAATAGGATATACGAATTCGGGAAGAAGATTGATGGTGATGCGACCATGAAGGCGCTATTGGGAGGGAAAGGGGCAAACTTAGCTGAAATGGCACGTATTGGATTGCCGGTTCCTCCAGGTTTTACGATAACAACGGAAGTTTGTATTGAATTTAGGAAGAATAATGAGCGGTTACCCAATGACGTTTTAGATCAAGTAAAAACGGCGATCAAAAATGTAGAGGCGCAACAGGGAAAACGATTTGGCGATTTAGAAAATCCGCTATTATTTTCTGTGCGTTCTGGAGCGCGAGAATCGATGCCGGGAATGATGGATACGATTTTAAATCTCGGCCTTAACGATCAAAGTGTGCAAGGATTAGCTCGAAGAACGAACAATCCGCGTTTTGCCTACGATTGTTACCGCCGTTTTATTCAAATGTACGGCGATGTCGTGATGGGCGTCCGAGCTCATGATGATCATGAGGAAGAGCCTTTTGACCGGGTTTTGAGACAATTAAAAAATGAGGTGAAGGCGATCAACGATGTGGACCTCACGGCAGAGCAACTGCAGCAATTGATTGAGCGTTATAAGGTTTTAGTCGAGAAGACCGTTGGAATGGAATTCCCACAAGATGTTCATCAACAATTAGAAGGCGCTATTGGGGCCGTATTTAAGTCTTGGAATAATGAACGAGCCGTCATTTACCGTCGAAAGTACAATATTCCTTCGGAATGGGGAACCGCTGTCAATATACAATCGATGGTTTTTGGAAATATGGGGAACAATTGTGCGACAGGTGTCGCATTTACGCGGAATCCCGCTAATGGCCAGCGAGAATTTTACGGAGAATATTTAATTAATGCTCAAGGCGAAGACGTTGTTGCAGGAATTCGTACTCCGCAACCGATTAGCGCATTACACAAGGATATGCCTAGCGTTTTTGAGCAATTAGTTACAGTTTGTAAGACTCTAGAGGATCATTTTAAGGACATGCAGGATTTTGAATTTACCGTCGAGCAGGATAAACTCTATATGTTGCAGACGCGCCATGGAAAGCGTACAGGATTGGCTGCAGTGCGCATTGCGGTAGAAATGGTGGAAGAGGGGCGTATTGCTAAAGAAGACGCAATTCGGCGCATTCCCGCCGACTCTATTTCCTCCTTACTCGTTCCTGTGTTCGACGAACAGGAAAAAAAGGGATTGAAAAAATTAGCTACGGGATTACCGGCAGGACCGGGAGCCGCTTGTGGAAAAATTTATTTTTCCGCAAAGGTTGCGGAAGAGGTCCACGCTGCAGGCGAAAAAGTCATTCTCTGTCGCATCGAAACATCTCCTGAGGATATCCGGGGAATGTTAACGGCGGAAGGGATTTTAACGAGTCGTGGAGGAGTAAGTTCTCATGCAGCTTTAGTGGCGCGGCAAATGGGAAAAGTATGCGTTTGTGGTGCGGGTTCGCTCCATATCGATTACACTTCGAAGACGATTCAGGTTGAAGGGGTTGTGATTAAGGAAGGCGATTACGTTTCCATTGACGGAACAACCGGAGAGGTTTTCGCGGGGAAGGTAGCAACGGTACCTTCGGAAGTAAACCGCGTTTTAAGCAATGAAATGTCGGTGGAAGCGAGTTACATCTACCGCTTATTTGCCACGGTTATGCAATGGGCCGATGATTTTCGTCAATTGGGAATATGGACCAATGCCGATACGCCAAAACAAGCGCAAGAGGCGTTTCAACTGGGTGCGGAAGGAATCGGACTATGCCGCACGGAACATATGTTTTTCGAAGATGACCGCATTGACTTTATGCGAAAAATGATTTTGGCACCGACGACCGAAGATCGCATCGAAGCCCTAAACTGTCTCAAACCACTGCAGCGCGGCGATTTTGAAGGACTATTTCGAGAAATGAAAGGGCTTCCGGTCACGATTCGCCTTTTAGATCCTCCATTGCATGAATTTTTACCGAATATAGAAGAAGCCCTAGCAACACTTTCCCAAAAGTTTACCATACCTATAGAATGGATTAAGACAAGGGTTCAGGCCCTTCATGAACAGAACCCAATGTTGGGACATCGCGGTTGCCGATTGGGCATGACTTACCCTGAAATGACGATGATGCAGGCTTCAGCAATTTTTGAAGCTATGATACAGGTCATGGATGAGGGCATCGATGTTGCGGTAGAAGTTATGATTCCGCTGGTGGCATTTACAGGAGAGCTCAGCGGACAGATTGCCCTGATTGAGGCTGCCGCTGAGAAAGTAATGAAGGAAAAAGGAAAAGTTCTGACCTATAAAGTAGGCACGATGTTAGAGTTACCTCGTGCCGCCTTGATCGCGGATAAAATTGCAGAAAAAGCAGAATTTTTTAGCTTCGGAACCAATGATCTGACACAAACGACGTTGGGGATGAGTCGCGATGATTCGGGAACATTTTTGCCCGATTACATCGCTCAAGAAGTCATTGAACGCAATCCTTTTGCTTCCATCGATATAGAAGGCGTTGGCCAGATTATGGAAATTGCGGTCACAAAAGCAAAAAAAGTTAGACCTGACATAAAGCTGGGCATTTGCGGAGAACATGGAGGTGATCCTGACTCCATAAAATTCTGCCATAAATTGGGGTTGAGCTATGTCAGTTGTGCTCCTAACCGCATTCCCGTTGCTAAAATTGCTGCTGCTCAAGCGGCGTTAGATCTTAATAAACAAGGCCAAAAAAATTGAGAGAGCAGAGTGAGATAGAACTTTAATTTCTATGTTACTTGCCCGGAGCAAAACACTGGGCAAGCGACATATTTTTTATATCATTAATAAGAGTTTTTAGAAAAAGGGCGAAAATCGCTTTCCGTCTCAGGAACAGCAATGATAATAGGTTGGGGTGTAGTGTTTTCGATAAAGGATATTTTGGTTTCCCGCTGAATAGAAGCTCCTAACGCGCTGAGTTTTGCTTCAAAGTGTTCGTAACCACGATCGATATAATCCGCCCGCCCAATAACTGTCTCTCCATCCGCAACCAAAGCGGCAAGACACATTGCTGCACCGGCACGGAGATCTGTTGCGACAATCTCGCCACCTTTAAGTTTCTTTTTCCCTTTGATGGCGATTGCTCCATAACCTACAGTATTGATATCCATTCCCAAACGGCACAAGGCGTCGATATAGGCGAAACGCTCTGGAAAAACGGGGTCATATATTTTGCTAACGCCGTGGATCTGAGAAGCCAGGACCGCTATTTGAGCCTGCAAATCGGTAGGAAACCCGGGATAAGGCGAGGTATGGAGCGTGAACGGCAGGAGATCTTCCACACGTCGAACGACGAGTTCTTGACCTTCCCAATGGTAGCAGTGTTTTCCATGGGGCAAAATTTTGTGAAAACCGCTAAGGGCTTCACGTGGAGCGTTGACGATACGTAGCGTATCGCCAAGGAGGAGACCTAGGATGAAAAATGTGCTCGCTTCGATGCGATCGGGAGGAATCGTAAAATCGGCGCCATGAAGCGAAGATACCCCGCAAATCCTAAGTTGAGTTGTACCGATGCCTTCAATTTGAGCGCCCATTTGTTTTAGGAATAGGCAGAGGCTGACGATTTCGGGTTCGCGCGCTGCATCTAAAATCATAGACTCTCCTTGGGCAAGAACAGCTGCTAAAATGGCATTCGCTGTTCCGGTAACGGTAGATCCCCGTGGCCCTCGCATTGAAAATGTAGCTCCTTTAAGCGATGAGGCATACAAGTAGGTGGCATCTGGTAATTGAGTGATACTAGCGCCTAGGGTTTTGAAAGCACGCAAATGAATATCGATAGAACGTTCTCCGAGTTGACATCCTCCAGCGGTACGGACAAAGGCTTTATGGTGGCGCCCAAGCAGGGCGCCCAATAAATAGACCGATGCACGTATTTGTTGAGTAAATCCTGAGGACACATCTGTAGCAATGTGTTCAGCAGTGATTGACCAAGTATGATTGTCTACTTGCTTGACCTCGGCGCCGAGATCCCGGATTAGTTCGAGCATATAAGCGATATCTGTTAATTGAGGAACGTTATAGAAGGTACACGTCTCTTCGCTGAGTAGCGCTGCAGCGAGGATAGGTAAGCAAGCATTTTTGGATCCGCTAATGGTTACAGTTCCTTTCAGAACCTTTCCTCCGTGTATACTGTTATAATTTAAATCCATAGCAATTTAAAAATTACTTTGAGGAGGCATTGAGCGCCGCCGTCCGTTGCGGTAGTTACGTTTAACGCCATGGGTACCGCAATTTTTGAAATTTGATTTATATTGCCGATGATTAAAAGGAGTATGGGTTATAGGTTTATCTTCAGATACAGATGCAGATGCGGAGGGGCGATGAGAAGAAGGACAAGAGGCATTAAATCCTAAAAATTTCCATATTTTTCGAAGAAAGTTCTTAACGGAATATTTTTTTTCCTCATCGCAGGAACAGTGATGAGTACCAGAGTGATTGGCACTCGGAGGTAATTTTTGCTGAAAATCGCTGCACAACTCGCTTTTTTCATGGGAACTGTCGTTACGACAATGTAGGAAGGCGTTGGTTTTAGGAGGGCGATGGCAATGATCGTCGCGCTGTGTTCTAGGTACTTTTTGAATAGGGTCACCTACGGTAGCTTTCGATGGATCAAGGACGTCAACGGTTGTCGTTTTAAGCCTATGTTTTCCTTCGGAGGGAATGTAATCTTCTTCTTCATTGGGAGAAACATCACGGTTTCTACAGGAAGCGATCATTTCATTCCTTTCATGGGAGAGGGCGTCATGGCAATCCTTTGGACCTTCCTGTTGATTTTTGATCGCAATGCTATCATTAAGAACGCTGGAGGGATCGGTAATTTCGCCCACGAGGGATTTTTTCTTTTGTTTATTGGCCTTTCCTGGAATTCGGCCACGTTTCAATGGATTAATTTCTTTCTCTAACATAATTTTATATAAAAAATAGACGGTTACGGTTTGTTACGCTTACTCAACGAGCACAATCATGGATATCGTCACAACTTAATTTTTAGTTATACTTTAGGGTAAGCTAATAACGCGCTGCGAGACGATAAGCATCGTCCTCATGTATTTGCTAAAGATATGGGCGAAAAGGCAAGAAAATTCTGAATAGTTGTAAATCAATTGCAATTGCCCCAGAAAGTCCTAGAAATCTCGACAAAAACGTTGACAGAGCCGCATATTTAATATTGATTTCAGGTTTTCTAAATACAATATTTTGAGCGATGAATAAATTAAAATTGATCAACGAAATTCATAATTTGCTGAACCTAAATGCCGAAGAAACTTCAGAGCATAAATTCACAAAAGTTTTTGCAGAAAAGGCACTTAACGTTGTTCTCGACGCCATCACCAACGGCATTAAGAAGGATGAGAATGTCCAGGTCGTAGGATTTGGTACGTTTTCGGTGGTAAAACGGGGAGCCCATAAAGGAGTCAATCCGCGAACAGGGGAAAAAATTGCGATTGCAGCTTCAAAGAATATTAGATTTAAGGCGGGGGCTAAGTTAAAGAACATCTTATAATTTTTTCGAAAGGTATGCTTTAGATCATGGTCGTAAGTATTTAAAAATAAAAAGGCGTACAGGGGGTAGGGATTGTGTATTGGATTGGAGCAATCGACAGGGATGAGGATAAGTAAGGGAAAATTTTAAAAAAAAACAAAAAGAATACTTGACGGCAGGGTAATGAACGCTACATTGCATCCTAGTGACTCGCAAAACGGGTTTCTAAAAAAGAAGATCGTTTAAAAGTGAGGTCGGGTATTTTTTTCGCATTTAGTTTTTAAGAAAAACGAAATAGATGCAAAAAAAAGATTGACTTTAAGGAAATGGTTTTCAGATTAGTACTTACATTTTAAGTGAAATTGAAATGGTAAACTGAGGTTTTAATGTACTCTGAGGAGTACAATAAGAAAATCTCAGAGTGTTCTTTGAAAGTTATTTGTGCGATTTATTCGGCTTCAGAATAAATTCTAAATATTGAGTAATTCCTTATTTTTATAAAATGAAGGACAGACTTTCTTAACTAATGGAGAGTTTGATCCTGGCTCAGAGTGAACGCTGGCGGCGTGGCTAAGACATGCAAGTCGAGCGGGATTTATTAACATGAGTCGCAAGATGAATGAAGATGATGAGAGCGGCAAACGGGTGCGTAACACGTGAACAATCTGCCCTTTAGTTGGGGATAGCTCGCCGAAAGGTGAATTAATACCGAATGTGATTTCCCTCCGCATGGAGGGGATATTAAAGCTTGCAATGGCGCTAAAGGAGGAGTTCGCGGCCTATCAGCTTGTTGGCGGGGTAACAGCCCACCAAGGCTAAGACGGGTAGCTGGTCTGAGAGGATGATCAGTCACAGTGGAACTGAGACACGGTCCACACACCTACGGGTGGCAGCAGTTTCGAATCATTCACAATGGGCGAAAGCCTGATGGTGCGACGCCGCGTGGGGGACGAAGGTTTTCGAATTGTA
>JAITAK010000048.1 GCA_031284165.1 Puniceicoccales bacterium
AACCTGAAGGTCCTTGGTTCAAATCCAAGCCCTGCACCCAAAAAGTATTTAGATTCCCGATCGATAAATCAAGGGATACAAAGCATCTTTTTGAGAAAAAAGGCGAGACGGTCTTTCATTTCAAGGCGTGAAACGATTTGGTCGATAAATCCGTGTTTAATTAAGAATTCAGCGGTCTGAAATCCTTTTGGGAGTTTTTGGCGCGTTGTCTCTTCGATAACCCGAGGTCCTGCGAACCCGATCAAAGCTCCAGGTTCGGCGATGATAATATCCCCCAGCGAAGCAAAACTTGCCATGACCCCCGCCATCGTGGGATTCGTTAGCACTGAAATAAACGGCAGGCGTTCTTCGGATAACTTTCCCAACGCAAGGGCGGTTTTCGCCATTTGCATGAGGCTGACGATACCCTCAAACATGCGCGCTCCTCCTGAAGATGAAATAATAATTAAAGGAAGCTTTTTCTTAATAGCGTACTCAATGCTGCGCGTGATCTTTTCACCGACAACAGATCCCATACTCCCCCCCATGAAATTGAAATCCATCACCGCTATGCTGACCTTTATGCCATGGATACTTAATGCCCCTGAAATGACCGCATCATCGAGACCACTCTTATTTTTAGCACTTAATAGCTTGTCCTTATAGGAGATAGGTTCATCGAAACCCAGAAATGGCGTCGATGTTAAATGAGCATCAAATTCAGAAAACGATCCAGGATCTCCTAAAAGGCGAATGCGCTCTGGAGCCGATAGCGGAAAGTGATAACCGCTTTTAGGGACTACCATCCAGTGATTAATGAGCTCTTTGGAGTAAATCATCTCCCCAGATAAAGGGCATTTCACCCATATGTCCTTAGGAATGTCTTTTCGCTTGGGAATGTCCGGAGATTTTGGCTTTAGAAAAAATGTCATGGACTTTTTCAGTATAAGGCCGTGCTGCTCAAGTCAAGCTCGATAGAAATAACGCGCCGAGCAGGACCACTTACGGAATATGCCTTTTGACTTCTAAATAAAGTTCGCGGCTGATCCACGCGTCGGTGGCGGCATAAATCAACTGCCGCGTCGATAAATTTTCCAGAGACCAATCCGTAACTTGAGCGACTTTCGAAATGCGACATTTTAAGAAAATTCCGGCTAAATTGCGCATCCCGGTTTGTTCGATTCCCAAAGATTTCGTCAAGTCACCAATATCTTTGAACCCGACCGGATTAAAATGTTCGATATCGCGTAATTTCAGAACGTCATCACGAATCGCAATTCCGACTTTGAGCGAGGTTTTACATTCGAAAATCGCTTTGAGGAATTTCAGCTGCCTAATTTTAGACAATTGGAAAATATAAACGCCATCAGCGATCGCAACTTGCACGATAGAAGGCAAGTATTTTTCTCCTTTGGAAAAGGCGGGCTTACTTTCCGTATCAAAACCTAAAATCGTCTCTTTCATAATGACGCTTACTGCTTTTTTTGCAGCTTCTTCTGTATTGATGAGATGTACGGCACCGTCGTAAAACTTGACGGGAAATTCCTGCAATTTTTCTTTGGAAATTTTTTGAGGATATTTTGGCAAGATTCCTAGTATACGAAAAATGTTCTCAAAAAAAGTACAAATTGCTGTCTGGTGATGATAACAGAGCCATAATGCATATAAAAGTAAAATTAACGTTATCATATAATGATATAATAAAAAATGAGGTAAAATTTATCAAATTCAAGAAAATTTTAAAAATGACTTCGACATTAACCTCGAGGAGGATAAAGTATGAGAAACGATGGATGTATTTCGAAAAAAATAATTCAGGCTTCACGCTTCTAGAAATTCTTTTGGCTAGTGCGATTACAGTGACGTTAACGACTTTCGCTGTTATAGGGACTACGGTATTACTCGACTATAAAATACACGAGAGTGTAAGGTCGAAATTGGCTTTCGAAGCCCTCCAATTACTCAATGAAATTGAAAAGGATTGGGAAAATAAATACGTCGCTTTAGGAAATCTACTCATTGATGAACCAAGTACTCCCCTTCAATTTCAGCGGGAGGATCCTAGGACGCATTATCCTTCCCTGACTTTTTTCATCCATACTTCCGAAGGCCCAAAAGTAATTTATTATGGCATAGGAAGTCTTACATCGTTACCCCTAGCCATTCGAAAGGATGCAACCCATGCGGTAGGATTATTTAGATTTATTTTAGAACGAGATGTGAGTAGCGATATTCTCGCCCCATTCCTTTCGTTCGACGCCACTTCCTCACTTTCTTTACTGAATTTGATGGAAATGCACATCACACAAAATATCCGTCTCGCCAACTTGCGTTCTCCCAATGTCGTGTTCCTGGAGCTCTGTCTTATAAAAAAACAGACCGAAAATCCATGGTTACTAGAATACCTCAATGTCGATGCACAAGACATAGAAATCAAGCATGGACAATGGACCCTTGGAACAACCTATCCCAAAGATATTGCGTTTGTAGAAGTATCCATAGGTGTTCTTGAAAAGGCGTTGCATCATACCTATTTTGCACTGCCTTCCATGAGTGATAGAAAATCCTTCTTAGCTCGAAATGGGTTCAGATTATCGAGACTCCTCCGTTGGCGCATCTAAAGCCGTAAGCTTCTCATTCCAAGCCCTTGACCTTCTTAATGGCGAAGCAAAATGTCGGGAGCTTCTCACTCGGGATCCTTTTTTTAACAGCACATCCCAACCCCATACCGGAGCTCCTCACTCCAAACTCTTGACCTTAACGACAAAGCTAAGAAAAACCTAATGCTTATCTTCGCCTTCTGAAGATCCGCTCTGCATCCCAACGAACATTTCTTCCCAATGTAAATGCGTCAGTTGACTCAGATGTTTTATAAGTCCTATTAGCGTTATCATTAAAATGATCGTACATGGCAATACAATTATAGGATAACTCCAAAAGGTCATTCGTGCCAATTCCTTATTAAATTCCACAGTCCCCGTTTCACTGTGAATAAAATAACAGGCCAGCACATAATTAAGCACCGCACTCAGTAAAAAAGATAAGGAAAATTTCAATGTGCTCAGCGATAACAATTTTTGAAATTTTCCTCCATTTTTCTCTTTTTCTAGGCGCTCGTTAATCAAGTCGATATTCATCAGTGTATCGTTAAACACGAGTGTTTTAATTAAAGGGTAACGCGTAAACGCGGAAATGAAAACGATGATTCCAAGAATGGAAGGAATGAAAGCTTCTTTAATCGCGACGTATTCCTTAGGAAGGTGTAACAAGCCGATAATACCCGTTAATAAGACGCTTCCAAAACCGATGATCGAAAAAATATTGCATTTTTTCGCTTTTATAAAGTCTAATAGCCCGTAACCCAGAGGAAACATTAAAGCGATCATTAATGCCGTCGTTGGTGTTATCCCAAACCAGTCATCCGCTTTCGCCATAATAAGAGAAGGGATGAGGATGTTAAAACCTAAATTGAGCCATGGATTTTCACATTTTTTTTGTCTTTTCATAATATTTTTTCTTTTATCGTTATCATCAATATTTAATAATTACTCTTTCCCGTATTTGCTGTAGGTTTCTGATCCTAGATACATCATTTTTTGTCGATGAACATGGCGGACGATGCCATAGGTAACATAACTCAGAAATACGATAGCACAAGAAATTTCGTGGAACCACATAATCGTGACTAAAACACCAATAATGATCACAAATGTGCTCAAACGCGTTCTCGTATTCCAATCCACTTTCTTAAAGCTCGGAAAGCGAATGTTACTAACCATTAAATAGGCAATGAACAGCATTAAGGGAGGCAATAAAATTGCAAATGCATTGAGGGCGTAGCTGTTGATGATCAGTACAAAAGAAGCAACCACGCCCGCTGCTGCAGGTACGGGTAACCCTAGAAAATCGCAATGAGGATGCGGATCATCTCTGGGCAATAATGGGCTGGTGACGACGTTGAAGCGCGCTAAGCGAATTCCAGCGCAAAGTAGGTAGATGAATCCAAAAAGCCACCCTACCTGGCGAAAAAAAGAAAATTCACCCGTAGGTGATAAAATGAGCAGAAAGACCATGAGCGCAGGAGCAACCCCAAAGGAAACCATATCACAGATGGAATCAAATTCCATGCCGAAAAGTGACTCCTTTTTCTTTAAACGAGCGACACGCCCATCGAGCATATCCGACAGTCCTGCAAATAAAATAAGCCAGACCGCTTGCTGATAGTAACGGTGGATGAGGACAGCATCCTGAACCGAATAACGCGCCTGAATGCAGCGAATAATCGATAAAAAACCACAAAATAGATTCGTTGCCGTGAATAAATTGGGAAGTAAATAAATCCGACTTGCATCCGCAACACTCGCATATTTTCTGATGAATGACATTTTTGCGCATCATAGGGTGTTTTTACCAGGTGCAAGCTTTTCCTATTGCGATTTGCAAAATCATGTTACATTTTAATTCGCTTATGGCAACTATTATTCTTCCTGAAGGTATTATCAATGAACGTTGTGATAAAATTTTGTCGCAACAGTTACATTTATCTCGTGCGATTGTCAAGTTTTCGTTTCATAAAACGCCATTTATGCGCAACGGTCATCCTATCCATCTTCATGAAAAAGTGTGTTCTGGCGATGTGATTGGCTTCGAAATTCATAGCCTACCTTTTCAATCCTCACCATCTTCAGACGGTTTTAATCTGCGCATTATTTTTGAAGATGAAGATCTTATTGTCATCGATAAACCGGCCGGGATCGCTGTACATCCCGCTCCTGGACTCCAAGAAAAAACACTCGTGGAACATGTCGTTCAATATTGCCCGCTGAGTTGCCTCGGAGAACAGGATCGTCCTGGCGTTGTCCATCGCCTCGATAAAGATACCACAGGAGTGATGATCTTCGCAAAATCTAACCGCGCTTTTAGGCGTTTGGCGGCGGATTTCGCCAATCATTTCATCGAAAAATGGTACACTTGCATCGTCCATGGAACCCTGGCACTAGATACGGGAAAAATCGAAATCCCTATTGCCCGTAAAACTAATGATAAAATTAAGATGATTGCCTGTCCTAGCGGTAAACCCGCTAAAACAACTTGGATCGTCCATGAGCGCTTTGAACATTTTACGAAACTTAATGTCAAGATCTATACAGGACGTACTCATCAAATTCGCGTCCACATGAGTCATATCGGTCATCCTATTGCAGGTGATAGTACCTATGGACCCAAACATCGCCGTTCCATTTTTCCTCGTATGATGCTCCATGCCGAGTCCATCGCTTTCACGCATCCCCAGAGCAATGAAAAATTGTCCTTCACAGCGCCTATTCCCAAAGACTTTGCCGATGCTTTGAATAAATTGCATCTTACGAATCGGAGTCTTGAGAGGACGATTTGAAAAAATTTTGATGCCCATGAATGATCATCACGCCTATAAAAAAGCCGTGGCCATCGAGGTCAATGAAGCTATACGCATCCGTGCGCAATTTATCTTGAAGACATTAGAAGCAGTTTATCCCATCGTAGATATTCCATTAATCCACACTTCACCTTTTACCTTCCTTGTAGCTGTCATACTCTCTGCGCAATGCACCGACAAGCGCGTCAATCAAGTTATCCCTCATCTATGCGCTGCCGCACCGAATGTATACGCTATGGCACAGCTCCCTCTGGAGATGATTGAAAATATTATTCGCCCTTGTGGATTATTTCGCAGTAAAGCCCGTGCAATCCAATCTTGCGCCCAAATAATTTCTACAAATTATAATGGAAATGTTCCTTCGACCTTTGAAGCACTGGAAAAATTACCCGGTGTAGGACATAAGACGGCTAGTGTGATGATCGCTCAATGCTTTGGCGGTGACGCATTTCCGGTGGATACCCATATTCGCCGCCTTGCGCATCGTTGGGGATTGACCCATTCCAGAGATGTATTGGTTGTGGAAAATAATTTAAAAGAAATCTTTCCAAAAACAGTTTGGCATGATCTTCATATCCGCATGATTCGATTCGGTCGCGAATACTGCCCCGCACGGGGTCATTGCATTGAGGTGTGCCCTATTTGTAAAGCCCTATAGGGACCGCACGTTCCGCCAGTAATAAACGGGAATCCCCGTAAGGATGAATACCGCCAAAGTTATGAAACTATTGCGTAGATTTTGAGCGATAATAAATATGCAAAAAGCGGCAGCAAATAAGGCTAAGACGTAAGCTTTTATCCTATCGAATGTTTTATTTTTCCAGGCTTTAATCATTCGGACATAGGCAATAGCGCACGAGAAATAAATGATCAGGAAAACGCTAGCCATAAATGTGATAAGACGATCGAGACCTTCATTGCCAAAAACTTGCGCAGCGATGAGAAATGGAATGATTCCCAAAGTATCCGTAAAAATAGCGACCACTGGAGCATCTCGTCCATTGGTTTTTCCGAGAATCAATGGGAATAATCGATCTTCGGAAGCCCCCTGGGCAATCTGTCCTGCACTTAAAGTCCACGCATTTAATGTGCCAATGCAGACGATGATGGCAAGTAAAGAGATCAATCGATCCCCTACGGCAAATCCCGGCGCAATTTTCCCAATAGCCAGGGCATAAGGCGCTTTACTATGAATTAAGGCATCAAATCCAACGACACCAAAAACGGAAATGACATTGAAAATATAAATAAGTGCAACACACGATGTGCCGACGATAATAGCTTTCGGCAGTGTTTTCTGTGCATTTTTGATGCGCCCTGCTGGCGTCGTTGCGCATTCAATTCCGATAAATCCCCAGAAAATGAGCAGGGCTGCTTGTGTCATAATGTTTATTGTATTCGCAGTTGATAAGGAAGTCGTTGCGGATATTTTGAAATTTTCAGGATTAAACGCGGTAAAGAATAGTAGAGGAAGAACGAAAAGTGGCGTAACTTTTAGGAAAGTCAGACAAATTTCTATGGCTCCCGAGGTGCGTACCCCCATCAAGTTAATCGAAGCGATGATGAAGAGCACCGCCGTTTGAATGAGAACCGTCGGGCATGGTCCCAAATCGCCAACCATCGTCGAGAGGTAATTGGTCATGGTCACGAGTAAAATGGAATTGCTTGCCCATGAAATGATCCAATAGATCCAGGCACAGAAAAATCCTGCCTTTTCCCCAAAGGCTTCTCTAATGTAGACATGAGGACCGCCATTTTTGACGATTTTTGATGAAAGTTCTGAGAAAACTAATGCCAAAGCAATGGCTCCGGCAACAGCGATAGGCCATCCTAATAATCCTAAGGTTCCAAAGGGAGCGAGATCTGCTGGAAAAATAAAAATCCCCGAACCTACCTGACTGCTAATGACGAGCGAAACAACCGTTAAAAATCCTAATGATTTACGTTCAGTGCTTCTTTGAATTTGAGTTTCCGTAAAATTTCCCACTCTCGGGAAGAAAAAGTAAAAACATACTCCGTCAATCACAAAAATAATTATTTCTTGAGAAGACGTGCAGTTCGTTCCACAATGGCATCTCCTAATTGAAGAATGACTTCCTCCACCTTAGCGACGCTTTCGCTATAAACATTGGAATGACTACTAAAGGATTCGGAAAATTTGAAATCTGAGCGATCTACAAGGACACGATCTCCATCGAAAAATGTCCATACCCCCGAAAGCGTCACTTGCCGTGAAACTTCATCAATTTCTAAAGTATCCACATCTAATTTTAACGTGAGGTCCACCTTAGCGACGATATCTTTGGGGAATTCGTAGACAGTGGCTTGCGGAAAGCCTTGACGGATACTTTGCTTTAATATATGAAGGAGATTTTCTGAAAGCGGTGTCGCCCAGCGGTAGCACGGGTTACTTTTTAATTCATGGTCGCTAATTTTCGTCATCAGTGGCGGTCGATTGAGATAATCGGGGAAATAATTAAGCACAATGCAAATCGCTGAACAAGAAGATGAGGATACGGTCAGCGGTCTGGGTCTAAATCCAATTTCAAACAAGCGCGTCTTATCAGGGGTCGACTTAAAAAGCGAACAACCAGAACACAAAAGGAAGAGTGCTACCCATGGAACGTGTTTCAATAGGGGTTTAATTCTCTTTATTCTCATAATCAACTCCAGCGAAAATGGCGTTAGGGGTTTTATTAAGGAGATCAAAGAAATAGCGCAATGACTGTAATGCCCTAGTTCCTTGCGATAAAAATGCTTTTACGTTTTCTCTGAAATCGGATTGGGCCCCGACTAAACCCGAAATGTGGACACAAACAGTACTAAAAGCATCACAACTATGGCCCAATCGACTTCCTATCTGCTGAATGGTGCTGACGACAGTCGCAACATTGCCCTCAAAATGGACGAGCGTTTGAGAAAGTTGATCGAGAAATTTTTGTACGTTGACCATGACCATCCTCAAACTTTCTAATAAATTATTGATGCGATCTGAATTTAAAAAGCGCTGTATGCTGATGGCTGCTTCCGAAATGTGACGTGTCATCGCTGCAAGATCCAAATTTTTGACCTGATGGTCAACCTCACTTAAGATGGATATCGATTGATCTGAAATGGTTTTGAAGTCAATCTCGTTGAATTTTTTAAGGATGTTATCTGCTCCTGAAATAAATTTTTCGATTTCTGAAGCGACAGTAGGGATTTGTTGAAAGTGGGTTCCATTTTTCCCGTAGAAGCGCATCTTATAGGGATGGTAGTAATCCAGCTCAATAAAGAGCTTTCCTGTAACTAAACTCTCCATGCTCAGTTTAGCTGAAAGCCCGTTTATAATTTGATGTTTATAAAACTCACTTTGTTCAGATTTAGGCAATGACTCTATAGAAGGAGAAAAAACATTCCCATTAATTTCGATCACAGTGGGCGTCGAAACAGCGTTCACTTCCGCGTCATAAATAATGTCAATCGACTTTACGGTACCGATACGCACGCCCTTGAATTTTACTGCGGACCCAACATCGAGGCCATTGATGGAGCTATTGAAATACAATACGAAAGGAACGGAGCTTCGAAATAAATTCCCGCGCAATAAAACGACAAAAGTCATGGTGAGGATGGCTAATGCGCCGAACATAAATGCACCAATGAGTGATGGATTTACTTTTTTACTCACAGATATTCCCCCGAGATAAAAAGTAACGCACTTTCGGATCTGAATGATGTAATAGCCACTGTGGTGTACCTATAGCCAGCGCCGTTTTTGTTTTGGCATCTAAGTAAATCGCGCGATCGCCGATCGCGAATACGCTAGCAAGCTCATGGGTCACGACGATAATGGTTGTCCCAAAACAATTGCGAATTTCCAAGATTAAATCGTCCAGACGCTTCGAAGAGATAGGATCTAATCCCGCAGAAGGTTCATCGAAGAATAAAAATTCCGGATCTAAAATCATTGCCCGTGCCAATCCTGCCCGTTTTTTCATTCCTCCAGAAATTTCGAAGGGATAGAAGTCTTCAAATCCTCCCAGACCGACGAGGGAGAGCTTGAAAGCAACCAACTCCGCAATGGTTTTTTTCGATAAATTCGTATAGTAAGTCAATGGAAGGGCGATGTTTTCTGCGATTGTGAGATCGCCCCAAAGGGCACCGCTCTGATAGAGAACGCCAAACTTTCTGGCAATATTCTCCGAATTGGTGAGTGTATTGATATCTATAGAGCCATAGAAAATTTTGTGATCGGGGGCCTTCTCAATACCGATAAGATATTTAAGCAATGTGCTTTTGCCACAGCCGCTTCCTCCGATAATCAGAAAGATTTCCCCGGGGTGAACTTCGAAATGAAGGTCGCGCATCACCGTATAATCACCATAAGCCATGGAGAGATGATTGACTGTCAACGCCGCATTCACGAAGTCTTTAAGAAAAAGGTTAATCGATAAGATCATACAATGAATTCCAAGGCATTAAGCAATAAAAAGATATTATAAATCTTGATTATTTTCCAAAACTTGATAAATTCGCCAGGGTAGATGTCTTTAAAAAAGGTCGCATTTTTAGTCGGGGGACTCTTATGTCATGTCGTTCGTGGGGCGGAAAGTCATTATGGAGAACTTGCAGCCGTACTCAAGGATAACATGGAAGCTTTGGGGAGTATCATTACTCAACACTCCATTGAAAAAAAAGAGATATTTCCTCGTGAAAATACGCGTCCGTTCGAAATTTGTGGCAATTTGGCTTACGCCCACGAACACGGTAAGCGCTACACTTCCGATGATGCCATCGCCTTTTTAGGCATCGATTTTTCCTACAATAATTTTATTTTTAAACGCATCTGTACCGCAGGAGTTTTTACAGGCATTATCAAGGATTTCATGGATTATCACGGTCATTCCTTGAAAAAAGGTGATTTGCGTATGTGGTTTGGAGGTTATTACAGCACGTTTCGTCTATGGGGATTGGATATTTCCTCCGTATCCGTTATTGGATTTGGGCAATCAAAAGCTCATGGAGAAGCGTTGACCCTTCATGGAGGCCACTTTGATCATTTCACCCACCATCATCGCACTTTGTACAGTAAGGTTGAGGTCTATTATCCTTGGCAGTGGAATGATCTTAAAATCGGTCCTGCTTTTGCCCTGCATACTAATAATATGAAACAAAAAGGCGCTAAGGAGTGGGAACAGGCATCGTTGCGCATGAATTTAGTGGATGGTGCTGTAGGGGTAAAATGTGAAAAGGATCATCAAAAGCTATACGCCTACGTTTTTCTGGGCTGCGAGCGCAATTTTTGCCAAAACTTCACTGGCGGCGAGATCACCATCGATCATGTCGAGGAAAAATTGACGACTTCTAAGCTCGATAGGACGAAGTTTTTAATCACGACAGGAATTCATTTCCGCTGCAGTGAATCCTGTTTTTGGAATTTTAATTTTTCGGGAAGGTACGGTTCTCGTAGCCAAAGCTCAACCTTATGTGCTGCGTTGAATAAAGTGTTCTAGAGCGGTAGCGATGGCAAAGAAGTTACAGGCATTTTTCACACAATCTCTATGGCGAAGAAAGTTTTTTCGCCGCACCGAGATGATGAAGATACGGCATCATCCATGCCTTGCCTTCACAGCCATAGAGATAATGTGTACAGTGACTATCCTATGCCTTATTGCGGCCGGCGTTCTTAAAATTTATGGCACCTATCAAGAACGGGATAAATTAATTCGCACTCGTTTAGAAATGAGCGCACTGGTCGATATGCTCGAAACCTACCGCC
This sequence comes from Puniceicoccales bacterium, assembly GCA_031284165.1. Taxonomy (GTDB): domain Bacteria; phylum Verrucomicrobiota; class Verrucomicrobiia; order Opitutales; family LL51; genus LL51. Next base: position 11,157 of record JAITAK010000048.1, read on the forward strand.
AACAGCATGGCGATTACCCAAAAATCGAAAGCCATGACGATCATCAAGGGGGTATCCTCAATCAGGCGCTTCATTGGCGAATCGATCCCAATGGAAATGCGCTCAGCGATGAAAAGCGCATCGACTTTCTGACGACAAATTTGAAAGAAATAGACGGTAAATTTGTCGATCCATTCCTGAGTGATTACATCTATTACTATAAACGGCGTACCCAAGAAGACCTTTGGAAAAATCCATCTTACTTTTTGATCTCTAAAGGTCCTAAAGGCCAACAAAATTCCAAACGCAATGTCGCAACCGCAACCAAAAGCGTTACCATCAGCGATCAAGGGCAAATCACCGGTAACCTTCGCGACGATATTATCGCCACCGAAGGAGGATTTTTATAGTTTTGGGTTTCGCATTACTATTGAATTTATTTCAATATGCGCATTTTTTTAAATTCTATGAACCGATGTCCTAAAACGGGGAAGAAGAACGCATTTACCGTTCTGGAGCTCATGATGGTCATGACGGTCATTGCAATTTTAGCGTCACTCGTCGTACCCACATTCAGTAAAGTAAAGCGCTCCATAAGTGCCAATCAGTCGAAGATTCAATTGAATCGCTATGTCTTTGGTCTCAATGCTTATTATCGCGAGTATGGTTATTTCCCTAGGATCGTACATGAAGACGCTGATCTAACGCCTGAAGAGGTCATTACCCTTAACGCAACCGCTTCCGCTAATCTCATCCGTGCTCTCTCTGGGAAAGAACCTGAAGGTGCGAGACTTAGCTCGGCAAATGAATATCTCAATCCCCACGGGATTCAGTTTATTGAATTCTCGGATAACGATTTTAAAAAATTAAACGAGACCTATGATCGCAGCCTCCTTGCTGATCGTTTCAACAACGCCGATATCAAGTTAGTCGTCGAAAACAACACCGATGCGGATGCCCTTATTCCTCAAAGCGTCTTTGATCATTACTTAACGATTAAGGATAAAGTTCCGTCTCAAGGTTTGAGGGAAAAAATAGTATTTTTTACCGTCGGTGATCGCGATCAATCTATGGACGTCGTCAGCTGGAAAACAGATTAAATGAATCTTTATCGCTCTGTTGATATAGCCGAGAAAGCATTCAAAATCATCATTCAATTTCCGCAAGAGATGATGATTCCGTGAAGAAACAACAAATCGCTGCGGCAGCAGCATCGGTTTCATCAAGGCCCACATTGATATAGATTTTCAAAATGGCCTGGACCATTTTAGAGACCTGCGCTTTAGAAGCTCTACCGTAACCGCAGATAGCTTGTTTAATGCGAAGGGGGGCATATTCAAAGACCTGAAGGTGTTGTATCGCGATGGCCGCTAAGGCAACACCTCGGGCAATACCCATAATTTGTGCCGTTTGGAAGTTCTGCACATAAATTGTCTGTTCTGCAGCGCAAACCTTAGGTTGATAATGTTCAATGACTTTTTGGATCGCTGAAAAAATTTTATAGACGCAATTTAGTAAAGGTTCTTTAGCGGAAAGCTTTACTGTCTGTGTAAAGATCAATTCGATTGAATCTCGATGTTGAACATCGATGACCGCCAATCCAGTTCCGCGCAAACTTGGATCAATACCTAAAATCCTTCCACGAAAGGGTTCAGCCGTCCGAGGTTTATTTTTAAGAGAATGAATTTTATGGGAGGGGGACGATTTTTGGGTTAAAAAACGCGTCCACAATTTTCGGTAACTCTGCGCAGCACACATTGAAGTACACTTTTTCAAAGAAAGTTATGCAGCGTATACTGAAGCGCAACATTCTTTTTTATTTTAAATTTTGCGCCTTCGAAAAATGAAAAATTGCTTCGAGGGCCAACGCTATTTTACTGACGGATTTCGAACTGTTGGACATTTTTTTTGACTTCAGGGATAATCGTTTCGAGCAAAGATTTTTCGAAAGGCAACTTTTCCGCAAATTTTGCATCCAAAGTAGTTTTAGGGATAAACTCCTGAAGAACGTAGCGTTGCGCCCCACGAATTTGTTTTGAAATAGCGACGACATCTTCTAATGTATGGAAATCGCGGATGACTGTTGTGCGAAATTCATGCGCGACAGGACTATTAAGGAGTAGGTCGATAGTGTTTTGAATTTTTTCGATCATCGGCGATGCGACGCCAGCGGCGAAAGCATAACGCGACATGACATGTTTAATATCTACAGCGACATAATCGAGCATTTGATAAGCGAGTAGGGTTTCCAAAGTTTCGGGATGAGTTCCATTGGTATCCAGTTTTATTGAGAAGCCTAAGGTGCGGACTTTTTCGATAAATTGAAATAGGTCCTGTTGCAAAGTCGGTTCTCCGCCACTGATCACGACGCCTTCCAATTGCCGTGTACGTGTTGTCAGGAATTCCAAAACATAGGCTTCGGCTATGGGATCAACGTTACCGCAAACAAGTTTCGGATTATGGCAGAAAGGACAGCGAAAATTGCAGCCCACGGTGAAAATGACCGCTGCTAAATTGCCCGGAAAATCAATGGATGAGAAGCGTTGAATCCCTCCGATATGCATAGGAAACTATCTTCGACTGAATTCAAATTCCACGATTTTACTCAGGCGGCGTTCATGCTGACCACCTTCGAAATCGGTGTCAAAGAAGATCTTCAGTATATCTTCCAGTAAACCGCAAGTCATAGTTTCGCCCGCAATGCACATGATATTAGCATCAT
>JAITAK010000049.1 GCA_031284165.1 Puniceicoccales bacterium
CGTCATCTCCAGAAGATAAAAAAGATGGCGACCCATCGCAGAGCGCTCAAGATCAACAGAAATCCGAAGGACAAGGGCAGAACGCTTCGTCATCTCCAGAAGATAAAAAAGATGGCGACCCATCGCAGAGCGCTCAAGATCAACAGAAATCCGAAGGACAAAGGCAGAACGCTTCGTCATCTCCAGAAGATAAAAAAGATGGCAACCCATCGCAGCGCACTCAAGATCATCAGAAATCCGAAAAACAAAGGCAAAGCGCTTCGTCATCTCCAGAAGATAAAAAAGATGGCGACCCATCACAGCGCACTCAAGATCAACAGAAATCCGAAAGACAAAGGCAAAACGCTTCGTCATCTCCAGAAAATAAAAAAGGTGGCAACGCATCACAGCGCACTCAAGATCAGCAGAAACTTGATCGAGAAAGAAAACCAAACCATCAGAACCCTGCCCTACACGATTCTAATGCGGCAAATCGCCAAAACGCAGGTCAACGATCGACGACACCCCATGGAAACACTCCTAGCGGTGAAGGTAGAAATTCTCAAAAGATGCAGATTGCAGATGCCGGTACTCGAAACAATGTCCCAGAAAATTCAGAAATGACGCCCATGGATGCATTGCAGTTTCTAAATTCCTTAGAAAATGAAGAAAAAAAATTGCCTTTAAAATTTATTTACAATAATACTAGCAATCGTGATCCCGAAAAATTTTGGTAAAATGAAGATGCGACTTTTTTCAGTATTTGTAGCATTTTTGCAAATTGCAATCTTAAGCGCTAAAGCACCCGATATCGATATCAGTGCGCGCTTTGAACCCGATGAAGTCGACAGCAACAGCGAAGTGCGCTATATCGTCAATGTAGCTAATGCCTTTCCCGATAGTTTTCATCCTCCAGTTCCTAACGGATTGCATCTGCGCAACAAAGGGGTTTATCAATCTTCCTCTATAGTCAATGGTGTCGGCACGCATCAGGTCTCATTTGTTTTTTCTTATGTTCCTCAAAAAACGGGTACCTTTGAAATCCCTGCTTACGAAATTAAAATCAATGGGAAAAACTACATCGTTCCTTCAACCAAGGTGAAAGTTGCCGATAATCTCCGTAAATCATCACCTCGTCAAAATTCATCGGCGCAGAAGAAGAAGGATCAAGTCATAAGCCTCAATGTATCCTTAAGTCGCCACAAAGCTTATGTAGGACAAAATATTCCTGTAACCATTACAATAAAATGCGACCACCGTATACAACTCATCCATCCTGTTAAAATGGAAATTTTGGGCGACGCTTTCCTTCGCGCTCCACTTCCAGAACGGCCTAAATCTAGAAAGCACGGCCAATATGAAATCTACACCTGGAATACCTTTATCACACCGTTGAAAAGCGGAACTCATGAAATTTCATTTCAAGCTTTCTGCTCCATACAGATCCTACATCGCATGAGCTTTCTCTCTTTTGCTGAAGAGGAACCTATTGATTTGATCTCTGAACCGGTCGCTGTTGAAGTTTTCCCCTTGCCCGAAGCACCTACAAATTTCTGCGGGAGTGTCGGACAATTTACACTGAAAAATCCTTGCCTCTCTTCCGATCGCGTCCTGCTAGGCGAACCAGTGACCCTGACTATCGACGTCGAAGGTCAAGGGAATTTTGCACGCCTTCAACCTCCAGAAATTGCCAACAGTACCCATAGTGAATCTTGGAAAGTCTTCCCACCGAAATCTACTTTCATCGCTTATGACGATTACAATTTCAAAGGAAAAAAAACTATAGAATATGTTCTCATTCCTCAAAAAACGGGCGAAATCGTTCTTCCAGATATCGTATTGACCTACTTTAATCCCGAAACGGAGCGCTTCGAAACTTCGACCTTGGATAATTCTAAAAAAATCGTTCTCGTATCCCGTTCTGCAGAAGCGTTTTCCAACGATACACGTCATACTCCTCCCGAAACTAAGGCAAATCATATCTCAAAATCTGATGTCGCTCATGGAGAAACGCATATTCTTTCTAAAGATACACGCCATGGTCAAACCTTGATGCCTATCAGTCGACAGCGGTGGTTCTGGATCCTTCAGGGATGCTTCGCGGCTATCGCCTTGTTCTTTTTCTTCAAAATAAAATCCCCTTCGACGAAAAAGAAAACACCTAAATGGAATATGAAGAATATTCAAAAATGTCTGTCATCGGCAATAAATAAAGGGGAAATAATGCAGTTTTATAAAATCGCTTTCGAAGCCATTGACCAAAAACTCGCCCTGCACAATATTTCCTTGGAACAATCTCGCGCTGAACAAATTGAACAACTTCAAAGCCGGGGTTTGAAACATCTCCAATGGCTTGAAGCTTTCCTCAATGAAGGTGATGCTATTGCTTTCGGACAACGCCGGGTAGATACAGATCACTTGCAACAGCAATTGAAAACATTGTTGCTGTTTTTACAACAACACTAACGGAAATGCGATTTTAATATCATGAAAATTTTATTAACCTATTTATGTTTGTGGTCTTGGTCCCTAACCGTTACGGCCCAAGATAACTCCACCTTTTTCGAAGCCAACGAAGCCTACGGCGTTCAGGATTATACTAGGGCTATCGCATTGCTCGAAGCTATGCCTGTTCATTCCTTTGCCCGCTATTTTAATTTGGGCTGCGCCTATCAAAAAAATGGCGATAGGGCCAATGCTTGGATTGCCTTTGAAAGAGCAAAGCAAATTAAACCTTATGATAAAAATCTTAAACACGCCTTTCAAAGACTCGCATTGACGAAAAAACAACAAAATTTTGTTCCGTTTTATCAAACTTCCTTCGTCATGAGTATCTTGATCGTAGCACTAAGTATCTTTTTCTGGCTAACCATAGGCCTTTGGCTCCGTCAATGGGCTAAAAAATTGATCCATAAGTCCGTCCTCTATTTCAGTCTCACAGGGTGTGTTGCCAGCGGAAGTTTTCTATGGGCTGCCAGACGTGTCTTTCACAAGTGTATCACGATTCCAGAAAATGCGACGGTGCATATTTCACCCACAGCTCAATCGGAAATCATTAAAAATCTTCCTTCCGGAACCCCGCTTACGGTAGCAACACAGTATGGACATTTTCTTCATGTGAATCTAAAAAATGGCCAAAACGGTTGGATTGATCACAAAGACGTAAAGTATATTCTAGACGAAGTACATCCTAAATAAAGATCATGCTTAAAGCGTTTCATCCAGAAATTTTAAAGGCATACTCGATTATCCATTTAAATCAAGAGGAGGCACATCACCTATTTCATGTTTTCACCTATTTCATGTTTTACGTGCAAACGTCGGGGAAAAAGTTACCATCCTCAATGGACAGGGTTATTACGGCGAAGGTCGCATTCTTGACGATAAAACTCAAGAAATTGCAATCGATGATGTGTATTTTGCGGAAAAAAATAGAATCATCCTGTATCCAGCATTGCTTAAAAAAAAAGCTATGGATTTTCTCATTCGCGAAGCTACGGCTATCGGTGTTGCTGAGATTATCCCTATCATCACAGAACATTCTTTAATCAAAATTGATGGCAAAGCTATTGCTGAAAAACAATTCCATTGGAATAATATTGCCAAAGAAGCCTGCAAACAATCGGGAAATCCTAACCTTCCTTATATCGAAATTCCTCAACCCATTGAACAAATAAATTTTACTAGACCTACCGTTGTCGCCTCACTTCAAAAAGTAACCAAGGATATATTTTTTTATAAAGATATTATCGTTAATGGCACAATTAATCTCATGATCGGTCCCGAAGGTGATTTTTCTGAAAGAGAGTACCAATATTTTCTTGATCGAAATGCCCATTTTGTTTACCTTGGAAGAAACATTTTACGCTCAGAGACTGCTGCATTGTATTTGCTAAGCGTTATCGATCACATATTGCTTACCTCTGCAAAACGTTGTCATGAGTATGAGTAAGGGCTACGTTTTGAGCATCTCCTGTCAAAAGATTCCGGTTTTTCCTGGACTCGAAGATTAATTTAAGCAAAGATCTGACGCGAAGCACTACGTTTCTTTCAGATGTATCTTATTGCGCCGCGCGGTGACGTTCAAAGTCACAGGTTATAAAAAGCCCTGAAAAGTGAAATGAAAATTTAAATTTTTAATTTTTTTATTTAAATTTTTATTTTTACGGCTATAATTTTATTCCATATGACAGTAAATTTGCAAAATTTCAACAACGCCAATGTCAATAGCGCTGCCTCAAGTAATCAAGTTGAAAAGACCTCAGAGACTTCAGAAACTTCAACGTTTGTGGGCGTGTTTGCGGGTATGGGCATCTCGAACGCACCAGATTCAAAGAAACTCAAGCTTAACGGCCATGATATGGTTCCTCGCAAGTCTTTTATGGAAGGTGCCTATAAAATGAAGGGCGCAAATTATCAAGATCAATAATGAAAGCCATTCCGCATCTGTAACCGCGTCGACAAAGAGCAGTAAAATCATTTTGATCCATTGTGCATTCTTTTGCCCATACATCGTCCGACAACAGTGATTTCCCGATTATACGCTTTGTGGACTATGTTTTGAAATATGCTGTGCAGCGGCATGCATCGGATGTGCATTTCGAAACTTTTGCCAATACTATCCTGATTCGTTTGCGTGTTGACGGGATACTCTTCGAACTTCCTGCACCGGTTCGCCATCTCGGGGATGCTATTATTTCGCGAGTTAAAACACTCGCCAATCTTGATCTTGCCGAAAGGCGTCTTCCTCAGGATGGTCATATTGAAGGTAGTTATTTCGACCGTTTCGTCGACTTTCGCGTTTCTACGCTGCCGACTCAATACGGCGAAAGCGTTGTCCTCCGCATCCTTGATCGGAGTTCCTGGCACTTTAATCTAGAGCAGATGGGCATTGCTCCCGAGATTCTCGTTCAATTGCGCCAAGTACTGCATTCGGGTTCCGGTATTGTTTTGGCTACGGGTCCTACTGGAAGCGGCAAAACAACAACCCTCTATAGTGCGCTCCATGAAATTAATGATGAGGAAACCAAAATTGTTACTGTCGAAGATCCTGTAGAATATGAAATTGAAGGCATGGTTCAGGTCAATATTCGCGATGATATCGGTTTAACCTTTGAGCGCGTACTCCGCGCTTTTCTTCGCCACGATCCCGATAAGATTCTCGTCGGAGAGTTACGTGATACTATTACCGCTAAAATCGCGATCCAATCCGCTTTAACAGGGCATTTAGTTCTTGGCACGCTACATACGAACGACGCACCAAGCGCCGTCATTCGCCTCATCGACATGCAAATCGATCCCTATCTCATCGCTGATACGGTCAAGGGAATCCTTGCCCAACGCCTATTGCGCCAGATTTGTCCTCATTGTAAGGAAGAAATTCCTATGGCGCCTGAGGATAGACCAATCGTCGCACCCTATGGCATAACTAAAGTTTATCACGGTAAGGGCTGTGATTTTTGCAATCGCACCGGATACAAAGGGCGCTTTGGCATCTATGAATGGTTAGTATTCAATCTTTCTATACGCGATGGAATTCGCAAGCGATTACCCATTCATGAGCTCCACGAATTGGCTGTGGAATATGGATTAGTGCCGCTCAAAAAAGCTGCCCTCAAAGCGCTAAATGAGGGCATGACTACGATTGCTGAATTTAAAAAAATATAGATGAGATTTTTTCGATCTACGCAGCGTTCGGATCTAATTTAGATCTAAAATTCGAAGCGATCTTCTACTTTTAATGAGAGTGCAAAGGCACAAATGAGGCGAACTACGTTTTCAATATCTTCCAAGTTTGCGGTTTCCACAGGGGTATGCATATAGCGCAGGGGGATCGAAATCAATCCCGTTGGTACACCGCCGCGTGTAATTTGTATATAACGGGCATCTGTACCGGTAGGATGAGTTTCTGCTTCAATTTGATAGGGAATATTCTCTTGTTCAGCACAGGCAACTATGCGTTCGAAAATGTGCGGATTAATGTTAGCGCCGCGGGCGATGATGGGTCCCGCTCCTAGTTCTATCTTAGCAAAGCGCTTATGATCGCAATCAGGAAAATCAGTGGCATGGCCGACATCAACTGCGATTCCTACGGTTGGTGCGCAGGTATAAGTTGCATTAATGGCTCCGCGGCAACCCACTTCCTCCTGTGTCGAAGCTACAGCGGTGACATTACAATTCAATTTTTCCTTTTCTTTGGCCAAGCGAAGGGCGACCTCCATAACGGCGTAAGTTCCTGCTTTATCATCGAAGGCTCGTCCTGTAATATTATGCGTATTATTCATTACTGTTGTTTCAGGTGTTTCATAGACGACAGGATCGCCGATGCGCACCCATTTTTTAGCTTCTTCCTGAGATTTTGCGCCGATATCGATCCATAATTTATGAACTTTAGGCACTTCGTTGCGTTCCTCATCATCGAGGAGATGGATGGCCCGTTTACCTGTGACGCCAAGCACATCGCCGTTTTGGGTTAAGATGCGAACGCGTCGTCCTGGGATTATGCTTCGATCATGACCTCCGATAGTATCAAAGGACAAAAATCCTTTATCATCGATATAAGTGATTGCGAAGCCCAACTCATCCATATGTCCCGAAAGCATCAAGGTAGGATGGGCATCGCTAATTTTAACCGTTGCGAAGCGATTACCAATACTGTCTTTTTTATATTCATCGACAGCGTGTTCCAAATAGCGGTCGACAATTTTTTGGGTTTCGAACTCATATCCCGAAGGTGAACGAGCAATCATTAATGCATTTAAAAATTCAGGAATTTCTGTCATAGGCTAATAAATCTGGCTAAAGTTAAAAAAAAGTCCAGATTCTTGCATAAAATTGCTCAAAAAAAAACGCTATTATCGAAAGTGTTGCGCTGTAAAGTACAGTTGTTTTTCGACATAAGCAACTAGAATCTGTTTTTCCGTGCTATTATCGACAGGATTGATCGCGAGCAGCCTCTTTTTTGGAAACCCTGTGGGCAGTCTAAGTCAACTCAATGCGCCCGAAGGGACTTTAGATGTGAATATGGAGGACGACTATAATGCTCACTGTAATTTTGACCCGTCTTTTTATATGTGCAAAAATTATTCATTAGTTTATGAAATTAGTGAAATATAATATATTTTACATTTTATTAAAAATATTTATTATTCTTTTCATTAAGTAATTAAAAATACTTAATAATTTAACAAGGAAGGAAAAATAAATTATGTTAATAAAAGTAAATAAAAAGATTATCAATACATTGATCGTCAACAGTCTCTTTCTCGGAGGTTTTATGGGCAGTCTAAGTCAATTCAATGCATTTGGAGGGATTTCAGATGTGAGTACGGAGTATGATGTTCACAGTAAAAATCTTTCAAAGCAGAGAAATGAATTAAGAAAACTGCTTAATGCATCCGAAATAAACTGGGAAAAAGTAAAAGAAATAATAAGTAAAAATCCAGAACTGCTAACAGTACGAAATAGCAATAAGGAAACAGCACTTCATCTGGCTGTACAAGAGGAGAATCTCGGTGTGGTGAAGGCGCTGGCGCTTAGAGCATTGCGTACCATGATAACTGGCCTAAAAGCACAAGGCCAATTTGGCCAGACGCCGCTCCATTTGGCCGTAAAATCGAAAAGTCTCAAAATGGTTAAGGCGCTCATGGCACGGCTACCGGAGGCTGATGTGAAAGACTGTCTAAAAGTACAAGATGAACGTAACTGGACGCCACTCCATTTGGCTGTAGAATCAAAAAGTCTCAAAATGGTTAAGGCGCTCATGGCACAGCTATCGAAGGCTGATGTGAAAACTTGCCTAAATGTGCAAGACAAGCAGCAAAAATGGACACCGCTTCATTTGGCTGTACAGCTGGGAAATGTCGACATGGTGAATGCGCTTATGGAACAACTACCAATAAAGGATAGACAGGACTGCCGGTACGTGCGAGGCATGAATCAACGGACACCGATTCATTTGGCTAAACAGAAGAACAATCAGAACCTGATTAATGCACTTCAGTAATACAACAGCTTGTCTATCTTCCATAACTGCCATACATGAATTTGTCATTCCTAGATCAATACCTAAGATTTTTGCCATAATATTTCCTTTTCTGATCAATTTTTGTTTTTTATGAGTTCCATTTCGATTTCAGACCTCTTTTTAAGAATTTTTTTAGCGAAATTTCTTCAAAAATTGTTGAACAACATAATAGTTCATAAAAAATGCGTCGATGGACGCATTTTTTTGTATGTATGTTTTTATATGTGCGAAAATTATTCATTAATTTATGAAATTAGTGAAATATAATACTTGACGTTTTATTAAAAGCATTTATTATTCTTTTCATTAAGTAATTAAAAATACTTAATAATTTAACAAGAAAGGAAAAATAAATTATGTTAATAAAAGTAAATAAAAAGATTATCAATACATTGATCGTCAACAGTCTCTTTCTCGGAGGTTTTGTGGGCAGTCTAAGTCAATTCAATGCATTTGGAGGGATTTCAGATGTGAGTACGGAGGACTATGATGTTCACGATAAAAATCTTCCAAAGCCAGAAGATGAATTAAGAAAACTGCTTAATGCACCTCTATTCAAAATAAACTGGGAAGAAGTAAACAAAATAATAAGTGCAAATCCAAAACTGCTAACAATGCAAAATAGCGATAGGCAAACAGCACTTCATCTGGCTGTACTAAGAGAGAGTGACCATATATTGAAGGCGCTTATAGCACAGCTATCGAAGAATAATATGAATAATATGAAAGCTTGCCTAAAAGTGCAAGACAGATATGGCCGGACGCCGCTCCATTTGGCCGTATGGCTGAACAATGTCGACATGGTAAAGGCGCTTATAGCACAGCTGTCGAAAGATGATGTAGAAGCTTGCCTAAAAGTAAGAGACGACGAGGGTCAAACGCCGCTCAATTTGGCCGAAGAGCCGAGAAATCGCGAAATGATCAAGGCGTTCAGGAAACAGTTTGATGACGTTGATGACAAATACCTCAGAGGCCATTTCAACGCAATTGTGGACGACATTGTCAATGAATGTGAAGACAAAATTATTAGCCCTGATGAAGCCGTCACTCAGCTGAAGCAACTCAGAGAACGTGGCAGGGCATTGGGGATAGTAGCTAGCGCAGTTACGCCGGCTTTGATGAAAGTAGAAAGATTACGTTAGCTTTGATAACAGTAGAAAGTATTCGCATATGGCAAATTATGGACAAAGCTCGTAAATGGTGATAGCGTTAAATTATAATTTATGAACAAAGCTATGTTACAGAACCGTAGCGACAGGCGCCAATGCTTACCCTCTCGAATAAAGAAGGTAAAGGCATGCGATGAAAGAAAGTAAAAAATAAATTGTAACCTATGAATCAATTTATAGGTTTATCGGCAACGTTTAAGCGTTAATTTTTAACATAAAGTGGTTAATAAAAAATGCGTCTACTGACGCATTTTTTGTATGTATGTTTTTATATGTGCAAAAATTATTCATTAGCGAGTGAAATATAATATTTGACATTTTACTGAAATTATTTATTTTTTATTCATTTAGTACTTAAAAGTGTTTAATAATTTAACAAGAAAGGAAAAATAAATTATGTTAATAAAAATAGACAGAAAGATTATCAATACATTGATCGCGAGCAGCCTCCTTTTTGGAGGTCTTGTAGGCGGCTTACATCAACTCAATGCATCAGAAGAATCCTCAGGGAATGCGGATGTGGACCATAATGCTCCTTCATCTTTTATGCGTCGTACTTCCGGGGCCCATAAGTCACAACTTGCGCAAGCAGAAGTACAAGAAGAGGAAGCAGAAGCGCAAGAAGAGGACGCAGAAGCGCGAAAAGAAGCAGTGGAAGCACAGGAAGAGGAGCTGGAAGCACAAGAAGAGGACGTAGAAGCGCGAAAAGAGAAGCCGGAAGCGCGAAGAGAAAAGCCGAAAGCGCGAAAAGAAGCAATGGAAGCACAGGAAGAGGAGCTGGAAGCGCAAGAAGAGGACGCAGAAGTGCGAAAAGAGAAGTCAGAAGCGCGGGGAGAAAAGCCGAAAGCGCATGAAAAAGAGCCGGAAGCACAAGAAGAAGAGCTGGAAGCGCAGGAAGAACCGGAAGAACTGCTTAATGCGACCGAAAGAAACAGTGAATCATGGAAAGAAGTAGAAGAAGCAATAAATAAGGATTCATGTCCACCAACCGCAAAAAACAACAAAAAGTAAACGGTGTCCAATAATTTGACAAAGAAGGAAAAAATAAATTATGTTACTAAAAATAAACAGAAAGATTATCAATACATTGATCGTAAGTAGCCTTTATATAGGAGGAGGTTTTGTAGCTAATTTAAGTCAGCTCAATGCATCCCAGGAACAATTGCAATTACAAAAACTGCTTGATGCATTCCCAGCATCTAAAATAAATTGGAAAGAAATAAGCGAAATAATAAGTGCAAATCCAGAACTGCTAACAGCACAAAATAGCAATGGGCGAACAGCACTTCATTCGGTTATGCAATGTAAAGATCCCGACGTGGTGAAGAAGTTTGTGGAACTCATACCGAAAAAAGATAGGATAGTTCTCCTAAGCACGAAAGGCAAGTATAAATGTCCGCCGCCTTATTTGGCTGTAGGGCTGGGAAATCTCGGCGCGGTGAAGGTGCTTATAGAACTCATACCGGAAAAAGATAGAAAAGCCTTCTTAAATATACCAGATGTTAATAATGAACAGACGCTGCTTCATCGGGCTATGGAGCAAAGAGATGTCAATATAATAAAGGCGCTACTGGAACCCACACCAGAGAAAGACAGGATAGACTGCCTAAGCATGAAAGACAAGGATAATGAATGGACGCCGCTTCATTGGGCTGTGTGGACGAGGAAGCTCGACATAGTGGAGGCGCTCATAAAGTTTATACCGGAGAAAGACGGGATGGCCTTCCTAAAGATAAGAGATAACAAAGGTTGGACGCCGCTTGCTTGGGCGATGGTGAGAGCTAAGGCCAAAGCAATGGAAGCTGAGAAAGACGAAGCAATAATAGTTGCTCTCACTTCTAAATTTGATGCCAATAAACTTGCAAGTCATATAAAGACTTATCGAGATAAGGATGGGCGAACACTACTCCATCTAGCCGTATTGGGTGGAAAATGCGATAGGGTGAAGTGGATCGTTGATGCCTTAGGAAAAAAAAGTAAGAAGACTTTAATCAAAATTATGAATTATAAAGATGAATTTAAGCAGACGCCACTCCAATTAGCTAAGTCTTTGGCTAAAGGGAACTCTAGTAATGAAAGGACAACAATAATAAAGTTTCTAGAAGAAACAGAAAAAAGTAATGAAGTAAAGAAGGTAAAAAATAAATTATAAGCGATAAATCAATTTATAAGTTTATTGGCAACGCTTGAGCGTTAATCTTTAACGTACAATAGTTCATAAAAAATGCGTCGATCGACGCATTTTTTGTATATGTGTTTTTATATGTGCAAAAATTATTCATTAATTTGTGAAATTAGTGAAATATAATACTTGACGTTTTATTAAAATTATTTATTATTTTTTTACTGAGTAATTAAAAATACTTGGTAATTTAACAAAAAAGAAAAATAAATTATGTTACTAAAAATAAACAGAAAGATTATCAATACATTGATCGCAAGCAGCCTCCTTATAGGAAGCTTTGTGGGCAGTCTAAGTCAACTTAATGCATCCCAGGGACAATTGCAATTACAAAAACTGCTCAATGCATCTTCAATAAACTGGGGAGAAATAAATAAGATGATAAGTGCAAATCCACAATTCCTAACAGTACAAAATAGCAAGGGACGAACAGCACTTCATCTGGCTATGGAACGTAGAGACCTCAACATAGTGAAAGCGCTTACAATACAAATAGCACAGCTACCATCGCAAGATAGAACAACCTACTTAAACATGAAAGACCATTATGACTTGACGCCGTTTGCTTTGGCCATAGTTGACATTAGTAGCGGTGAAATAATAAATACTTTCATTTCCGAACTTGGAATAAATGAAGTTGCAGAGCATATAGCGAATTATCGAAATAAGGCCAAACAAACACTACTTCATCTAGCCGTAGGGGTCGGAAAACTCAGGACAGTCCAAGGGATTATTGATATCTTGAACGCAAGCACAGGTAGAAATCAAGGTCAAAAGATAGGAGAAATTATAAAATGTCGGGATAAAATTGGCCAAACACCGCTCCAATTGGCTAAGTCTTTAGATGAGTCTAGAAATAGTTCTTCTGAAATGAAAGCGATTGCAGAGTTTCTGGAAAAAACAGAAGAAGAAATAAAAGAATTGGAAAATTTAAAAGAACTGCTCAATGCATCCCCAATAAACTGGGAAAAAATAAACAAAATAATAAGTGCAAATTCAAAATTCCTAACAATACAAAATAGCAAGGGACAGACAGCACTTCATCTGGCTGTGGAATGTAGCAATCTCAACATAGTGGAGGCGCTTATAACGCTTATGCAACAGCTACCGGAAAAAGATATAAAAGCCTCACTAAAGATAGAAGATTTCAATAGACAGACACCACTCCATTTGGCCTTGGAATTAAAAAATCCCGATGTGGCGAATGCGCTTATAACACTTATGCAACAACTACAGCCGAAAAATAAAGGAGCCTTACTATATATACGAGATAGTAATGATAGGCAGCTACTCCATTTGGCCTTGGAATGGGGCAATCTCGACGTGGTAAATGCACTCATAGCGTTTATGAAACAGCTACCGGAAGAAAATATAAAAGCCTTACTAATGCTAGAAAATAAAGCTAGACAGACGCCACTCCATTTGGCCGTAAAACTAGAAAATGTCGACGTGGTGAATGCGCTTCTGGAACAGTTATCGGTGGAAGGTATAGGAACACTAATCTCAAGCAATCGCCCTAGACAGACGCCATTCCTCCATTTGGCCTTGGAATTAAAAAATCTCGACGTAGCAAGTGCACTTATAACACTTATGCAACAGCTACAGTCGAAAGATATAAAAGCCTTACTAAAGATAGGAAATTCCAATAGACAGACGCCACTCCATTTGGCCTTGGAATGGGGCAATCTCGACGTGATAAATGCACTCATAGTGCTTATGCAACAGCTACCGGAAAAAGATATAAAAACCTTACTAATCTCAGAAAATTGTGCTGGACAGCCGCCACTCCAATTAGCCGTAAAATTAGGAAATGTCGACGTGATGAACGCGCTTCTGAAACACTTACCGGAAAAAGAGAGACAATTTTACCAGAAAGAATTCTATCTAAATAATAAATAATAATAAGGCTAGACAAACATTACTCCCATTAGCTGGGTCTTTGGTTGAAGAAAACTTTAGTAATGAAATGACAACAATATTTACGTGTGCGAAAATTGTTCATTAGCAAGTGAAATATAATATTTAACATTTTGTCATTCCTAGATCAATACCTGAGATTTTTGCCATAATATTTCCTTTTCTGATCAATTTTTGTTTTTTATGAGTTCCGTTTCGATTTCAGACCTCTTTTTAAGAATTTTTTTAATGAAATTTCTTCAAAGATTGCTGAACATTAAATCTAAATTCTATCAATACAATAGAGCAATTTTCGTGCCACAAACACAAAATTTGTGAAAAATAAAAGATTTTACAGAGAAATATTTATTTTTAAGTGATTTATTTCGAAAATCATCCATGAAGCAAAGAAACATTTAGTGTAAAAAGTAAAAAATCTTTAATTTTTTTATTAAAATATTATAATTTCCTTCATTATGACAGACATAAACCTAAGTAGAACAATAATAAACAGTTACCATATAGATAAAAACAACATAGATACTATAGAGAAACCAGTCCTAAAAAAGATATTCAAGCGATTGAACATAGGTTGTCATTCTATGAAAGAACATGATATGAAAGATAATCTTAGAAAAATAATCGAGGATTGTAACAGTTCAGGTTCAAAAGATCTCAATAAGACTGATAAGCGATCTACCACTAAGACCGCATTTAACCGATCTAAAAAAGATAAGATCTCCTCCCCTACATCTCTTGAAAACCTCAACGCTCAAATGGTTAAGGACTCAACTGAAAAACTTAAAAAACTGCTCGATGCACCCTCAATAAATTGGGAAGAAATAAACAAAATGATAAGTGCAAATCCGAAACTGTTAACAGTACAAAATAGCGAGGGGAAAACAGCACTTCATTTGGCCGTATTACAAGAAAATGTCAATGTAGTGAATGCGCTTATGGAGTTTGTAACACAGTTACCGAAGACAGATAAAATAACCTGCCTGAGCATGCGAGAAAACCAGTCTGGCTGGACGCCGCTTGCTTCGGCTGTAGCTAACGCTAGTGGCAGCAAAATAATAACTGCTCTTATTTCTGCTTTTGATAGTGATGAACTTGCAAGTCATATAGCGACTTATCGAGCTAAGGATAATCAGACACTACTTCATCTGGCCGTAGGTGCCGGAAAACCCAATATAGTACAGTGGATCATTGATATCTCTAACAAAAGCACAGGTGGAAATCAAGGTCAAAAGATAGGAGAAATTATAAAACGTCGGGATGGAAATGACCAGACACCACTCCAATTGGCTGAGTCTTTGGTTGAGTCTGGAGATAGCTCTTCTGGAATGAATAAGATTTCAGAACTTTTGAAAGCAACAGAAAAAGAAATAAATGAATTGGAAAATTTAAAAAAACTACTCGATGCACCCAGAATAAACTGGAAAGAAGTAAAAAAAATAATAAGCGAATATCCAAAGTTCCTAACAGCACAAAATAGCGAGGGGAAAACAGCACTTCATCTGGCTGTACAGCAAGGGAATGTCGGTGTAGTAAAGGCGCTTGTGAAATGTATACCGGATGACAATAAAAAGGATTACCTAAATGTACAAAATTATTATGAGCGGACGCCGCTTCATCTGGCTGCACAGCAAGGGAATTTCGATATAGTAAAGGCGCTTGTGGAATGTATACCGAATGACAATAAAAAGGATTACCTAAATGTACAAGATTATTATGGATGGACGCCGCTTCATTTGGCCGTGGAGCAAGGAAATTTTAATGTGGTAAATGCGTTTATAGCACAGATAAATGACTTACCGGATAAAGATAGAATAGCCTGCCTAATCATGGAAGACAAGTCTGGCCAGACACCGCTTGCTTCGGCTGTAGCTGACACTAGCAGCGACGAAATAATAAATGCTCTCGTTTCTGCTTTTAATGGTGATGAACTTGTAAGTCATATAGCAACCTATCAAGATAAGGAAGGACAAACACTACTCCATCTAGCCAAAGTTGCCGGAAATCCCAGTGTAACGAAAATGATTTCAAAGTTTTCGGAAAATCTTCCAAAGCCAGAAGATGAATTAAGAGGACTGCTTAATGTACCTTCAGACAAAATAAACTGGGGAAAAATAAAAGAAATGATAAGAGAGAATCTGAAACTGTTAACAGTACAAAATAGCAAGGGGCAGACAGCACTTCATCTGATTGTACAGGAAGGGAATGTCGGTGCAGTGAGGACGCTCTATGCACGCATAAAAAAGCTACCAGTAGAAGATATAGCGGCCTTCCTAGATCTACAAGATAACAATGGACAGACGCCACTTACTTTGGCTAAGTCGTCCAAAGGTAGTTCCCGGGAAATAAAAGAAATATCAGATCTTCTAAAAGAAGCTTCTGGAATGCGAAAAAAGTAAAAAATAAATTGTAAGCTGTAAATCAATTTGTAGGTTTATTGGCAACGCTTGAGCGTTAATCTTTAACGTACAATAGTTCATAAAAAATGCGTCCAACGACGCATTTTTTTGTATGTAGTTTTATATGTGCGAAAATTATTCATTAATTTGTGAAATATAATACTTGACGTTTTATTAAAAACATTTATTATTCTTTTCAATTTAATTAAACAAGAAAGGAAAAATAAATTATGTTAATAAAAATAAATAAAAAGATTATCAATACATTGATCGCCAATAGTCTCCTTTTCGGAGGCTTTGTGGGCAGTCTAAGTCAACTTAATGCATCAGAAGAGATTTCAGATGTGAACATAGAGGACTATAATGCTCACTATAATTTTGACTCATCTTATAATTGGTTGGAAAATCTTCCAACACCAGAAGATGAATTAAGAGGACTGCTTAATGTACCTTCAGACAAAATAAACTGGGGAAAAGTAAGAGAAATGATAAGAGAGAATCCGAAACTGTTAACAGTACAAAATAGCAAGAAGAAACAAACAGCACTTCATCTGGCTGTACAAGAGGGGGATCTCGATGTGGTGAAGGCGCTTATAACACAGCTACCGAAAGATGATATGAAAGACTGCCTAAAAGTACAAGATAAACGTGGCCGGACGCCACTTCATTTGGCCGTAAAATCGAAAAATCTCGAAATGGTGAAGGCGCTTATAGCACAGCTACCAGAAGCTGATATGAAAGACTACCTAAAAGTACAAGACAAATATGGCCAGACGCTGCTTCATTTGGCTGTACAGCCGAAAAATCTCGAAATGGTGAAGGCGCTCATGACAAAGCTACCGAAGGCTGATATGGAAGCTTGCCTAAAAATACAAGACAATCATGGCCGGATACCGCTCCATTTAGCCATATCTCGAAGATGTGGCATAGAAACAATACAGGCTCTCACTTCTAAATTTTGGAGAATCGAGGTTTATCGTAGTGAATCTACTGGTAAAATATTAAAAAAATTTATGTATTGGAGTAAATCTGCAAGACATATAATTGAGTATCGTAGTCAGGACCTTGGTCAGACTATGCTTCATCTGGCGGTACTTAGCGGAAGACGCAATGCAGTATATCACATCCTTGAATGCGCAAAAAATCTAATGAGTCACGAGAGATTCATTGACTATATAAATGCGCAAGATAAAAATAAACAAACAGCGCTCGATTTGTCTGAGTTTTTACCTACAAGGATAATAAAAAAGATCAAGAACAAAGACAAAGAGATACCAACAAAGATTGACAACCCAAACAAGACTGGAATAAGGAGTGGAATAAAACTGGCTCTAAAAGAAGAGCAAAATCGACTCGATGATATATGGCCAGAAATAATAAAGGAAAACAACGCAACTAAGGAGCTGTACAAGCTGTACCTTCAGGGTAAATCCATAGACGATCTTTAACGTACAATAGTTCATAAAAAATGCGTCCAGCGACGCATTTTTTTGTATGTGTGAATTTTAGTGAAAATGATTCGTCACTTCATCTATTTCAATGGCGAAAATCTACCGTAATAAGATAAATGTATGCGATAAATGTAAACCTTATGGGCCTTTGGCTACTTCCACTTGTAAATCGAATCCTTTGCGCTGATGTGACGCTGGTGTAATCTATATGCTTGAAGATTTATGCTCCTCCTTTAAATCCCTCTCCATGGGTGAAAACCTCAGTGAAAAAACCGCTTGTGACGTCGCTGTGATCGGTGGCGGTTTGGCAGGCCTTACGGCAGCTAATTATTTGGCTAAACTGGGCCTTAAAGTTACACTCTTTGAACAACATTATGCCTTAGGAGGGTTGGCCGCATATTTTTCCCGGAAAGATCACATCTTTGACGTCTCGCTCCATGGCTTCCCTGTGGGAATGGTGAAATCTTGCCGTAAATATTGGTCGCCGGAAATCGCAGAAAGTATTGTCCAACTCAAACGTATCCGCTTCGTTAATCCTCAATTTAATATCGAAACTACATTCACCCGAAAAGACTTTACTCGCATACTCGTCGAAAAATTCCAAGTTTCTCCGGAAATCGTCGAAAATTTTTTCACCCAATTGCGTCAAATGAATTTCTATGATCGCGATCTGCGCCGTACACGCGATGTCTTTGAAACCTTCTTCCCTGAACGCAACGATATCCATCGCTTCCTTATGGAACCTATTGCTTACGCTAATGGTTCAACAATGGATGATGAAGCTATTACTTATGGCATCGTCTTTTCTAATTTTATGAGCCAAGGAGTCTATACCTTTGAAGGCGGTACCGATCTCCTTATAAAAAAAATGACCGATGAACTCTTGAAAAATGGCGTTTCGATTTTCAAATGCCATAGGGTCGAAAAAATTTTGCTGGATAATCAGCGAGTTTGTGGCGTACAGGTCAATGGTACCTCTGTGTCCTGTCGCGCAGTCCTCTCCAATGCTCATATCCTTAATACAATTAAGACGTTGGTCGGCGAAACGTATTTTGATCCTCAATTTTTGCAGAAAGTAACCCATACGCGGATTAATAATAGCTCGTGCCAGGTGTATCTGGCAATCAGCGCCAATAAAACTATCGATGATATTGGAGACCTGATCTTTACCTCGGAACATCCGTACTTCGATAGCAATGCATTAAAGGATTTTCATACCCAGAGCCGCACTTTTTCCTTGTACTATCCTAAAACACGACCTCAAATTAAACCTATGTACGCTATCGTTGCCTCAATGAATGCCCACTGGAATGATTGGTGTCACTTAAATGCAGAAGATTATAGACGCGAAAAAAACCGGATTATCGAAGATAGTATCCAAAGCTTGGAGAAATTTATCCCCGATATTCGCGATAAAATCGATTACCGCGAGGCCGCAACGCCAAAGACCTTTTTTCGCTACACCGGCCATCCTCAAGGCGCCTCTTTCGGGACAAAATTCGAAGGTTTGGAAATTTCAATGACCTTGCCAGAACAGATTCAAGGTCTATACCACGCCGGTTCTGTAGGAATTATTATGTCCGGTTGGCTCGGCGCTATGAACTACGGTGTCATTGCTGCCCATAAACTCGCAACTTACCTCTAAGCAAGATTTTTTGCAAGAAAAAACGATACTAAATCAAATCTACGACTTATCCCATGAAATAGGAAGGTGAGGATTTAATCAATAATCCGTCAACAATCCTATCATCATAACGATTATTCATGGGAAAACCCTGCACATCGCCTATTCGGTCGATAAAACATACCCGCCGTTTTGCTTATGATGTTCCTTACAAAGGTCTAAGGTCATACCCTCACCGTTTTGCTTACGACGTTCCTTACAAAGGTCTAAGGTCATACCCTCACCATTTTGCTTACGACGTTCCTTACGAAGATCTAAGGTACTTCCGCACCCTTAACATACCGATCGCCAATGGCTATCGAAGTTATTTCAAAGACCCATCTCAAAGCTGAGGTCAAGCAAAAAACTGAGATAAAGCAAAGCACCCCCTCCCAACTGAATCCTGTAGGGATCTGGCAACGGCACAGATCCCTAAAAGATTAAGCCCGTGGAGCGTAGGTGTAGCCAATGCCATGAGAAGTGCGGATCGTATTTTCGGTCTCAATGCCATGGGCACTAAATAACTTTCTTAGTTTGACCACATACTGATCCAAAGAACGACTCTTAACATTAGCATGCTCTCCCCAAACGTTGTGGATGATACTCTTTCGGCTTAAAATGAGGTGAGGATTTTGAGCGAAATAGGACAAAATTCCAAATTCCTTGCGCCCAATTTTCTCGCAAGAACCGTCGCTAAAGCGAATTTCTAAGCGACTGGGATCCACTTGCGTTCCTAAAAACTCAAAGGTCCCGTCCATTAAGGAGGTGTTTGCTGTCAACTGCCCATCTCCGGAACGACTTGTCCGGCGCAGTACTGCAGAAATTCTGGAGAGTAATTCTGTTAGACCAAAAGGCTTCGTTAAAAAATCATCGCCTCCGGCTTCCAAACTCGCTACCTTAATTTCTTCGCGATTCTCTCCCGAAATAAAAATCGTCGGGATTGAAATACTGCGCTTTTTCAGATCTTCAAGCAATGATATACCATTCTTGCCGGGAAGATTAAGATCGAGTAACATAAGATTCGAAAATGAGCGTTGAAGAAATCGCAAAGCATCATCGGCGTTATAAAATTTCTGCGCGTCCATGCCTGAAATTTGTAACTGCCGCTCAATGAGCTCTGATAGTTCACTATCATCTTCAACGACTAAAATCAGCGGTTTTACTTTTGCTGCCATAACAAATAAAAGCTATTGTATTTCGAAAACTCCTGTCAAGGTAAATTTACTCATTTTTTTTAAAAAATTCCAATTCAGTCTTTTTTAGCAAAAATGGCCCACAAATCCAATCTAGCGTTCAGAGCATACTAAAATTTTCTCAAAAATTAATTGAGTAAGAACCTCTTGATATTAGTACTAGATAAATTTTTAATATTTGTCAAATATATAAACCTATGAACTTAAAAAAACGCATCATTATCTTAGGAGCCACCGGATCCGTTGGCACAACAGTTTTATCCGAAATCGCTGCCCATCCTGATCAATTTCAACTGATTGGCGCCTCCTGTTACACCAATATCCATGCCTTAAAGACCGTTGTTCATCGCTTTTCGCCACAAGCGGTGGCCATTGCTCATCCTGAAATCGCTGTAGATTGTCATTTCAATGGTATTGTGTTTCGGGGAACTTCTGGATTAGCGCAGATGGTCGACCATTTTGATTTCGATATCCTCGTCGTCGCAACCTCTGGCATCGATAGCCTTAGGGCAACATTGAAAGCTATCGAGAAAGGAAAAGATATTATCTTGGCCAATAAGGAAATCCTCGTCATTGCCGGTGCGATGGTCACCCAACGCGCACAACAAACGGGTAGCGTCCTTTTACCTCTGGATAGCGAGCATAATGCTATTTTTCAGTGTATTCAGGGAAATCAGCGCTTTATAAAAAATCTTTGGCTGACGGCTTCCGGCGGAAAATTTTGGGACAGCAATCCCGGCGATCCTACCGTTGAAATGGTCCTGCAACATCCTCAGTGGTCCATGGGAAAGAAAATTACCGTAGATTCCTCAACAATGGCCAATAAAGGATTGGAAGTCATCGAAGCTATGCACCTTTTTAAGGTAGACGCTTCACAAATTAAAGTGGCCATCCATAGGTCCTGCATCGTTCATTCGCTTGTCGAGTTCTGTGATGGCAGTTTTTTGGCGCACATGTCTCCGCCCTCGATGAAGTACGCTGCACGTCATTGCTTATTTTATCCAGAAAGGACTGAGACACAGGAACCTTCATTGGACCTCTATCAGATTGGAAGTTTGAATTTCGAACGCCCTAACGAAAAACGCTTTCCTTGCTTGCACTTAGCTATGGAAGTGGCTAAAGGGAAGCAAAGCGAACATATCGCCTTTAATGGGGCCAATGAAATTGCCGTAGAACTCTTCCTTCAAAAGAAAATCGCTTTCAGTGCCATTCCCCATTTAATAGAAAGTATACTCCCGAAAATCGAGCCCAAAGATTATGCCACCGTTGAAGAAATTTTAGCCGTTGATCAAATGGTCCGCAGCAAAACGAAGCAACTCGCTAAATGCTTTTATCGCTGATGATCATTAACTCAAAGCTCAACGAAAATGCCAAACCTTTTTTTTTGCAGCATTCGTTTTAGTCCCACGGGGTTGCGGGATGGGATTTGTTTTACCTCTTACCTCTCCTACAGCGCAGGAGTGCACGCTCCGCACAACTATTTTTGCCCTTGCGTTGGACCTAAATTAATGTGCGCTGCCTCCAATGACCTCTGCGATAGCGAAGCGCAAAAAATATAATACATGCAGCACAATTCAGGGCCATAAATCTCCAAAAAATAACAGGTCTACAATCGAAGTAGACGATACCTATATATGTGGGGAAAACGAAACAACTGGCAAAACTGAGTACATTGACTCCCATAATGAATTTTGTATCTCCCGAGGCTAAAAGGACGCTCCGCAAATTATAAGCCACTAAGTCTAACGTGAAAACAATCCATGTCCATAGTAACATATGCTGCACGAGGGTATGGGCGATGCCAGTTTCTGATTCCTTTAGAAATGCATTGATAATGTTATCGGGGTAAATCAACATTCCCACAGCGGTTAAAGCCGTGGCCAACGCACTCAAAAATAGCCAAGCGCGGAGGTTTTTAGGTACAATTTCAAAGCGGTGTGCACCGAGAGCATTAGCGCAAATCGTACGCGTCCCGATACTCATGCCATCGATGATGAAAGCAAATAGCATGTGAATGGAATGAGCTATACCGTAGGCCTGAAAATCTTCCGATGATACGTGTTGTGCGATGACTTGGGTCATTGCTGCCCAGAGCAGCGTATTGATCAGGTGGTTCAATGCGCTCGGAAACCCAATGGCTAAACATTCCTTGAGCAAAGCCGGCTTAAGAGCCACTTCTCCGGTACCATAACGTTCCCGATGTGATTTTTTAAGGAACACAGCGAAAAGACCCAGACCCAATAAGCTCTGTGAAATCACCGTGGCTGTGGCTGCGCCGACGATACCATACCGCGGGATGATTCCACAACCAAAAATGAGGATGAAATCCAAAATGATGTTCAATAAACCAGAAAGTACGGCAGCGATGGATACAATCCACGTCTTGCCGCGACCTACGAAAAATGCGGTCAAAGCGCCGAAGCCTATACCATCAATAGGGATAAATATCAACAGGATGCGTAGGTAAGGCGCACCCAATTCGGCGATATTATTAGCTAACAAATAGGGCGTGCCCCACAGAGCAAGCGGAATAAATAAAAGAAACAAGGCGCAGCAAAACCAAATCATTTGCCAAACCACAGGACCGATTTCCTTAAAGCGTTGTGCGCCGTTACATTGGCCAACGAAGACCTCAGCGATAAGCGCGAATTCCAAAGTAGTTGCCAATAATGCCCAGTACCACTGTATTGCACCAAAGCAAGCATTAAAGGCCTCTGTCGAATAGTGACTCAAAATTACGCGATCAGCAATCACCATGAAGCACGCTATGGCTGAAGATAACATCATAGGCCACGCTATGGCCACTAATTCCCTTATACTGCCTGGTGCATAGGGCGTCAACTTAACTGTACTCATACATTAGGTACGATTGCCTTATTTACTCCTATTTTCCTGGCAATCGTCGGCGATAAAACCGCCTTACTGTTTATAGATACCAATTTTATGTTAGGAAGCAATCAATATCAACAAAGTTGATATAAAAAATGCTTTTTCATATTTTAATATGTTCCACATTTTGTCCATCAATATTC
>JAITAK010000063.1 GCA_031284165.1 Puniceicoccales bacterium
CCCGCGGCTTCGCCGCGGGGCGTACTAAATACATTCAGAAAATCTTAGAATGGTTCTACCAAAAAACTTGCCGAGTCAATCATAAATCCTGTAAGGGAGAATCCTGGTGCTTCGCACCAGGCTTCTCCCTTTAATCCAGGTCCAGGAGGCTAGAGCCTCCTGGCGGGGATTATAAGGGCGCGTAGCCCTTATATTATTATTTCTCTTCTCTCTTTTACTTGATGTTGATGTTTTGTTTCAAGCGTTCATAGGCATTACTAACGTCTTTAAATCTCTCTTCAGCTTCTTCTCGTGTTTGATACGGATAGTCCGCGTCTTGCCTACGGATATCAAATTTATCAGGATGGAACTTCATAGCTTCTCTATTATAAGCTTCCTTAATTTCCCTTCTTGAAGCTCCTGGCTTTAGGTTGAGCAGTTCATAATCTCGTTTCTGCGGTACGCTGTTGGACACTTCATCTCTAATGCATTTATCTGATGCTTCAATCACATCAACAGCTTTAAAGAACTTATCCCTTTCTGCCTTTGGGATCAGTTTGCCCTCTTTCGGGTGTGTTTTCGGGTATTTTATTTTTTTCCTTAAAGTCCAACGCAGTTTTTTTTGACTAATCTCATGGTAAGGCAAGTCAAGTAATTCGAAAGCTTTTTCGATAAGCGGTTTATTGAGTTCTTGCTTTATTTTTTCTACAGTAGACAAAAGCATACCCATATCGCCTCCTTGTTGAACTTTCTTCAACGCTTTCTCGAATGCTTCGATGGTCGCACTAATTCTTCCGTCATCTAGGGGATCACCAAAATGTCCCTTTTTGAAATCATTAAAAACCGTCTCAAAAATTTCCTTAATGCTACATAGATATGTGGACCTTATTTTATTACTTTCAGTTTCTAATTTCGATAATATCGCCGCCGCACCCTTATTTGGTACTGCCTTATTTGGTACTATCTTATTCGGTACTGTCTTATTCGGTACTGCCTTATTCGGTACTGAAGTGGAGGCACCTGGGGTACTCGAGGCATTCAAACTTTGAGTTAAAATTAAACCCGTAAACGATAGCGATAGCGCACTAAGTACTTTTACCGTACTATTTTTATTCATAATCATAAGAAATTAATAGGAAACGAAATTATTATTTTTTATATTATCGCAATACTTTTATATTTAAAACAATTTATTTTTGCATTTTATGAAACTGATCGCTAAAAAAACTTATCCTGCTTTGAAGATAAAAAAGATATCTATGAACATTGGCATCCATCGCCGCTTTTCGTTTTCAGATCCTGAGGAGGTCTTTTTTTTTGGCTTCGAGAAGTTTTTGAATATCGCTGTTAGCATTATCCGTTAGTTTTTGCACATCTTTTTCGATGCGTTTAAGATCATCTTCACTGATAGCGCCTTCCTTTTGAAATTTTTTAAAAATTTCCAAGGCGTCTCGCCGTAGAGAACGAATGGCAACACGTCCTTCCTCTGCCATAGTATTGGCCACTTTAATGAGCTCATTGCGCCTTTCGCCACTCATTTCGGGAACGGTACAGCGAATGAGTGTATTTTGGGAAACCGGTATTAAACCAATGTTGGCGTTGATGATCGCCTTTTCGATGGGTTGGACAGAAGATTTATCCCAAGCTTGAATCTGAAGGGTACGTACATCGGCGGTGGTAACGGCAGCGATATCGCGGAGGCGCATCGTTGATCCATAGACGTCGATAGAGAGATTTTCGACCATGGAAGGCGATGCCTTTCCACCGTGCAGTGAGGAAAATTCCTCCTGAGTATGGATAATGGCTTTATCCATTGCCGCCTTCAGTTGCTTTAAAATTTTATCAATTTCCATAGGTATTTATCGATTGCCTATGAATGTTCCTACAGAGAGGTCTTGAAAAACATCGGCAATTCCATTGGGATTTTTGATAGAAAATATACGTATTGGAATATGATTTTCCATACAAAGTACGAATGCTGTTTGGTCCATAACATTCAAATTTCTTTTTAAAACTTCTTCATATGAAAGTTGCTTAAACTTCTGCGCATGGGTATTTTTATAGGGATCATCATCGTAGACGCCGTCGATAGTCGTTGCTTTAAGGAGGATATCGGCACGCAATTCGCAAGCGCGTAAGGCGGCAGCGGAATCCGTCGAAAAGAAAGGATTTCCTGTACCACAGCAAAAAATGACGATCTTTCCCGATTTCAGTGCTCGATCGCTGACATCGATGGAGAAACGAGGCACAATACCTTCAATAGCAATAGCACTTTGGATAAGGACATCGATACCATAAGTTTCTAGTATATCACTTAGAGCTATAGCATTAATTGTCGTTGCCAGCATACCCATTTTATCGGCATTGGTACGTGTGAGTCCTGAATGGCGACCGTTGTAGGTATGACCACGAAAAATATTACCGCCGCCAATAACAATGGCAAGCTCTATCCCCAACTCGTAAATTGCAATGATCTGCTGGCCAAGTGCATGAAGTAATGCGTGGGCGATAATCTGATCCGCGTTATTTTCTCGGATTGATTCACCACTAATCTTAAGAACAACTCTTTTATAAACAGCGCCCACGCATTAAAATTAGAGCAAATTTTTAGGATCCGTCAATTAATTTTGCTCTGTCTGTGGAGTCGAATTCAATTCTTCTTCAATTTGTTCCTCATTTTCCAGATTGTCAGATGACGACGTAGGCGCGCTTTCCGAGACTATAGGCGGCACCGCTGCTGGAATAACCGTCACTGGAGAAGCGCTTTGAGAGCTTTGAATACTTCCTGTAACATCTGGAGATGATGCTAAATCCAAAGCAGCATCGCTTTCATCAGTGGAGTTCTCAGTTGCAGCACTTTCACTTTCAGTATCGATTTTCTGAGAAATCGCTGAGGCAGCAGAGGGCACCAAAAGGGAATCCAAATTGCTCTCTGCAGCATCTGAAGAGGATTCCTGACTCTGATCGACGCTGCTTTCATTAACAGGGCTTTTATTCGAAAAACTACTAATATCGATAGCGCGATCTATAGCCTCATCAGGCGTGATCAGTGTGTTTGATATCGTATCGTCAAAGGCGTTGAGGTGAGCACTATATTCCCCACTACGTATATCTTCCGGAATGGTGAATAACGCCTCACGGAAAGAATCGGCATCGAATTTATAAGGAAACTGCGTCTTTTGCATCAATGCAATTGCTGCCTTTTGGAAAAGGCTCTGCGTTGTAGCATCAAGGGAAAGGATTTGTGAAGCGACCTCGCCGAAGAGATGCACGTATTGATCGCGCATCGTTTCAGGGATAATATCAATACCGTTCGTACTGTGTTCGGCAATATTGATGAGCACATTGGCATTCCAGCGAATATCGGGATTGATGGGAACAAGGCTATTGACATTATCAAAGAATTTTTCTCGCGCCCTTTCTGTGATAAGTTGTGGGAAATACACTGACAAATCCTGAACGATGTCTTTAGTTTCTTTATTAACGTTCCAATTAGTCCTAGGATGTGTTATCAATTTGGCGATAACGTCCATAAGCTGTTCCTGGGAAGCTCCTGAAAGCATTGTTGGATGCTCAGCCAATGCTTTGACGATGGCCGCTACACTCCTTAGTTCTTCACTAGTGGTCGATCGCACCGCAATATTTTCAAAAAGATGCTCGATGGTTTGATCATCAATTTTTTCGCCATTTTGCAGTATTCCTTTAACAGCTTTCAGTATGTCATTAAGGACTTCTTGCTTAGAACTCGTCGGTTCTGCTTGAAACGGGAAATCTTTCGCGGATGTAATATTGCCATCTCGCGGACGACTCACATGACTAAAATCATTCTTAATTTTTAGATCATTCATATCAGAAATGAATTGTTATTTTTTCCGTAAAAAATGCAATAAAAAAACAAGCATTAAATAAAATAATAATGAAATTAATACATTGACATTTAAATATTTTTTATTGACTCGTCGAACTCTTTGAAATTTGCATATCTATTTGGTGATTTATTAATGCTTTCCGCAGAATTGAGGTGATATGCCAGCCAATACACTGCTTATACCGCTCATCTATGGAAATTATCGCGGCTTTCGATGATAAACTTTATATTTTCCTCAGCAACGAGATGCAATAAAACTGTCTATGAATGAAAAGAAAATGTATGGGCTATAATGCGAAACGCCTCGTCAACGCTATCGGTAAAGTAAATATTCTCGCGCATATCTGCCAGAGACATGTCATATAATAAATCGAAGTTGACTAACTGTTGCCAAAAATTCTTCCCAAAAAATATCACAGGAATTTTAGTGCGCTGGTTTCCCGTTTGTAGTAAATTCAAAGCCTCGAAGCTCTCGTCTAAAGTCCCAAATCCTCCGGGGAAAACGACAATGCCTAAAGCCCATTTCATAAATAAATATTTTCTCGTGAAAAAGTAATGCATTTCCAAACTGTGCGTGACATAAGTATTGACGTGCTGCTCCTGTGGAATTTTTATATTGATCCCTAAAGAGCAACAACCGGCGATGGCAGCGCCAGCATTCGCAGCTTCCATAATTCCTTCAGAACCTCCAGAACAAATCACACAGCGTTCCTTTTCGCCAAAATGTTTCTTTCCCCATAAACTCAGACGCTGTGCCAATTCTTTGGCCTGTTCGTAATATTTCGCCAATTTGAAATTGTTTTCAACGCATTTTCGGGCAATTTCGTCATCACTTTTGGCGATATTTTGCAATTCTTTTTCCACTTTTGCTTTTGATGAAATGCGCGCAGAGCCCCATATGAGAATAGTATGTTTAATTTTTTCGCGTTCCATCAGTGCAAATCCAGAGCGAATATCTTTTTCTATTTTTTTCAGTGTGTTAAGCATAATCATTTGTCTTTGTTCTCTATAATATTCTTTTTTACGAATTTGACAATGACAAATAATATAAGGGCTGCGCGCCCTTATGATCCCCGCCAGGAGGCTTTAGCCTCCTGGACCTGGATTAAAGGGAGAAGCCGCCTGGCGCTTCGCGCCAGGCTTCTCCCTTACAGGATTTATTAAAATAACAGAATAGATAAGAGAATAATGATATAAGGGCTGCGCGCCCTTATGATCCCCGCCAGGAGGCTCCAGCCTCCTGGACCTGGATTAAAGGCAGAAGGCCTGGCGCTTCGCGCCAGGCCTTCTGCCTTTACAGGATTTATTTTGCCCAGTGAATTTTTTTGGTAGAACCATTCTAAGACTTCCCAAATGTATTTAGTG
>JAITAK010000011.1 GCA_031284165.1 Puniceicoccales bacterium
TTTAGGGCCTCGACCTCTAGGTCCTTTTCTTGATCAAATGAGTCCTCTTCCAATCCCCAATCAGAAAGTGCAAGATCAGTCAATTCCATAAGTACTTCTTCAGCGGTTGGCCGTAATTCGGGATCTATGGATAGACAATCTGCCGTTATTTTTGCAAGTCTGGTTAAAACGGGTTCCGGATAAAATCTTCCTACAGTATTTTTCATATCTTTATTCATCTCTTTAAACTGTCTTAATATGTAACCTAATATAAGTTGATTAATTCCAATCTCGTTATTCGAGTTTCTTAAATCTTCCTCGAAATCTTTCTTGAAAACTTCCTTCCAGTTTACTTTTAGATCTTCTAAATTTTCCTGGAATTTTTCCCAATATATTTGCTTATTCTTATTTATTTCATTATCTCTTTTTTCATATTGTTCTTGCAAATCTTGCAATTTTTTAGTGTTCTCTTTAGTAGATTTTTCTTTTTTAATTCTTCTTAATTGTACGCGTAGTGCTCTTAATTCTATAATTTCTTTATATAAGACTTCTAGGTTATTAGTAGATATAATTAAATTCTCCATGTTTGTACATAATTGCGTAGATTTTTTACTGTTTCCATAAGTTTCCTGGTCCTCATATAATTTTGTCCACCATTTTCTAATACATTTTCTAATACATCTTTTTATACAATAGATCAAAAATGGAGAAGGAATTTCATCAGAAGTAGCAAAAAAGAAATATCTATCTCTATAATTACTTTCATAAGAACCAAAAAGCAGTGATGGAAGCATCGTTCCAAGCGTATATATATCATAGGAAGGTTTATCGACATAAGAGCTCCACTGCGGTAATATTAATTCTCGCAATGATTTAGGTAGCCAAAGTTCTGGGGCTCCATTAGATGATCCTCCTGATTTAACATTAGCTAATCCAAAGTCGATGAGGCGTATGCGATATTCAAGTTCAAATTTATATTTTGCTTTAACTTCTAATTTTTGTCCTTCTTTCTCTTTTGCCTTTTTTAATTTTTCTAATTCTTCTGCTCTTCTCTCTAAGCTTTGCGCTATTTCTTTTGCTTTTTGTACTTCTTCATTTTTTAATTCTCGTGCTTTGCCTTCTAAGTTTTTCGCTTCTTCCTCTAATGCTTTCGCGTAGTTTATAAATGCTTGCATTTGCGTTAGAGTTTTCACTAGGATTTCTTCTATAGGAAGCGTGTATTTTTCAAACATAATATTATCTAGCTTTAGATCATGGTGAACTATCCCTGTAGCATGCAATGTATGCAAGGCGAGTACTAGCCCACATATGCGTTCGATAGCCTTTTGAGGATCATCGACAAAACTGTCGGAATATGGAAAATCTTGATTATCCTTGTATACAGCATTCCAAGCATCCAATCCATTAATCTTTTCTTGAACTAATACGCCATTCTTTAGCATCACCGGAACTACAACGTTTTCGAGACCTTGTACATCAGAAAGCAACGGATCTTTGCTTTTATCTCTATCTTCGTTTTGACTGATGTCTTTTAACGCTATTAAGGTTTTTTCTCGTGCCTCTGACATTTTTTCTCCGGTTTCGCCTTCCCTCTGTAATGCCCGCTTACCTCCTTTAATGGCTTCTTTAATGACAACATTTTGTGGTTTGTCGTCGATGTCTATTGTGCCATCGTAAACAACACCCAGTCCACCTTGGCCTAATACATGACTTTTAGTTAGAGTTAGTTTTCCTGGATTTAGTTTTCCTGGATTTTTTGTAAAAGATGTAAGCGGATGTGTTGTTTCATATTTATCGGCATCAAATGTCTGCTCGCTCTCATTTTTAATCTTCACTTCGGAGGTATTACTACCCAGTGCTTGACTGGATACCATGATTTCCGTGGCGCTTCCTAAAAGTAAGCTGCTCGCAATGACGTTACTTATTGTTTTTATTATCTTTTTCATCTTAAATTTTTAATTTAAAGAAAATGTTAATTATGTCAAATATTTTTTTACTTTTTATTTATAAATATGTTAAAATTCAATTATTTCTTTTTCTAACGTGTTAGTTAGATTCCTCTTTAAGCCGCAGCATTGACGTTGCTGTGAAGTTCTGTCCTAGACCTTGTAAGGAGTATTTATTAATCCCGCCCCGCGGCTTCGCCGCGGGGCTAGAGTAAATTCAGGTAATCTTGGAATGGCTTCACCAAAAAAATTCGCCGAGCAAATAACAAGTCCTGTAAAGGAGAAACCTGGCGCGAAGCGCCAGGCTTCTCCTTTTAGGTCCAGGAGGCTCAGCCTCCTGGCGGGGATTATAAGGGCGCGTAGCCCTAATATTATTATTCTCTCATACACTATTCTACTTATTCATCAATCCCGCCCCGTGGCGTAGCCACGGGGCTAGAATAAATTCAGGTAATCTTGGAATGGCTTCACAAAAAAAATTTGCCGGGCAAATAATAAATCCTGTAAAGGAGAAACCTGGCGCGAAGCGCCAGGTTTCTCCTTTTATCCAGGTCCAGGAGGCTAGAGCCTCCTGGCGGGGATTATAAGGGCGCGCAGCCCTTATATATTACTATATTCTCTTTTCTTTTACACTATTTTCTTTACAATAATTGCGGAATTCGTTCCCAACATTCCAAAAGAAGTGTTTAAGATCGTTTCAATATTACCTACAAATTTTGCCTCGTTAATCACTAAATTTTCTAACGCGCACTGAGGATCTAGTTCATCAATGTTGATCGTCGGATGCACGTAGCCGTCCTCAAACGCAGGAAGATTCCCTGCCAATTCTAATGCCCCTGCAGCTCCCATAGTATGGCCAATAAAGCTCTTTGTATTATTAATATAAGTTTTTGTCGAATTTCCAAATACATTACGGATTGCTTCACATTCAACCGCATCGCCCATAGGCGTAGATGTTGCATGGCTATTGATAATGGTGACTTCTTCTGGAGTGAGATGAGCGCGCTCTAAGGCCATGCGAATGCATTGCGCCTGGCGCTCAGCATTAGGGAGTACAGCATCTGTCGCATCCGTATTCATTCCATAGCCGACAATTTCGCCATAAACTTTACCGAAGCGCTTTTGTACATCACTTAAACGTTCGATAATAAATAAACATCCTCCTTCACTGACGACAATTCCATTGCGTTTACAGTCAAAGGGACGGCTTACCCTATTGGGATCGCTGCCATAACCTAGGGCTCCTTGACTGCGAAATCCCGCAAAAATGCCAAAGGAACGGATACTTTCGCTAATCCCTCCGGCAATGGCCAAATCAACTTCTCCTAGGCGTAGCATCTGAACGGCTTGGATAATTCCCGCATTACCCGCAGCACAGGCCGCACCAATAGTATAATGAGGGCCTTGGATGCCCAATTTCAGATTAATTTCGCCGGCAGGGTTATTCGCAATAGTTCGTGGATTGTGATGATGAGCCCAAAACTTCACATCACCATTAAATTGCAATAAATTATGGACCTCATTTTCCGTTTCCACATTGCCATGCTCCGTGATGCCTACATACACCCCAACACGCGAAGTATCAATGGTTTCAAGCGAGATTTGTGCATCGCAGAGCGCTTCTTGGGCACAAAAAATACCGATAGAGGCCGCACGAGTACAATGACGCAGTTCCTTTTTATTTTGATATTTCAATGGATCGAAATCGCAAACTCCTGCAGGTAATTTTCCCATATAGCGCACATCGATTTCCTGGATGCGAGCAATTTTATGGAGGAGACAATGGCGGAAGTCACTGAGATGATTAGCATTGGGCGCAGTCAAACCCACACCACTAATGACGATTCTTTGGGCATTCATCGAATAATAAACTAGGAATAAGCTGAGGAATTAAAAGTAAAATGATCACTTATGGTTCGTATTTCCAGAATCATGGAAGGACGACAATCCGTTTTGAAATAA
Source organism: Puniceicoccales bacterium (assembly GCA_031284165.1). Lineage (GTDB taxonomy): Bacteria > Verrucomicrobiota > Verrucomicrobiia > Opitutales > LL51 > LL51. The sequence goes on from JAITAK010000011.1 coordinate 3,888, forward strand.
AGTCCATTGCTACAGAAGCATTTATCAGTATCCATCGACATCGATGGTGGAGCCGATCGGTCTCGAACCGACGACCTCCACAATGCCATTGTGGCGCTCTACCAACTGAGCTACGACCCCGCTAGATCGACGTTATTGAAATTTTTCGGGTCAAATCAAGTACGAAATCGAATTTTCGGTTAGAATAATTTACAGTTCATCAAAATATAAAAAATAATCAGTTTTAACTTTACAAAGCAAAATTTACTAATAGTAGACATTATATGGCAAAATTAAACAGAAATTTCATGATAAGATTATATATAGTTGCGTTAGGTCTTAATCATGCGTTAAGTTTCGCAGGTACTAGTAGTGACAGTACAAGTACTAGCGACGATACTAATGACGAATCACATAACGCAGTAATAGGAGCTACTTCTAACAAATTGAATAGCCCAAGAACTAAAGTAGTACCAAAAATAGTAGTAAAGAAAACTGAAAACTGGAGAGATTCACGGTCGAGGATGCTAGAGGCAATGAAGGAGTATGACAAAAAACATGAAAGAGAGAACAAAATAAGAGTGTGGGAAATTTATAAGCAACTGATATACGATGCTATAAAAACAGACGATAATACGCAAATTGAGATCGATGATGATTTTGTAAATACGTTTCTAGGAATTGAGATCGATAATGATTTGGTAAATGCGTTCCTAGAAAGTGAAGATAGCAATCATCCTGAGTTATTTGAAAGGCTTCTTAATATTATTGTAATGTATGATTACAATAAGCAGAATCGAACAAAAGCGATAGCCGATCTTTATCTTACAGGTATGGGTATAGATAAAGACAATAATCGTATAATAAAGATTACTACAAACTGGGGGATGCCTCCTAGTTCAGCGGTATCAGACATAATACAAAAAAGGAATGAAGAAGCAATGGAAAATAAGAAACAACCTAGTAGTGAGTCGCTTAATGCAACCAATGAAGGAGAATTAATCAAAATCGATGAAAATGAAATGTCCACTACAGAGAAATCGTTAGAAAAAGTTGAAAATTGTCTGGTAGAAATACATAAGCAAAAGATTAGAGAAGAACAAGATGCATTCGACTATCTAGTAGAAACACACGAGCAAGAACTTAGAAAAGAACAAGATGCACTCTATAGATTAATGGATGGTGAGCCTGAGAATGGTATTGAGGCTATTAAGGGGTTTAGTGATTTCATGGGTAAAGTTGTTGAAGAAAAAAACAGAGAAGAAATCAATATGAATCGCTTCTTACATGCGCTTATCCATATATTCGTCATCCCTGAAAGTCAACATCCTGGGATCGGCAAGGTTATTATAGAAGAAATCAATAACCGTAAAAACCATCTTACAACCAAATTTTCAGAAAAAATTTCAAAGATAAAAGAAAAAATGGTTGCAAAAATGACTGTAAACCCAGAAAGCCTTTTGAAGGAAAAAGCAGATGAGATCAAACAGGAGCTTATGGCATCAAAAGTCGTTGCTGACCAAAAAGTATGTGGGATGGTAAAACCAGATGTGAATAGAAAAGCAGATGAGGCTATAAAGGAGGCTATAAACAAAAGAAACTTTGCTAGGAAAGCTCAGCTAACAGTCATGGGGCTTTTAAACTCAAAGAGCATTTCTTGGAAAATTAAGCAAAAAGTAAATAAAATTATAAATGATATTGAAGAGGAAAATAAAGAAAAAGAAAGAGCAATCAGCGAGATTTTAAATAGGATGTTGACTTATTATACTGAGAATCCTGCATCAGTGGAACGCATTTTAGAGATCGCTAAGGAATGCCTTAGCGATGCGTAAACTACCGGCAGAACTTTTTATGAGCTACTTAATCTAAAGCCAGAAGATTTCGTCAATCTCCCGTTAGAAGATGTGAATAAAAAAATTGAAGAGGCTTATCAAGCAGAAGCCGAAAAGTATGATCCTAGTAACTTTGAGAAAAATAAGAGAAATCAAGGCTATCTGTGTCAAACAAAAGAAGAAGCTGAAGAGAGATTGAAAGCCATTAATAGGGCTCATACACAGTGGAAGCAATTTATGAAAAACACCTTCCATAGGGCATGAAAATGACAAGCGCCTTTCACCCCCCCCTCCTAGTGTAAAGATCTCCTTTTGGCGCGCCTCGTAGGAGTCGAACCTGCAACCTTCTGATCCGTAGTCAGATGCTCTATCCAATTGAGCTAGAGGCGCCTTAACTTTACTCTATGTTGAGAGAAAAAAATCATTTGCAAGTCTCAATTTAAGGGCATTTTTGGCTAAACTTTGCTATCAAAATTTGCGGATTCAATCGGTTAATTTTAACTTTTGTGAAAATTTCAATGTAATTACAGAATTTAGGGTTTAATTTTACTTGAAGATGTAAGAAAAATTATCATTATTTAAGTATATGGCAAATTTTGAAAAAATTTCACGCGTTACATTGCTTTGCAGTGCAATCGCTTTTAGCGGCGGTGACGTATTTGGGACTGATACGGCACCATATATTTTTCAGGTTAATGGAAAAAAATACGTCGCATACGTTCCAACAACGGTCGCAGCAAATAACGAGAACCAGGATTCTGGATCTGATCTTGGTGGTCCAATCGACCAATCAGAAAATGACCAAACTTCTTCAGAGTCCCTACTCGAGGAGAAATCTGACACAATTGAGACTCCAGAGACTCCAGAGACTCTAAAGACTCTAGAGACTCTAACTGAAAATTTGGAACTTTATGCTAAACAATTGAAAACCGATGAAATCGAAAGTGCTTTTATAAAAACTACTAATCAATTTACCGACATATGGGATAAACTTCTCAAGAAGAACGCGGAGTTATCTCCTAAGCTCCAAGAGCAGGCTAAAAAGGCTGAAAAAATTATTGAGGATTATTTAAGTCAAATTCACGATGGTAAAATCAACAAAGAAGCTTTAGCACAACTTAAAAAAAACCTCGAGCTACTTAAAAAAAACCCCGAGCTACTTAATTCGCCTAGTTCGTCTAAAAGTGATGACGAAAGCTCCTCTGATGAATACGCTAAGTCAAAATGACAATCTTAAGTTTAATCTAAAAATTAATCGTGGTCGATAATATCAGTTTACTTTTGCTATTGTTTTTAAATAGAAGAGATTTCTATTTTTATGCATAGCGTTATTTCTATTGGCCACGATATCGTCGAGATCGAACGTATCAAAAGGACAGTGCAAAAGTATGGCGAAAAATTCCTGCAGAAAGTATATGTACCCGAAGAACTTCACTATTGCTTGAAAAAAAGTAACCCATTCCCTTCGCTCGCTGCCCGTTTTGCTGCTAAAGAAGCTACAGCAAAAGCTTTCGCATGTGGCATAGGCGTTCAGTTTTCTTGGCAAAGTGCTTCCATTATTAATCGTCTTAACGGTTCCCCTGAAGTTCGACTCGATGCTCTGGGCCTTAAACTCCTAAGCCTTGTTGGCGGTTCTAAAGTTATCCTTTCCTTAACCCATACGCATACTATCGCTTCCGCGGTCATCGCCGTTGTTCAATAATAGCCGATCAAGGCGACGCCCTGATGATCTTCATTGGAAAACGACTTCAATTTTCTAGACCTAAATAAGGAGGCAATTTACCAGTCAGATCTTATATTTTGATCACATCTGGCGTGAATGATATAATTAATTTGTATGGTTGCCCTGGGTGCATAATGAGAGGATAGTTTCGCGAAAGCTCCTGCAAGTAGTGAATCTTTCCGTAACATGTGCGATATTCCGAATTTATGGCCACCTCTGCAATCTCTTGCCAACTCAACATCATATCATCATGTTCAACCACCGCCCTTAAACTTCCTTCATCAAGAGTCAAATTATTAATCCCATAAATGGAGTGAGGCGCACTTAATGCAATGAAATAGCGTAGATATTCTACACGTACCCGGTCTTTCACCAAGTATGTAAATTCTGAAACCACTTTACCTTCAGAAAATGTCCATGCTACTTTACAACTCCCAATGCCGCTGACCATTTCTCCTTCCACCGTGATGAATTCGGGTTGTTCGTAGGTAAAAACGACGCTTCCATGGTTCCCTAAGCCTGTCGATAGCTTCCTGCCATAATAGGAAGGAATATAACGCCGACCCTCAATAGTTAACTCCGGCTGTAAAATGGGTAAATACTTCGCCGCTGGCCAATCAAATACCCCAGGACAATGGGGAAATGCTAAACTGTCACTGCGCTCCGGAAGGCTTTCACTGATCAGCGGTAACTGTAAATTCATGCCTGTTTTCTCATCGCGATAAATAAATAATCCATGCTCTCCTTTGGCCGTTTTATCAAAAACGACAAGGCGATTTCCTTCTTTAAAACAGGATGTACGGCGAATGTGATGCGTGTTTAACGGATTTTTCTTCGCCAACCGTGACCATTGGCATAAATAGCGCACCGCGTCAAAATTAGCCCGAATGCTGCTCTGTTCTTCACCTGAAACGCGTTCATGGTCACAAATGACCATGTATCCGTGCTCTTGATCGATGTAGTGGCAGAAAAATTTCTGAAATAAATCGAGAACGATGTTGACATACATCGACTGTTTCTCAGACGCAATCCAATTGTCGTGTAACGCCTGGATCACGATGCTTATACAATACATTTGTGCATGAGCACCGACTCCATGTCCATAGCTCCAGCAGGTTCCGTCCTGTCTCATGAGTTCCGGAATAAGGCGGATGTATTTCTCTGCATGGGTCCGCAAACTGGGTAATTTCTTTTCAACTAAAAAATTATCCGTGTGTAGATGGAGCGCCTGGCGAATAAAGGAAAAATTACAAAGCCCACTTATATCAAAACATCCACTCTTTCCTTGCCCATTGCCGTGATCAAAGAAACCTCCACTGGAATTTTGCTCACAATAGGTCAAAAACTTATCGATCAATTTTCCAGTTTCATCCTTTTTGGTCAACCTTAAGCCATATCGCGCTACAGATTTTGCAATGGCCGTGGCAAATTTCCCCACTTTAACTTCATCTCGATGAAGTAATAAATTGTCGAGCTTAGTCCGCACCTCTTCTGGAAGTCTTTCCCAAACCGGATTGCGCTCCTTAACGGCACCAAAGGAAAGAAGCGCTAGCGCTACATAACCAATCCAATCCGTATTTTTAGGAATGTTTTTGACCTGATAGGCAATGACTTTGGCCCCGAGATCAATGATGCTATGCTTTGAAAAATTCGCCTCATGCGTTAAGCGATAATACTCTCCTAGAGCTAGTGCGACATGGGCTCCTTCGTCACCGACGAAATTTTCTCCCTCGATCGCCTGAACGCGACCTTCTTCATTGATGTAATCCAAATTGTGACTCGAAATCGAACGAGCAATATCCAAGCATTGTTCCGCAAAATTTTGCATTCTTCTTATAAATTGATCTAATGGCTTAACGTCGTTTGCAACAAAATCAAGAATTCTTTATTATTTTTTGTTTTTTTTATGCGTGTTATTAAAGTTTCCGCCGCTTCTTCGACTTTGAGGCCCGATAATGCTCGCCTAAGAAAGTGAATCTTATCCAATAAATCCGCTTTCAGCAATAATTCTTCCCGACGCGTTCCCGAAGCCTGAAGGTCTATAGCTGGATAAATGCGCATATCGGCGATTTTCTTATGGAGCACAATTTCCATGTTTCCTGTCCCTTTAAATTCTTGAAAGATGAGATCATCCATACGGCTCCCTGTTTCAACGAGTGCCGTTGCCAAAATCGTTAAACTTCCCCGCCCTTCCAGGTTACGTGCTGCAGAAAATAGCATGCGGGGGCGCTCTAAGGCTTGGATATCCATGCCTCCGGATAAAGTGCGCCCACTGGAAAATTGATGATTATATGCCCGAGCAAGGCGCGTTATCGAATCCAGCAGCACCACCACATCTTTCCCGACCTCCGCAAGACGCTTTGCTCGTTCAATGGCCAGTTCCGCAACGCGAATTTGCGTCATGCGATCTTCATCGTTGGAAGAAGCAAACAATTCTGCGGCGACGGTGCGTTGAAAGTCGGTGACTTCTTCTGGTCGTTCATCGACGAGTAAGACTATTAAATGGCAATGGGCATGATTTTCTTTAATGCCTACGGCAATATCATGGAGCAATGTTGTTTTACCCGTTCTAGGCGGTGCAACGATCAATCCTCGCTGTCCTTTGCCGATGGGCGAAAAGAGATCAATAATGCGATTGGATAGGCGCCCGTTCTCAGTTTCCAAGGATAAAAATTGATCAGGAGCGAGCGAGGTGCGGTCCTCAAATTTAGGGAATTCCATGCGCCGTAGTGCCTCGATCCCATCGATTTCATTAATCGCCCTCACCCGTGGATTGACGTCATCGCTGCGCTGCAGTACTGCTGCAGAAAGCATCATCCCACGGCGCAAGTGATAGCGCGTTAGTAACTCCTGCGGGACATAGGGATCCTTCCGCTGTACTTTACCCAAAGCGTGCGGCGAGATTATATTCCCAAATCTGCCGCTGCTATCGATCTCTAAAATCCCCATCGTTGAAGTTGGCGGGCAATCATGAACATCACGATCATGGTGATTCATTTTCTTCTCTTGCGTACCGCCATCGTTTTTATTCATATTTTTGAGCAAATACAGGTTCACTTTTTTAATTTTATCTAGGCTAAGCGATAATCATATTAACACAAGCGTTTTAAATCAATAGTACTGTAACTAATTTTTCCGCGGAGCAGCGCATCAATATCACTTCCGGGTACAGGGGCTAGGGATAGATCACTTTGGATAGCGAAATAATATTTATCCCCTTCTTTTTCATAGAGCGAGCAAGACACACCTTTGCCGTGAATGATGGAGCTCAAACGGGTGATTTCTTCTGTAGTTTCCGGAGTTACTGGATAGGGAAAATTGATATTATGGACGACGTTTTCTGAAGTTTGGGCAACAGTTTCTGCATAGCCTATTGTTTTCTGAACAGCCACATCGATGCTTTTCATCAGGCCTTCATGGGCCAGAAAATCGATCTTTTTTTGAATATACTGCCCATCTTGTCCCGGCAAACACTGCGAAACGGCAATAGAAGGGATGCCAAAAACCGTACCTTCAATAGCACCGCCAACCGTTCCAGAACTAAAAATCATGGGAATGGATACATTAATTCCCCAATTAATTCCCGAAATAATGACGTCGGGCAAACTACCTTTGAGAAGGTGGGAAAGTGCCAAATTAACGCAATCTAAAGGCGTACCGCTAATGGCCCAGGCAGGACAATTGAATTCTTGGAAAGGGACTACCGAAATTCCTCGGGTTAAAGTACATGCACAACCCACGCCGCTTCTTTCACTATCAGGAGCGACGACGTAAACTTCCCATTTTTTTTCGATCAATGCGCAAGTGAGGCGCTGCAGTGCCACAGAATAAATGCTATCATCATTGGTCAAAAGAACTCTCATGTACTTTGATTACGAAGAAAACCCGAAAATTCAAGATTGGATTTTCATTCTATAGAAAAAATGCCTTTGGTGATTTTCAACGTGACTTATATTTTTCCGTTTCAGCTTTCTTTTTCTTGGAATTTGTCTGAAGTGTCAATTTTTGTCATCAAATTTTCTCAATTTTTGTCATCAAAAATTCTTTTTAATAATAGCTTGACATCTTTTAGTTATATAGAAATCATGACAACGATGAAAAAACGTACTAATGTTTATATAGTATGCCTTCTTGGATTATTAGGTCAAGGGGTTTGTTTCGCAGCAGAAAGTTTGCCTTCGCTAGCAGGTGAAAGTGAAAGCGAAAAACTGCAAGAGATACTCCGTACATTGGAGCAAGAGTATACCCAATTATCCACTGAATTTGATGCTAACAAAGAAAACGAAAACAGTAAATGGTTGCCGTCAATCACAAAAGATAATGTGAAGAGTGCAGTAAAAAACTTCACAGAACAAACGTCACAGGAATTAAAATCTTGCCAATATTGCAATGATGTTGATCAAGCCGCTCAACTTAGCTCCATGATCGAAAATTTTCAAGAAGATGTGTATAAATTCTGCCAATTAATGCCAATGCGCTCGTTTAACAAACAACTTACGTCAGCCACTTCAAAGGTTGGCCACTTTTGGGATTTATTTCTGGGAGGAAAAAATAATGCGCAATGTGTTCCACCGGCACAGAAACAACAATACAATGATCTTAGCAATAGATATGCTAAGCTTGAGCAGTGTATGATGCAATGTAGGCCATACGGACTGTACAATAATGCACTTAAAACACTTGAAAACAATATTTCTAAATTTTATAAACCGTTTTTATTAAAGTCCGATGATAAAAATATAGGCTTTGAAACAATACGTACAGAAACCGATGATCTTGAACTTCCTATGGTCGTTTATTCTCCGAAAAACAAAGAAGGAGAAACAAAATTACCCAGCCTTGTTTGGTTACATGGAGGAAGCATTAACTCTGCGTTAGAAGGAGACACAACAACACTTCATGTTGAATCTCCTGATCAATCTCCTTCTCAATGGGATCAAAATAATATATCCATGGGCATTCAACCTTTAGCCCGGTTTTTGGTTTTTAATGGAATAGTTTTTGCAACTATTGAGATGAATCCTAAGTATGGGAAAGGGGATCTTTGCCGACAAGTTATAGATCAAGTGAACAAAATCAAAAAACTATCCTACGTTGATTCTGAGCAAATGACTTTTTGTGGCCACAGTATCGGAGGATACGTCACATCCTTACTCTTGGTCAACAATCCGACATTTTTAAAGCAGTTCAAAGCGGTGGCCTTTGTATCTCCTGTCATTAATGAAGCATGGACAGAAAATTACTCGTCTAAGATAACTAATAATGGTTCTCTACATTATGAAGTTATTAGAAACCATCAGCAATCTCTTTATTTCAAGTTTGCACAACCTGATGATTTAAAGTCCATCAGTTTAGACATAAAAGGAGAATCAACACCTATAGGTGAATGCCGTGTATCTGATCTCCTGAAAAATCCAGAATATCAGCAGCGCGTTCTTCAATGTTTATATCCGTTTTCGCCGACCTGTGGTCTGGATGACAATAACGATGCCTTGAAAGAAAAGCTACAAGAGTGCCCTCCAATATTTGTTTTAATGGGAACGGCTGACAGTAATACTATTCCGGCGACGCAAGGTGGAGCTTTTATTTGGAAGCTAAAAAAATGGGGATTAAACAACTGGCGAATGTTTTCCTATAAGAAAGGGCCGCATAGCTGTCATCGTTTTTCTGGAGATCCTACGCAAGATTCCCCTGAAAAAGAGGCATTTAAAACAATGCTTAATGATATTTTGAAAATAGCAAAGAATGAATACACTATTCCAAATGAAATTCAAAACTTTGATATTCTTTCCAATGGGAAAACGCCTATCAACCAACAAGAGCAAGATGAATTAACGACATCACAATCAATAACGATGAGAAATGCCGCCGAGCTTTCTTTCTGTATATGCTTGGAAAATGGGGAAATTTCCTATGTCCCTTATAAAGATACTGAGTGCGGCCAAGCGATCTTAAGGGCAATGGAATCTAACGATGCAGCCGACATATAACCAATATATAACCCATGAGGCAGCTCACGATGAAACCCTAGGTTGAAGATTTCAAAATTTTGATGAATGCATCCTGAGGAATGGAAATTTTCCCAATCTGTTTCATCTTTTTCTTGCCTTCTTTTTGTTTCTCAAGGAGCTTACGCTTCCGCGTAATATCGCCTCCATAACACTTCGCCGTTACATCTTTGCGCAGCGCACTTAGCGTCTCACGAGCGATAATTGTGCTGCCAATGGCCGCTTGAATGGCTACGGCGAAGAGCTGTCGTGGTAGAATCTCTTTCAATTTTTGACACAGTTCCCGGCCTTTCAGTACTGCTTTATCTCGATGAACAATCGATGAAAAGGCATCGATTGCTTCTCCATTAACGAGCAAATCCATTTTTACTAGATTCGATGTCCTATATTCCGTCAACTCGTAGTCCATAGAACCGTATCCCTTTGTAATGCTCTTTAAGCGATCATTAAAATCAACTAAGACCTCATTCAAAGGGAGTTCACCACACAACATCACCCGCTGCTGATCAATAGTATCCGTTCGCAAACATACCCCGCGCTTCTCGGAAATCAGCATCAACATGTCGCCAATGGCTCCATTAGGAATATGAATCATCGCGCGGATCATCGGTTCTTGGATGTAATCTACAGACGAAAGCTCCGGTAAATGTAGCGGATTGTCCACCCATAACTCTGTACGATCCGTCTTCATTACCCGATACACTACGCTAGGATAAGTCGAGATGACATCTAAATCATACTCGCGGCGAATGCGCTCTT